>CAYNSM010000045.1:0-15511 GCA_964400065.1 uncultured Planctomycetales bacterium
TCCCGCAGCGCTCAAACTCGCTAAACCCAACATCACAAACCCCATGTGACTGACCGACGACTAGGCAATCATTTTTTTAAAATCCGTCTGGGCCATCGCCACAAAGGCTCCGTAGACAATACTTATGGCTCCCAAACCCGCGAGAATATAAGAAAGCTGATGGGCCGCATCAGTTAAAATCGAAAAACAAATCCTAAGCAAACCATACCCACCCATTTTCAAAAGCACCCCAGCTAACAAAACACTGACCGGGGTTGGGGCTTGCACGTGCGCATCGGGCAGCCACGTGTGAAATGGAAAAATCGGCACTTTAATAGCAAAAGCGATAAAAAAGGCAAGAAAAACCAAGACTTGTAAGCGCATATCGCCTAAGGGCGGATGCTGGGTTAGACTAAGCATATTAAATGTATGCGGTGTGGAGCTAAAATACAAAACCAAAATTCCAATGAGCATAAACAAAGAACCGATCAGCGTATAAAGGAAGAACTTGATCGCAGCATACTCCCTTTTGGGCCCTCCCCAGATTCCAATCAAAAAGTACATGGGGACCAAAACCGTTTCCCAAAAAACATAAAACAAAAAAAGATCCAGCGCAATAAAGGTCCCCATCATCCCAGTCATAAGAATCAGATAAAAAATGAAATATTCTTTTTGACGCGATTGAATTCCCAAAGACGCAACCGCAGACAAAAATCCCAAAAGCGCAGTTAAAAAAACGAGCCCAACACTTAAACCATCGACCCCAAGCGAATAATGGATATTAAGCGCAGAAATCCAAATCATCTCTTCTCTAAACTGCGGTAGAGAAATTGAACGATCAAACTGAAGAACCAAAAAAACAGACAAAGCCAAAACAACACCCGTCGAAAACAGAGCAATCGCTCGTATCAAAGCAACCTTTTTCTGTGGGACACAAAAAACAACTAAAGCTGCCAAAAGCGGAAAAAATGTCATCACACTTAAAATTGGAAAACTCATAACCCCCCTCGCAAACTTAAGAAAACAAAAACAATCACGCCAACGACGGCAACTAAAAGGTAGTTTTGAATTAAACCCGTTTGTATCGGCCTCAAAAGATCAGACGTCCATCTGACAAACTTCGCGCTGCCATTAACAATCCCGTCGATAATACGCAAATCAAATGCCGACATAATCGCGCACAAGCGTATTGTCGGTTGCACAAATATCAACTGATAAATTTCATCAAAATAGAATTTGTTAAGGAGCAATTGATAGAGTCCTTGGAACCGACTTCGAATCGACAGCGAAAGGATTTTGTTGCCCTGAATATAGATAACATACGCCAGCCCAATGCCCAAAAAACTCACCGCACTCGAAAGGGCCATGACGAAATACTGTGGATGTTCCTCGCCGGGCATAGATTTGAAATAGACAAAATTTTGGAAAGCATGATGAAAAAACGGCGATCCGCTTAAGCCTACGCAAACAGCAAATGCCGAAAGAATCACAAGCGGAATCGTCATGGTGATAGGCGATTCATGCGCATGCATGTCACTGCGCGGTTTTCCAAAAAGAACTAAAAAGATCAAACGGAACATATAAAAAGCGGTCAGTAAACTCGTCAGCAAAACAACACCAAAAAAGAAAGTATTCCCGCTTTTTAAAGCCGCTGTCAAAATTTCATCCTTCGACCAAAATCCCGATAAAGGCGCAACGCCAGCTATCGCCAAGCTGCCAATAAGAAACGTCCAGCCGGTAACCGGCATTTGGGCTAAAAGTCCGCCCATTTTTCGAATATCCTGCGTATGAACGCCATGAATGATACTGCCAGCACACAAAAACAAGAGCGCTTTAAAAAAAGCATGCGTCATCAGATGAAATGTGCCTGCCGTAAAACCGCCGACACCCAAAGCCAACATCATAAGCCCTAACTGACTTATCGTTGAATACGCCAAAATCCGCTTAATGTCATTATTGACCAATGCAATGAAAGCGGCAAGTACGGCAGAAATCCCACCTATTATGGCCACAGTTAAAAGCGCGATGGGGTGACTGATAAAAAGGACGTAGGTCCGTGCAACCAAATAAACGCCGGCGACAACCATAGTCGCCGCATGAATGAGAGCCGAAACAGCGGTCGGGCCTTCCATAGCATCGGGCAACCAGACATGCAGAGGAAATTGAGCAGACTTTCCAACCGCGCCACTAAAAATCAAAAGTGCAACCGTTGTTAATAAAAATTCATTTCCCGTCAAATGTTCCAAGTCGAGAAAATGAATCGTGCCGGTCGTAAAAAATAAAATAAAAATCCCTAACAGTAATCCCGTATCCCCAATGCGCGTTGTAATAAAGGCTTTAAGGCCAGCCTTGGCTGCGCTGGTGCGTTCAAACCAAAACGAAATCAAAAGATACGAACACAAGCCCACACCTTCCCAAAAGATATACATCATCAAGAGATTATCCGCCATGACAAGACCAAGCATACAACTCATAAAAAGCGACATATACGCAAAATACCGAGAGTAACGCGGATCATTGGCCATATATCCAATGGAATAAATCTGAATAAGCGTCCCGATAAAAGTCACAATCAAAAGCATCATGACCGTTAGAGGATCCAGAAGAATTCCAAAGTTAAGCGGCCGTCCGTTAATCGTCAACCATGTTCCCAAAGAAACACTGGTCACAGAATGGTTTAAAAATGCAAAAATCGAAAAAAGAAATGCGAGTGCCGAGGCCGCAATCGAAACATAAGCGCTCCCCGACTTTAACCGGCGGCCAAAGAAAATGTTGGCGCAAAAAGCGATAAACGGAAAAACGATGATTAGATAGAGATAATTTACCATTTGAGCAGATTAAATCTTTCCAAGAATACAGAGTTTGATTTTCGATAAACCGCAATAATAAGAACCAACCCAATCACGCTTGCCGCGGCTGCAATCGCAATAACAAACAACGCAAAAACCTGGCCTAGCCCTTCTGAAGTTCCATAAAATTTATTAAACGCAATCAAATTGATATTCGCTGCGTTTAAAATCAGCTCAATGGACATCAGGACCCCGACGGCATTTCGACGGGTCAAAACACCAAAAATACCGATCGAAAAAAGAACCGCTCCTAAAATTAAAAAATGGCTTAACGGAATCATAATTTTTTCACCTTCGCAATCACAATGGCCCCAACGAGGGCCGCTAAAAGGATCACCGAAATAAATTCAAACGGTAACGCGTAAACTGTCAAAAGCGACGTTCCCAATTGCTGTAACGTCAAGGCCGATAAATTGCCAGAGCTACCCGGCCAAGGATAGGAAAGAATCCCAACAACAAGAAGCGCCAAAAATCCTAACGCGGCAATGGCCGAAACAACAACCTGCTGGTTCGTTTGGCGAATTGTCGCATCTTCAATCTTTGCGGTTAGCATGATCGCAAAAACAAAAAGGATAATAATCGCCCCGACATAAACTAACACTTGGGCGATGGCCAAAAATTCGGCTTGAAGATAAAAATAAACACCAGCAACACTCAAGAGCGTCAACGCCAAGGCAATCGCACCGTGAAAAATATTGCGCGTAAGCACCGTGCATAAGGCAAAAAGTGTCGTTAACCCGGCAACAAAATAAAAAATACCGTCGTAAATCATACGCTGCCTGCCGGTTTATCGGTTGAAGGCTTCACAGCCGGTTTTTCAAAAACCTTTGCATCCGCCTTTGGAAAATTTTTGTATTTTTGTGGATCCATCAGGTCAATCTTTAATTCCCTGTGCGTATAAGTGGCCACTTCGTACATTTTATTTAAATAAATCGCATCCGTCGGACAAATTTCTTCGCAAAGCCCACAAAAACAGCAAAGCTCTGCGTCAAAAGTAAATTTGGTGATCTCTTTTTTCTTTTCCGGTGCAGGAAGTTGCTGATGCGCCAGATCAAGTGCCGCCGTCGGACAAATTTTGATGCACTGATAACAGATCACACAATCCGGCGGAATTAGATCAACCATCCCGCGGAAACGGTCTTTCATCGGCTGTTTTTGCGTCGGGTACTGCAGGGTCACCGCAGGCGCAAAAAGGCTGCGAAACGTAACAGCCATCCCCTTATAAAGGCTGAAAATCCCTACAAAAAAAGATTTAAGATAACGCATCATCTGACAAGCCACCATCCGCTAAAAATTAAATTCGCAAAAGAAATCGGGGTTAAAACTTTCCACGCAAAAGCCATCATTTGATCCATGCGAATTCGCGGTAAAGTCCAGCGTATCCACATTAAAAAAAAGACGAGTCCATACGTTTTTATCAAAAACCAGGCTAAAGGCGGCAAAAACGGCCCTTGCCATCCGCCTAAAAATAATGTCGTGACAACGCTCGAAACAATAAACATATTGGTATATTCGGCGACGAAAAACATAGCAAATTTCATCCCTGAATACTCGGTATGATATCCAGCGACAAGCTCGGATTCGGCTTCGGGAATATCAAACGGCGTACGATTTACTTCGGCCGTCGCTGCAATAAAATAAATCACAAAAGCGATTGTCAAATTTGGCTGTAAAATAAACCACATTTTTTCTTGTGCATGAACAATCCCCTGCATTGAAAGCGTCCCAGCTTGCATCACAACGACGATAACCGAAAGGATCAAAGGAATTTCATAACTGATAATTTGAGCGGCTGAACGCATACCGCCTAAGAGCGAATATTTATTATTGGATCCCCAGCCGGCCATAAAAATTCCTAAAACACAAATCGACGTAATCGAGGTGATATACAAAATCCCGATATTTAAGTCATGGACAATCAAATTTTTTCCAAACGGGATGCACAAAAACGCCATGACAACCGGCACAGTCACAAAAAAAGGTGCGAGCCACCAGCTTAATTTGTCAATTCCCGTCGGGACAATGTTCTCTTTAATAAGAAGTTTAATTGTGTCAGCAATCGGTTGCAAAACGCCATGCCAGCCGATACGCATCGGGCCAAAACGGTTTTGGATGTGCGCTGAAACTTTACGTTCCAACCAGATCAAAAACATCGCCGAAACTGAAATAAACGCAAGCACTATGCCGCCTTTGGCCAACATCGCAAAGAATTCAGGGAACGTAAAAATCATCGGTCAATCTCCCCCATCACGATATCCATACTGCCTAAAACGCAAACCGCATCAGAAATATTCAAGCCTTGAATCATTTCAGGCAAAACCGACAAATTCGAAAACGAAGGCGATCGGATCTTCAAACGGTAAGCATTCGTTGTCCCGTCGCTGACAATATAAAATCCTAACTCGCCGCGCGGATTTTCGGTACGCAAGTAAGTCTCTTCGCCCGCCGGCGCTTTATAAATTTTATTAATTTTGGTTGTCGGGTCTCCTTCGGGAAGAGCACCGAGCGCTTGTTCAATAATTCGCAAACTTTGGCTGATCTCATCAAGCCTTAGCTTAAAACGGTCCCACGAATCCCCGTTTTTTCCCGTTGGGACATCAAAATCAAATTTGTTATAGCACAAATACGGCTCGTCCTTGCGCAAATCCCATTTGACACCGGATGCACGCAACATCGGGCCTGTGACGGCATAATTGATTGCCGTTTCTTTACTTAAAATGCCAATTTTTTTACTGCGCGCCAAAAAAATCACGTTGTGCGTCAAAAGTTCATCGTAATCTCTCAAGCGCGGACGCAAATATTTAATAAATTTCTTAATGGAATCTTCCATCCCTGACGTAAAATCACCTAAAACCCCGCCGATACGCATATAGTTATACGTCAAACGGCTACCGCAAATTTCATCAAAAATCTCGACAATCTTTTCACGGTCATTAAAGCAATAAAAAAGCGGTGTCGCGTAAGCACCTAAATCCTGAGCAAAAGTTCCTATCGCAATCAAATGGCTGCCGATGCGGTTAAGTTCCGCGATGATAACTCGAATATATTGCGCGCGTTCATTGACTTGCAAGTTGAGCAATTTCTCGACGGCAAGGACATAGCCGAGATTATTGTTCATCGAAGCGATATAATCCAACCGATCTGTAAACGGAATAAATTGGGTATAGGTGCGGTTTTCAGCGATCTTTTCAATACTGCGGTGCAAATAACCTAAATGAGGACGACAACCAACAACAACTTCCCCATCCAAACGCAATTCTAAATAAAGCACCCCGTGCGTTGAGGGGTGTTGCGGTCCCATATTAACGACAAGCTCTTGAGTCTGCAAACCTTGAAGCTTAGAATCGCTTTGCTTTTGTGAATTATCCGAAAAATCCATAAAATATTTTTACTTTAAAATTATAATTTTCATTTCCTCCCCCTTTCATGGGGGAGGTTAGGTGGGGGTGTAATCTGGAGAATCTCCGTCGATCACCCTCCCCTAGCCCCTCCCATCAAGGGAGGGGAAACATATAAAAAATTATGCACCCTTAAGACCTAGCGTCTGCGGCTTTTTGATAAAATCCGCTCGGGCAAAATCTTTGCGCAGAGGAAAATCCGTCCAACTGTCCGGATTCATAATCCTTCGCAAATCCGGATGATTTAAAAATTTGATCCCATAAAAATCATACGTCTCTCGTTCCAACCAATCCGCGGATTTCCATAAATGCGCCAAACTCTCGACGGTCAAATCATCCATCGGCGCCGAAATTTTTAACGTCAACGTCAATTTACGCGGGAAAGAATAAAAAATATAAACAACTTCAATTTTGTCCTTGCGGTCAACGCCGCTTATACAGTGAAGATTATCAAATGACAGTTGGCCATCTTTAAGGAATTTTGCAACCGAAAGCAATGATTCACGCTTGATTAGAAGGGCGTTTTTTTGCTCTTCGATGACAACACCCGAAAACTTGTCATTGAGAATTTTTGCAATTTCACTCTGAAGCATTCTTTACCTTTTGGATTTTTTCTTGGAGCTTCATAAGACCATTAAGCAGATTTTCTGGACGCGGCGGGCATCCAGCCACAAAAACATCGACGGGAATTCCTAATTCTTCTGTTCCCTTAACGACCGAATAGGTATCATGATAAAAAATCCCGCCGCCAATGGCGCAATTGCCCATCGCAATGACATATTTGGGTTCCGGCATTTGAGCGTAAAGCTTTTTCATGCAATCGCCCATTTTGACACAAATTGTGCCGGCCACAATCATCACATCGCATTGCCGAGGACTGGCCCGAAAAACACCTGAACCAAAACGGTCAATGTCAAAACGCGATGAACCTGTGGCCATCATTTCAATCGCACAACACGAAAGGCCAAAGGTCAAAGGCCAAAGCGAAGAACTTTTGGCCCATTTAAAAAGGTCTTCGCTTTTAGCCAAAATCACATCTCCCGCCGGAAACTTATTTAAAGCACGTGTATCAACAGGATCGTTCTCTATTGCCATTCGAGCGCTCCTTTTTTCCACGCATAGGCCAGACCCAGAATCAGAATAACCATAAAAACAATCATTTCATAAAATGCGGCAATATTCAAATCACGAAAAACAACCGCCCAGGGAACCAGAAACAGCACTTCGACGTCGAACACAACAAAAATGAGCGCAAAAAGATAATAACGCACATTAAACTGGACGCGCGACGTTCCCTGAATAATTTCTCCACATTCATAGGTTGCGTTCTTGATAGCATTAGGCTGATTGGGACGAAAAAGCCAAGAAACCACAAACGCCGCCGCCACGAAAGCTATCCCTAAAAACAGGAAAAACAGGATGTAAAAATAATCGGTCACTTATTTTTCAGCTTTAATCGTCAAACTGTTAAATGAACGAATAACAAAAAATACAGAAATAGCAAAAAACACGAGTGCCAAAACCATATTCAGTTTTGGATCTAGCCCAATAGCCAACTCAATGGCCAGAAGGCCAAAAAGGGTCGTAAACTTGATGATCGGATTCATGGCGACAGACGAAGTGTCCTTAAACGGATCGCCGATCGTGTCTCCCACGACCGTTGCCGCGTGCAAATCAGTTCCTTTTTCGTTTAAATTGACCTCAACAAACTTTTTGGCATTGTCCCAAGCCCCGCCGGCGTTAGCCATAAAGATTGCCTGAAAAAGTCCAAAAAACGCAATGGAGATCAAATAACCGATAAAAAAGTAAGAATTCAGACACGCAAACGCCAACGTGCTAAAAAAGATCGTCATAAAAATATTGACCATCCCCTTTTGCGCAAACTGTGTACAGATCTCGACAACGCGCTTACTGTCCTTGGTGGACGCTTTCGAATTTCCGTCAAGTTTAATATTGTTCTTGATATATTCGACAGCATAATACGCGCCAGCACTCACGGCGTTAATCGATGCGCCCGTAAACCAATAAATGACAGAACCACCGGCAACAATCCCAAAAAGAAACGGCGGATACAAAATCGATAATTTATCGATATTAACCGTCAAGCCATTAGTTAAGATAACGATAATCGAAAATATCATTGTCGTAGCGCCAACAACAGCCGTTCCGATCAAGACAGGTTTTGAGGTTGCCTTAAACGTATTCCCAGCACCGTCATTGGATTCAAGCAAATATTTTGCATTTTCGAAATCCGGCGTAAAGCCATGTTCTTTTTGCAATTCATCCTTGATTCCAGGAATCTTATCAATAAGGGAAAGCTCATAAATCGACTGCGCATTATCCGCAACAGGACCATAAGAATCCACAGCGATCGTAACGGGCCCCATGCCTAAGAAACCAAAAGCAACCAAACCTAAGGCAAAAATCGATGGAGCAACCATCAACGCGTCTAAACCAAGATTGCTAATCGCATAGGCAATCCCCATCAAACCCATAATCGTTAAACCCATCCAATACGCACTAAAATTTCCAGCAACCAACCCGGAAAGAATATTAAGCGGCGTGCCACCTTTTTTAGAAGAATTGACAATATTTTGCACGTAAATCGATTCAACAGAAGTAAAAATTTTGACCAATTCAGGAATAACAGCGCCGGCAACCGTTCCGCAGGAAATAATCGAAGCTAATTTCCACCATAAAGAACCGTCTCCTAATTGCGGAATCAAAAGATAAGAAACAAAATATGTAAACCCAACAGAGACAATCGACGTAATAATAACCAAAGTACTCAAAGGAGCTTCAAAATCCATGCGCTTAACATTGCCATAACGAGCGCGGGAAATCGCATCATTGATCGCATACGACAAACCACTGGCAATAATCATGATCAAACGCATCACAAACAACCACACCAAAAGTTGAGCTTGCACCTGTGTATCTTTGATGGCAAGCAATATAAAGGAAATAAGCGCAACGCCGGTAACTCCGTAGGTTTCAAAACCATCTGCGGTTGGCCCAACCGAATCGCCTGCATTATCACCCGTGCAATCCGCAATAACACCCGGATTACGGGCATCGTCTTCCTTGATTTTAAAAATCACCTTCATCAAATCCGAGCCGATATCTGCGATTTTTGTAAAAATCCCGCCGGCAATTCTTAAAACCGAAGCGCCCAAAGATTCACCAATGGCAAAACCAATAAAGCAAGGGCCCGCATAATGAGCGTCGACAAATAATAAAATGCAAAGCATAACAAAAAGCTCAAGACTAATCAAAAGCATACCAATACTCATCCCCGCTTTTAGAGGAATTTCACAAACCGGAAAAGCGTTTCCACGCAAACTGGCGAAAGCTGAACGCGAATTGGCAAAGGTATTAACGCGCATACCAAACCAAGCAACCGCGTAGCTGCCTAAGATACCAATAACACTGCAAAAAAGGATAATGGCTACCTTGCCAATTTCAAAGTGACGTAGCCAGCCAAAATAAATCGCCATAATAACACCGACTAAAATTTCGAGGGTGATCAAAAACTTGCCTTGCGTAATCAAATAAGTTTTGCAAGTTTCAAAAATAAGTTCTGAAACTTCCCTCATTGACTTGTGAACTGGCAGAGCTTTTAGCTGTTTAAATTGCATCCAGCCGAACAAAAAGCCTAAAATACAAATGGACATACCCCATAAAAGTAATGTATGTCCATCGATGCCAAAAAAAGCAACGCTTTTTAAGTCTGGAACAATCAAATCCGCTTCCCCAGCCCAAGACACAGCTGAAACGCCTAAAACAGGCAAGCCGACTACGACGGTTGATAAAAGTTTTCTAAACATCTTAAGCCTCCTTCAAAAATATACTGCTTCTTCTTAAATTACGAATTAATTATAAAGGAAAGCAGTATAATACCCAAACGCAATGATTTAGATAATTCAATTTCGTATTTCGTAAATTCATTGCATTTGGGTATATTGTTAGTGTGAGTTTTGTATTTTAAAGAAGAAACCTCTTCCGTCAAGATAAATAATGATATTTTCGCATTAACAAGAAAGCGCTTTCCAAAACTTTGCCGCTAAATCTTGCTAAATACAGCACAAAGTTTATACTCTGCATATGGTCCAAATCTTTTAAGATAAAAACTTAAGGGGGCATCATGAAAAATACTAAACTTTTGATTTTAAAAGTGTCTTGGACATTATTTATAACTTTTGGATTTTTAGTCGTAACCAATCAAATAAATGCCTCTATAAGTGACAGTAGGGATACTAAACTCAAAAGCACCGAAACCACGAAAAATCCGTATGCCCCCGGAGAAATAATTATCAAATTCAAGGATGAGTCCCTCGTTGGCGAACTTGCTGATCAAATGATTGACGCTACTGGGTCAACTTTTAAAAATGTCACAGAAAACGATAACCTAGATAAGCTAAACAAAAAACATAGGGTCAAGGCCTTTAAGCGCATTTTTAATCATGACAAAGAGTCCAAGTCAAAACTTAAAGATTTAAAACTAAGTCTTGGCGGGAAATTTAACAAAACCCAAGCAATCAACATTCAAAAAGAATCACACAAGAAATATAATGAAACAATCAAAAAAATCCATGCCAAAAGACAGGCGCAAGCTGAAAAACGAGGCAAAAGAGGATCTATTGTCTCTAAAGAAACTCCTAAAGTCCCATATTTGGATAACATTTATAAGGTTGAAATGGACGCCGGACAAAGTGTCGAAGCGGCGTGCGAAGAATACAAAAAAGACCCAAACGTAGAATTTTGTCAGCCGAATTATAAAATGCAGGTTCAATGGATTCCGAATGATCCCTATTATACAAGTCGTAGTAGTTGGGGGCAGAGTTATGATGATCTTTGGGGATTAAAAAAGATGGAAATGGGCGCGGCATGGGATATTACCAAAGGGGCTGGAATTGTTGTAGCAGTTGTAGACACCGGAGTAGATTATGCTCATCCAGACATCGCAGCCAATATTTGGAGTAACACCGATGAAATACCTAATAATAGTATCGATGATGATCATAATGGTTTTGTTGATGATGTTCGAGGTTGGGATTTTGGAAATAGCGATAATAATCCTATGGATGTTTTTGGTCATGGGACCCATTGCGCGGGGACGATTGCGGCAGTCGGAAACAATTCGATTGGGATTATTGGGGTAGCACCACAGGCGAAGATTATGCCGGTAAAAGGTTTTACTGATGCTGGTGAAGGATTTGCACCAGCATTACTTGCTAGCATTAAATATGCAGTTGATAATGGTGCAGACGTTGTTAGTAATAGTTGGGGGCCTAATCAACCGATGAGATATGATCCTATAAAAGACGTTGCTCTTCAGTATGCTTATAATCTTGGGGCAGTTTTAGTTTTTTCTGCAGGTAATAACAGAGCGGATGTTGCGGAATACTACCCAGCAAATAATGCTCACGCCGTAATCACTGTTGCTGCTTCTTCCGAATTGGATAAAAGGAGTCCTTTTTCAAATATCGGAAGTCTAATTGATGTGGCCGCACCGGGTGGCGGAGACTATGGAATCGGCGCAAATTATTATATTAACAGGAATATTTTATCTTTACGTGCGAGAAACACAAATATGTATGACGATAGTGCAATTGTGGGAACGCAATATTATCGGTCTTGGGGGACATCCATGGCTTGCCCGCATGTTGCGGGATTAGCCGCTTTAATATTAAGTAAACATCCGGAATTTACGCCGGATGATGTGACGCAAGTTATACGCGCGTCAGCAGATGATATTGAAACGCCGGGATTTGATATCTTAAGCGGATCAGGTCGAGTTAACGCCCGTAAAGCGTTGCTGATAAATACCATTCCCCGAGTTAAAATTTTGAGTCCGTCAAAACCTTATGATATTGGGAATTTAAGTACTGTGACTATAACGGGTGATGCCTATGGAAGCAATTTTCTTAATTATCAACTCTATTACGCGACTCTAGACAAAAGGAATAATACAGTACCTTACGATCCTCTTGTCGGCCCATGGATAGCCTTAGGTGCGGCCTCCTCGCAAAGTGTTCAAAACGGTGTGTTGACTACTGTTAATAGTGGTTCTTTTATTCCCGGGCAATATTATCTTCTTAAACTTGAGGTCACTACAGCTGACGGCAGGAAATATAATGATGTTCGAGAAATGGTGATCTATAAGAATGATCCGAATTGGGTTAAGATTAAGGAAGATGAGACTGGGCGAATATTTTCCTTCCAATCTGAAGGTGAAAATTTTGCTTGGATTGAGTATTCAGGGACATATGCAATAACTAAGGTTATTAAATTTTATAGCGGGGCGAAAAATCAATATTCAATTATTTATCCGGATAATCGAGATTCTCTCGCTAGCGGTATCAGCAAATTCTTTTTTACTCCCGATTATCTTGTCTGGCAAGAAGACAGAAACGGAAAAGTTATTAAAATTGCCCGAATTGTTGATTATGTTACAGTTGTTGTACTAAGAGAATTTATTGGATCTGATTTGTTGCATGTCGATCAAAATAAAGTGTTGATGAAAAATGGGTCCGAAACGGTTTTCATACACGATATAGTGGCTAATCTTTCCACATCGTTTTCCCTCAGCAGTTCGGATAACCTGCAGTTATCTGGCAATAGTATTTCATATGTTAATGGAAGCGGCCCTAATGGGCCGGGTTTCCCACCATTATCTGAGATTAAATTATATGATATTTCAAGTCATTTATCGAATTCCGTTAAAATTTTGAATTGGAAACAAGACCAGAATTTTAATTATTGTTCCAATTTGTTAAATTTTTCTACAGCATTAGTGTGGGTAGAAAACCATCAATATGAATCTCGTAAGTTGATGACGATATTTGATAAACAAACTAAATTGATAACACAAATTCTAGAGGATTCTAGCGTAGAAAGTATTTCCTCTAACGGTAAAGACATTATTTATCAGAAGATGAATTGGATCAACGTTTTCTCCAGAGGTCTATACATCTATAACATCAATACTAAAACTACAAGTCCATTTGCAGATAGTAAATTAAGATATGATCTTGTGAGCAATGAAGAACCTTACATTGGATCTAAACATACGACATGGATACAAAAAAAAGACCCTTGGTTAGGGAATAATATTTTGTTTACTTCAAACAACCCGCCTACCCTGACGTCTTTAAGCAATAAAGCAATTTTAGCTAATCAATTATATACATTGACAGTCAATGCAACAGATCCCGAATCAGACAAAATTGACATTTCAGCCGTAGGTGGAACATGGCCAAACAGCGCGACTGCCTTGCCTGCAGGTGCAACTTTTGTAGATAATGGTAACGGGACGGGAGTTTTTCGATGGACTCCGACGGCACTTGGCGTTTATACGGTTTCATTTCTAGCACGTGATTTCGCGGAACGCAAGTATGCAACGTGGAAAACAGTTAAAACGATCACAATCACGGTGGAACCCTTTGCAGTGGACATGTCAGCAAATCCAGCGAGTGGTTCTGTTCCAGTGTATACACAATTTGATATTACTCCTCCAGCCAACGGTAGTCTATATACGGTATCAATGACTTATGGCGATGGTGTAAGTTCTCAAATTAGAACCGGCGTTTCAAGTAAAACCTCCTTCGGACACGCCTACAGAACTCCGGGGACGTATACCGCAACAGCCAAAGTTACGAACAGCGCAGGAAAAATTGTTACACGATCAAAAACAATAAGTGTAACCGGAAACACAAGTTTGATCGGGTGGACAGCTTATGACCAGGCACCGGATTACACGACCTGGACTTCAATCGGTGGCTTAGATAACAGTACATTTCGGTTATTAATTCAAGGCAGTAAAATTACCAAAAGTGGAATTAAACTACGCCTGCGGTTTAAGGGAACTACAGCGTACGCTGTCAAAAAAGTGTCCGTTGTTAAACGTGACGGCAGTACTTTAAATGGAGTTGACGCAACTTTTAAGCAAGTGACCTTTGGCAGCAACACATGGGAAGCTGGAGGAAATGTGCCGGCTAACGGAGTGTTATATAGTAATTGGATTCCATTTACAGTAACCCCAGGCCAAGATATTTTTGTGACGTTATGGTCACCAAGCGGCAATGGAATGATCCCGTACTTGTATAACACAAGCGGGGCTACACTTTGGACCACACTTGAAGGGGTTGATAAAAGCAACGTTATCGATTGGGCTGGGGGATTATTCCCACTGATAAGCGCAATCGTTGATGGTGTCGAGGTTATTGAAGTTTCAAATTAGCGGAGGATTTTGAAATTATTTTGGCGATTTTTACCAATCGACACATTACGAATGCCTAAAATGGACAAAAACACGGCCAAAATTCTTGTCATCTTTTTCTAGGCGGTGATAAAGTTTTTTAATCTCAGGCTCTTGCAAAAAGCGCAGGACACTTTTTTTAAGCTGACCGCTTCCCTTTCCCGGGATAATTTCGACAAGCGAAATCTTTTTATCGACAGCTTCTCTTATAACGCGATGCAACTCGCTGTCGATTTCCCTGCCTTTGTTGAAAATGTCATGAAGATCCAGTTTGATTTTGGCCATAAAGTACTTATCCTTCTAGCCTATAAGAGTATTAAAAATTGACGGCAAAGGAACTTCAAAAGTTAAACGTTTCTTACTAAAGGGGTGATTAAACGTGATCGATTGCGCGTGTAGAGCCAACCGCGGATATAGCTTTTGACTTTTTCCATATTTGGTGTCGCCGACAACCGGATGCCCAAGATCGGCCAAATGCACCCGAATCTGGTTTTTTCGTCCGGTCAAAAGGTTAATTTTTAACAAACTAAACCTGTCCGTTTCTTTTGTAACGGTATAAGCCGTCTGCGCCAGCTTACCCTGAGCACCATCGGCAACCGCGTGTATAAAATAGTCTTCATCCTCCGCCAAATAACTGGTAATCATCCCTTCTTTTTGCTCAAGCTTACCATGGACAAGCGCATAATAAATCTTTTCAGTCTCTTTCCAATTGTCTTTAAGAAAAATCTGCGCTTGAGAATTTTTTGCAAAAACAAGCACACCCGACGTTGCCTGATCCAAACGATGCACGACAAAAACACACTTATGCGACTTGGCTTGCCCTTTGCGGACATATTCATTAAGGGCGCGATGTATCGTCGTTTCTTTATTCCACAAAGCGCTGACCGTCAAAAACCCCGTCGCTTTATGGCCGACAATGATATCGCGGTCTTCATAAATAATTTCATAGCCTTTAGGCTGGTACTTTTTGGGAACCTTGATAGGACTTGGAATATTTTGTGTCATTTAATAGTCGATTCCCGCTT
>CAYNSM010000046.1:0-15223 GCA_964400065.1 uncultured Planctomycetales bacterium
AAGGGCAATATGTGCATTTGAACGAAACCTTAGACGCGGTCGAACGAGTTTTGGCCGGCGATTATGATAAGACTAAGCCTTCGGATTTTTATATGATCGGCAAAGCGCCGAAGTTGGGGTAAAGATAAGAAATTTTCCCCTCCCCTTGTGGGAGGGGTTCGGGGAGGGGGTGATGTCAACGGCAATTCCCCCCGCCCTAACCCTCCCCACGGTGGGGGAGGGAATTTTGAGTGTAGGTATTAAAACTTCCCGTCCAATTGGATGATTTTTTATGGTTAAAAACAGCGATAAAGTTCTCTCTGACGAATTAGTCAAAGCCGGGTTGCTGAGTCCGGACAAAGCCAGTCAACTGCTTAACGAATTGCAATCCTCGGCGGAAGCTTTGCACACCTATTTGATCCGAAAAGGATTGATCCCTGAACGCCAAGTTTTAGAAAAGCTTGCCGGCGTCCATCAATTGCCTTTTGTCGAGCTTAAGGCGATGACAATCGATAAAGCGGTCGTCGAAAAAATTCCGGTCCGTTTTGCAACGTATTATAAGTTTATGCCGATCAAAATTGACGGACGTGTCCTGACTGTTGCAACAGCCAATCCTTTGGATATTAAATTTCAAGACGAGATTCGCGTTCATTTGGGGTTAGAGCCCAAGGTTGTTTTGGTCCGTGAGGCTGAGATTGCCGAGGCGTTGAACAAATATTATGGCTTAGCCGCCGATACTCTCGACCGGCTTTCCAAGGACACAAAAAGATCTGGCGCTGATGAAACTCCGACGGCATGGGTTGAAGATTTGGAAACCAATGCCAATGACGCCTCGGTAAGCAAGTTGGTTAATGAAATTTTGTTGGAAGCCTATAAAAAGCGGGCTACCGACATTCATATTGAGCCTTATCGGGCTAAGGTGCGCGTACGTTATCGTATCGACGGGCTTTTGCTTGACGCGAATATTCCAGCTGGCGTCAAACCGTTTTTGCTTTCGATTATTTCGCGCATTAAACTGATGGCGAATTTGAGCATCGTCGAAAAACGCCTGCCTCAGGATGGTAGCGCGGTTGTGAAAACCCGCGAACAGGATTTGGATTTGCGCGTTTCGACGATTCCGACTCCTCGAGGCGAAAGCATGGTCATTCGTATTTTGCCGACGAATGTGACACTTTTAAGCCTTGAACGTTTAGGGTTAGCAGAACAAAATTTGAGTTTGTTCCGAGGGTTGATCCAAAAGCCGCACGGAATTATTTTGGTCACAGGGCCAACAGGAAGCGGAAAGACGACGACCCTTTATGCGTGTCTCAATGAGCTTAATACGCCGGACCGAAAAATTATTACTCTAGAAGATCCGCTGGAGTATGAGCTTGAGGGAATTACGCAAATTCAGGTTAATTCAAAACTCAATTTTGATTTTGCCTCGGGCCTGCGCAGTGTTCTGCGGCATGATCCGGATATTATTATGGTTGGCGAGATTCGTGACGCCGAAACGGCCGAGATTGCTATTCGCACCGCTTTGACAGGACATTTGGTTTTTTCAACACTGCATACAAACGACGCCGCCAGCGGTGTGACGCGGCTTATTGAAATGGGTTTAGAGCCTTTTTTGGTTTCGTCGAGCATTGAAGCGTTTATCGCCCAGCGTTTGGTGCGTGTCATTTGCAGTCATTGCAAAGAGGAAGTTGTGGGAGGATTAGAAGATGTCCGTCGGGAAATTGCCGAAACATTCAAGCTCTCCGACGCCAAATCACTCAAAATTTATCAGGGCCGGGGCTGTGATCATTGCAATAGCACAGGCTTTTATGGGCGCAGTGCGATTTATGAAATTTTAGCGATGAATGACGAAATCCGCGCTGCCGTGTTAGCCAAAGATGGTGCTGGTGTCATTAAAAGATTAGCGGTCAAAAATGGGATGAGGACATTGCGGCAGGACGGTTGGCGAAAAGTTTTGGAAGGTATAACAACGGTTTCAGAGGTGATGGAAATTGCCGTCAAAGACGAAGAGCTTGTTCTCTCTGGGCCGCTTAAATCCTCGACTTCTGCGGCAAGTCAAGTTTTTGCGACGCATAAAGATATTTCCCGTAAAGTAACGCCCGAAATGTTAAAGGCCAAGGATGAATATAATTCGCGGACGTATTCGCGCGCTGAGCTTAGGGCTGGGATTCGTTATCAGGTTGTTGATCAGGACGATAATGATATGACGCATTTGACGACTGATGGGGTAGAGCATTCGTCAATTACAAAAGATGTCAGTGCCGGCGGGGTTCGTTTTGTGACGGGGTACACGCTTCCTATCGGAACAATTTTGGAATTGAAACTGCAGTTGGAAAAAGGAGAAAAAAGTATCGATTGTTTGGGTAAAATTTGTCGCGTCGAGGAGGATTCTGTTTCGGCGCTGTTTAATCTTGCCGCGTATTTTTTGGATATTTCGAGTGCTGATCGTGTGAGGCTGGATAATTTTGTTCGTGCCAAATTAGTCGGTGTAAAAAGTCCTTCGGAGGATAGCTGATGGCGATGTTTCATTACAAGGCGAAGATGAAAAATGCCCAGACGGTTTTAGGGCAAATTGAGGCACAAACGAAAGACGAGGCGGTTGAAAAAATCCATCAGCAAGGACTTGTTCCGGTTTTTGTGGAAGACTTGGGGCACGATACACTCGGCAATCGTCAAGCTGCGCTGCGGCCGCAAAAAATTTCTCCTGGGGAGCTTTATATATTTTCCCGTCAGCTGGCGAATTTGATCAAGTCGGGAATTCCTATCTTGCGCACGCTGGAGCTGATTGGCCAGCAGATCAAGAATGTTTATTTTAAACGTGTGATCGAAAATATTTACGATGAAGTCAAAGACGGAAAAAGTTTTTCTGATAGTTTGGGCGGATATCCGCTCATCTTTTCAAATTTTTATGTGACGATGATCAAGGCTGGCGAGGAAAGTGGAAATCTTAAAAGCATGGTTGCCGATATCGCCGCGTATTTGGATGAACAGCAAAAGATTTCGTCAAAGGTGCGATCCGCGCTGGCGTATCCGGTTTTTATGGGGCTGTTTGGTTTGGCAACTGTGGTTTTTATTTTGACGTATGTGATGCCGAATATCACGTCGATTTTTGTAAATTTTGATCAAGCGCTGCCTCTGCCTACACAGATCGTCATGGCCGTCAGTGACTTTTTGATTCACAATGGACTTTGGGTGCTCGTTGGCATGGGCATAATTTTTGCATTGATCAAGCAATGGGACAAAACTAAGGAAGGGCGGCTTTATAAAAGTCAGGTTTTGTTAGGGTTGCCGTTTTTTGGTCCGTTTATTTTAAAAGTTGAATTGGCTCGGTTTTGCCGGACGCTGCAACTGCTTTTAAAAAGCGGCATTCCGATTGTGCGTTCGATGCAATTGTCTACGCCGGTTGTCGGCAGTGAAGTCATCGCCGTCGAACTGCGTAAATGTCAGGATGATCTTTTGGCCGGACGTTCCTTGGGGGAAAGTTTTAAAGATTTGCGTATCGTGCCCTCGATGTTAGGCGATTTGATTGTTGTTGGAGAGGAGTCGGGATCGTTGAGTGTTACCTTAAATGACATTGCCGATACCTATGAGCAGGAAACTAATGAGTTTATCAAATTGCTCACCACTCTTCTTGAACCGGCGATGATTTTAGCCGTCGGGTCGGTTATCGGGCTTATTGTGATTGCGATGCTTTTACCGATTTTTCAATTGGATGTCTTTGCGCGCTAAAGGGGGCGGTTATTAAAAGATTTTTATGCTTTTTTATTTTGATTGCTGTCGGTGGGATTCTCGCTGGCCTGTCTGTCGCCGCGGATTTGCCTTGGGGGGAAATTAAGGACAAACATTTTGTCATTTATTACGAAGAAAAAAATGATCAGGCTTTAGCAAAGGAACTTTTGCGCCGCGCGGAAGGCTATTACCAAAAGATCGGTGATGACATCGGGTATTCGCGGACGAACAGAATGTGGACGTGGGAAAACCGTGTCGAGATTTTTTTGTTTGCCACACAAGCGTCTTTTGTCGCGAGCACCGGCCAGCCGTTATGGTCGACAGGTTATGCGGACCGTGACTCGCGGCTTTTTAAGTCCAAAACAATTATTACCTTTAAGCAAGAAGAGAATTTTGCCGACGGGCTATTGCCGCATGAGATCAGCCATTTGATTTTGCACGATTTTATTACAAACAACACAAATATCCCGATATGGTTTGATGAAGGGGTCGCGCAAATGCAGGAAAAGGACAAGCGCTCGATGGTTCGTCCGATTATGAAAACATTGATAAGTCGCAAGCAAAGCATCCCTTTTAGCCAGTTTATCAATTGGGATATCCGAAAAGAAAAAGACGCCCGCAAAGCCCAGATTTTTTATGCGCAAAGTTTGTCGGTCGTTGATTATTTAATCACAAAATATGGCAGCGATGCGTTTGGTCGGCTCTGCCGGGCTTTGCGTGACAATAAAGATTTTGCGTCAGCTCTATCTTTTGCTTATTCTGGCGTGTTTGCCAATTTTGATGATTTGGAAAAGAAATGGTTTTTGTCCTTTAATCAGTAATAAAACAGGAGACTTGCTATGTACAGGGGATTTAAATTAACAAAAAAAGGTTTTACGCTCATCGAGATTATGCTTGTAGTCATCATTATCGCGGCTTTAGCGGCGATGGTTGTGCCGCGGATGTCTGGCCGCTCCGAGCAGGCCAAAAAGGCGATTGCCAAAACCGATATCGAGTCGCATCTTTCGACGGCATTAAAACTTTATGAGCTGGATAATGGAAGTTTTCCGTCAACCGCGCAGGGGTTAGAGGCACTGATCAAAGAAACAAAAACCGGCCCGGTTCCCACCAATTGGAACGGCCCATATCTTGAAAAAAAGCCGATTGACCCGTGGGGCAACCCTTACGTTTACAAATCTCCCGGCGAACATCGCCGCGATTATGATCTTTCTTCCAAAGGTAAGGACACGACTAGCGACGACGATGATATTGTCAATTGGGAATAAGATGAAACGATCGGCAAAAGTCCAAAGCGGATATACTTTCCTAGAACTGATGGTTACCGTCTCGATTTTGTCGATCGGGATCGTCGGGATTTATAAAGTTCTTTTAGCGTCTATGGATTATCAGACGCAGTTGTCTTGCCGTTTGTATGCATCGAATTTGATGGAACATGAAATCGCTATTTTAGCGAATCAATTTCGCTTAAGCGCAGAGTTGCCGCCAAAGGAAAATGGAAAAATTGTCGAAGTTCTTTTGGACCGGCGCAATATTCCATTTCAATTTTCGATAGTTCCTGCTGTAGTTGAAAATAATCTTGCCGGTTTGTTGCCTGTGACAGTTTTTTTGTCCTGGCCTGATCAAGGCCGCAATTTCCACTTAAAGAGAGACATTTATCTTGTTAACCTCAAAGCCAAACCTTCCGTCGATGCTGTCGAACTTAACCCGTAGAAAAAATTTTTCGCGCCAGGCGTTTACGCTGATTGAAATGCTTTTGGTCGCTTCGCTATTGTCTGTGACCGGTTTGGCTGTCTATCATGCGATTGCCAACGGCCTTCGGGTCTGGGAATATAGCCGGCGCTATTCTGCGGAGGAGGATGTCGCGATTTTTTTTGAAAAAATTAGCGGCGATTTGCAAAACGTTTACCAGTATTCGCTTATCCAATTTGAAGGCAAAGCGGAAAAAATATTTATTCCAACCATTGTCCGTATGCCGGCGGATGCCAAAACGCAAGATAAGGGACGGATGATTGAACAGATGGGTGCCTGTGAGTATTTTTTTCAGAAGGGAAAGAAAACGATTTATCGTCGGCAAAGAAATTATAGTCAGGCGCTGAAAACAAAGCAAAAGTTTGAGCCTGTGCCTTTGGCCGCATCCGTTGAGAGCTTGCACTTCACATACTTTTTTTTGGAAGACGGAAAAATAAAACCTAAAAAGTCAGTGTCCAAAGAGATTCCATTGAGTGTTTTAGTTGAGGTGGATTTTGCGGAGGTCGGGGGCAATGTCCGCCATTTACAGAGAATGATCAATATTCCCGTCGGTAATCGAAAATGAAACGACTGATCAAAAATACGCACGGCAGTGTTCTTGTTATGGTCCTTTGGGCCTTGAGTCTTTTGGCCGTCTTTGCGATTCAAATTAGTGCAATGACGCAGGACAAAATTGCTTTCTTGGCGCGGCAGGAGCGTATCAACGTTTTACGCAATGCGGCTGAGTCGGGCATTTTTAAGGCGCTCTCGATTATTCGAAGTGAACCTTTTAAAAACAAAATAAAAAATCCACTGCAACGAATGCTAACGCTTTATTATAACCCTTTGAGTTTTCGAGAGCTGTCGTTTGGGACGGCACAAACCTCTGTCGGGTACAATCAAACTGGGGATTTTTTAGAGAATTACGGCGTGACCGATGAAGCGCGGCGGTTAAATATTAATGTCGCTGACCGCGAGAGTATTCGTAAACTTTTGTTAGCGCTCGAAGTTGCGACGGAAGATCAGGCGGATACGATTTCGGCGGCTATTTATGATTGGCGCGAAATTGGCGCGAGTGAAATCAAAGGCTTTGCCAGTGACGATTTTTATGAAAACCTAGAATTTGCGTATCCGCAAAAAAAGGGAAAATATGAAACACTTGATGAGTTAAAGCTTGTCGAAGGAATAAGTGAAAAGATTTACGAAACGCTCGTTGATTATGTCACAATTTACGGCGGGGAAGAGACGAACATCAACACGGTTTCGTGGCCGGTTCTTGTCGCTTTGGGTTTGAGTGACGAAGAGGCGAAAGCAGCGGTCGCTATTCGTGCCGGCGCTGATGGACGGCAAGGGACTTTGGATGACTTTTTCTACGAAGACCGTAATATGCTTATTGCAAAAGTTTCGCAAGTCTTGTCGCTTAAAGATGAAGCGGCAGACGAATTTTCGCGCATTATTCAGCGAATCCCATTTGTGACCGATTCGAACATTTTTCGGGTTCAAAGCTATGCTTCCTTTGCTTTGCGCAAAGAAAATTTAAGCATTACCTGTGTGTTTGATGCAACTGATGATAAAATCCTTTTCTGGCGGCGATATTAAAATTTTCTATGTTTAAAAAAGAAAAAAAATATATTGGGATTTCCTTTTCGGATCATTGTCTTAAGATCGCTAATCTTAAGATAACATCGACGGAAAAGTCGGTTATTGGTGTTGTCAAAAAGGATGTTCATGGCATTGCCCCGGAGGAGTTGTCCAAAATTACGCGGACACTTCTATCTGAATTGGGAGTTGTCAAGCCAAGTGCGATTTGTGCTTTGTCGGCGAGTTTGGTAACGACAAAAAACATTGAAGTTCCTTCCGTTGATCCGGCGGAGATAAAATCCATCATTGATTTGCAGGCTGGACGCCATACGCCTTATTCGCGCGAAGAAATTTTGATCGGGTATATCACCATCGGCGTTTTTCAGCGCAATTATACAAAAGTCCTTTTGGTCATTGTGAATCGTGAGCAGATTCTTAAACAACTGGGGTTTATGACGCAGGCTGGCATTCGGATTGAAAAAGTCGTTTTTGCGCCTGAAGCGGTGGCGGTTTTTTATTCGCAGGCATTAAAAATAAATGAAGAAAATAAACCTGTCGGGATTATTGATATTTCACATGATGCGACGGATTTTATCATCAGCTGTAACAAAACTATTGTTACAAGCCGCAGTATTCCTGTCGGGATGGATCAATTGATCAAAGAAGGCGCTATTGCCGAGGAAAAATTATTGGCAGAGCTTATGCAGTCGGCGGAGGTTTATCAGGGGGAGGATTTGGGCCCTTTGCCGGCTCAATACGTTTTGACGTGTGACGACGGAAAATTGCAGCAGCTGCAGCCGCGGTTGCAGGAAAAACTAAAAGCCAATATCAATATTATGCCTTATTTGGACCATGTTTCGGCTTCACAGCCGGTCATGCTCAGACTTGTTTCTGAATATAATGATGATTCATTCTTAGGTGTTATTGCCGCTGGGACAATGTTAGATGATTTGAAGTTCGACTTGACTCCCAATGAAATCCGTTCGCAGCGTGCCATTGAGCAAAAGGCCCGGCAGATAATTTTTTTGGGAATTTATGGATTGATTATTCTGGTGCTGGTTTGTGCGATTTTCTTTAGTAAGATTTATTTTCGAAGTCTGTATTTTGAAAAGCTTAAAGCTGATTATTCTCAAAAGCAAAAAGATGTTGCCATCCTTGATCATATCTCACAAAATACGCAGATCATTAAGGATTTTACCGTCGACCGATTGGTTTCTTTGGATATCATAAAGACGCTTTATGAGCTTATTCCCGACGAGATGTATTTGCAAAGTATTAATCTTGAAGATAATGGGGCCATTAGTATTCAGGGCACTTCAGAGTCAATGGCACGTGTTTTTGATTTTAATACAGCTTTAGTCGGGTCGCCATTGTTTAAGAATGTCAAAATCAAGTCAACCGCCAGCAAACAGGAGCGTGGCAAGGAAATGGCAACTTTTGAGATAACTTTTCTTTTAGCCAGCGCTCCCGACGAAGAACAGGAAGAGCCAGAAAAGCCGGTGGGAAAAGCTGGCAACAAAGACCAAAAGGGCGAAAAGAAACCCGTCAAGGATAAGAAGGAAGAAAAGGCGACAAAGACTAACGAGCCTAAGGAAAAAAGTTAGGAGTATGAGGTGGTAAGCGATTTTTATACAAAACTTTCGGCACAAGAAAAGATGTTTCTCTATATTACGCTAGGCGTTATTCTCGCGGCTGTTTTTGACTTTCTTTTTCTCCAGCCGGTGTTTTCAAAATTGAAAACTTTAGATGTCGCTATCGTTCAAACAAAAGATGATATCCGGCGGGATGTGCGCTATTTGGCTTATAAAGAGAAGATTTTTAAGGAAAAGGAAATTTATCGTGCCTACAAGCTCGACGAGGCAAAAACAGAAGACCAGATTTTTTCAGCCTTTTTGGGCGCGGTTGAGAATTTTGCCAGAGAAGTTGAGGTTAACCCTGGCAAGCTTAACCCCGGCGATGTTGTTCGTAAAAAAGGTTATGCCGAGTATTTTGCCAATATGGAGTGCAGCGGTAAATTTGAAAACATTATAAAACTTATCCATAAGATTGACACCACCCCGAATCTTTTGAAAGTCGTAAAAATAAATATTATTGCTAAAAAATCCAGCGCCGACGAAGTTACTGTCAGTATGAAAATTTCTAAATTGATTATTGATGCAAAAACAGTTGCGGATAATTTGGATTTGGAAGTTTCAACCAAGGAATCTTCGGCGGCTTTGACTGGGCTTAGCGGTGCGCCTTTGGGTGGATCGATGGGAACGCCAGCAAACAATAATTCAAAAGGTGGCAAAAGCGATAGTTCTGGTGAAAATAGTGGCGGCGGAAATGTTGGTGGCTCAGAAAACGGTGGTGACTCAGGAAACGGTGGTGGTTCAGGAAGCGGTGGGGGAAATACTGGCGACACAGAAACTGGTAATGGAATAAATGGCGGTGCAGGAAACGCTGGAGGTGGGAATGGTGACGGTGGAAGTGGCGGCGGGAATGGTGACGGTGGAAGTGGCGGTGGGAATGGTGACGGTGGAAGTGGCGGTGGGAATGGTGGCGGTGCTCGTGGATCTGGAGGAAATAGCGGTGCAGGAGTCGGAGCTGATGCCACAACTGGTGACGGACAAAATGGGGTTGAAAACGCCAGCGACGCTGGTGCCGGCGGTACAGCTCCAGCATCTGGTACTGGAAGTGGTGGAATCGGTGATGATAGTAATGCAGATCAAAAAGAAGGCAGCCAAAAAAGCGGTGGCGTTGTCATAGGCGCTAGTGCTGGCAACGCAGGCCGTGGGGATACCGCTAAAATTGGTGCAAAATCCAGACGTGCTGGTAGCCGATCTGGGGGATCTGACGTTGGCGGCGATAGTGGTGATAGCGATGGGGAAGCTGGCGCCGTTGGAAATTCTGGCAGCACAAGTTCTTCAAAAGGCTCACAAAATAAATCTGATAAAAAACAAAAATCTCTAAAAGAAGAAAACTCTAAGGACAAAACAAAAACGCCAACACCTCTTGATAAAGTCGCCTCCGGCGAGCGTGCGCAAGTCAAAAATCTTGAGTCTTTGTGGAATGATTTTTGGGGAATTAAGCCAAAGGTGAAAGAAGCCAAGCCTTTGACGCAACGAGAAAAAGAGGAGCTCCGCCGTGACCAAGAGCAAGAAGATGACGTTAAGCCAAACCTTTTTGAACGTATGCTGGAACCTAAACAATGACTCAAAAATTTAAAATTTATATGGTGGTGTTTTTTGTTTTCTTTTTATTCTTTGGCAAAATGTGCTTTGCTCAGAATACGGCCAGTGAATTATTTGATCTTGGTCAGACGGCCGAAAATCAGGGTGATAAGGCAAAAGCGATTGATTTTTATGAAAAGTCCATTGAATCCGATGCCGATTTTGCGCCAGCTTACAGTGCTTTGGCGACGATTTATTTGGATCAGAATGAGAATATGGATGATGTCGTTTGGCTGTTTTCGCAAGCGGCAGATCTTGAGCCTCAAAATGCGACACATTATACAAATATGTGCCGGGCGTATTTTCAGTTTCAAAAACACGATTGGGCTGAAGCGGCTTGTTTAAAAGCTTTGTCGATTGATCCAAATGCGATGGGCGCAAAAATGACTTTGGCCTGGGTCTATCTATTTGGCAAGGCGCAGCCGGCGGATGCCGTAAAATATTTTAAACAGATCATCGAAAAAGTACCAAATCCAAAATTTTATTATGGTTTGGGATTAGCTTATGCCGGCAGCAATGAGCAAGCCAATGCTTTGGATATTATTACGACACTGCGTAGCATGGGAGAGGAAACGCTGGCCAGTCAATTGGAAAAGATGATGCGCACCAGTAGCGGTTCTGTTGCTGCTATGCCCACCGCGATGACGAATGTCAATATCCGCCCGTCTCAAATTGTCAGTGATAAACCTCTATTGCCAGTATCCCCGCCAAGTTCAGACCCGCAATCGGCTGGAAAAATACGCATTCAGTTAAAAGCACGGCTGCCATCGCCCAGCGAAGTTGCTGACACGCAGAAATCTAAACATAATCCAGAAGATGACGGATACGATTTAGAAGATTACAAGCCTCTGACGCTTAAAGAACGCCAGGACCGTGTCAAACGTATGCGCGGCAATGCGGGTAAGGCTAGGGGGCAAGGTACGGTATCGACGCAAACGCAGTCAGCGCCACAGTAAATTCTAAAATTTGTCCCAGTTGATTTTATAAACTAAGATTTTTGTGCGTTCTGTTGTGTCTCTCTCGTCGATAAACGGCTCAAAAATTTTGAGTCCACTCCCGCCGTAATCATAAAGTCGAAACAGAATTGATTTTGCCAGTGTTGTTTGTGCAAGCCGGCATTTGGTGATCGGTCCGTTTTTGATAATCATAACCGAGTAAGGCAAAGTTGCAGACGGAAGCTTTTGTTCAATAAATTGGCCGTCCTTTTCATAAATGAGACTTGCAGGAATCCCGGTGCCGAATTTCGGTGAATTAATCCAACAGCTTAGCGTATTAAAATCAACACGGATATTGTGTTCAAAAGTCAGCACGTTTTGCTTCTGGCTAACAAGCGCAAGTTCCGGACTGTACTTGGTCGCACCGCCGGCTAATTTCCAAAGAAACGGAACATATTCATTTGAGTTCTTAGAAGGAACGCTTTCTCGCAAGCTCTTATCCGCATTGATTTGCGCGACTTTTTCAAAATCCCAATTTCCCACAAAGCTAAATTGCAAGCTGTTTTCAGCCATGTCATTATAGAGCAAAAGATATGACGCTGGGGCTTTAGCGTGCGTGAGCGTCAAAAGTTTTTGAGTTTGATCTTCGCGCAGAGTTTTGGAAAGGATGCTTTTGGCGGTTTCTTTATCAACAGCTGTGATTTTTTTAAGAAGTTTAACCGCTTTATCTAGAGAAAAACCCTGGGCAAGAAGATAATCCGTTGCATCATTGCCGCTATTGTTGAGCATGCGTAAAATTCCCGCAGCACTGTGTTCGTCGGTTGCCAAAAATACATTGGCCAGCCAATAACTTTGCGGTTTATTGATCGTAGCTCCGTCGAAAGTTACACGTCTTTGGGCGATGGCTTTGATAAAATGTCCGGGCGGCCACCAGCTGTTGATAATGCTCTCCTTAGGTGTCGCATTTTTGATTTTTGTTAAGGCTAAATCCCACGTTGAATTAAAAATTCGATTGAGGATTTCCGGCGTTTTTTTTTGCGCGGCGTTAAGTGGTGGGAAAGTCAAAATAAGAATAACTCCGGCCAGAATTAAACCTTGGGTGAAAGGAGAATTGCTTATGAATGGGAATGTCTTGAACAGATGTTTTTTTATAAACGCAAAAATGTATTGGGCGCCGATGGCAAAAGCCAGAGCGAACGGAATCAGGCACAATGTTGCAAAACGCTGAGCGCCGAAAGATAATTTGGCTCCAGCTAACCAAAACAACAGAAGAAAGATCGTCGACGTGTTTAAAGGATCATCGCGTTTGCGAAACATCCTGACGGTCCGCATAAGAAGTCCAAAAACTCCAATTCCAATAAAAAACGGCCCGCCCATCATTTCAAACCATTGTTCTGTTGTTGGTCGCAGGAGTTCTCCGACGGCAATATAAAGGTCCGGCCAAAGAGAAAGTTGAGGATTAATAAAGTCTTGGAGTGCCCTCCAGCCTTCTTCAAAAAGGATAAAAAAATCTCTCGGCCCAAAGATCAGGCTTACACCGACAAAAGCCCCGATTATCACAACAGAAAAAAAGAACAGGATATCTTTGGTTTGTTCCTTTTTGCCAACCAGAAGGATATTATAGAGAAGCGCAAAGAAGCCGCAGGCGCCAATGAGGCTGGCTAAAAAAACCCAGCCTTGCCAGAACAGCGAATAGAGAGCCAGCAAAAAACTCGTCGCTGCTGCGGCGACCAGTGCTTTTTTACGATCATTGATATTTTTAAGCCCATAAAACAATGCCGTAGGAATTATAAATAAAAAGAAAATATTGGCCGGATCATTTTTATACCAGCCAAACATGCTGCGCCGTAAAAACACTGGTATGCAGACAAGATAAAAGGCGCTTAAAAGAGAGACCCACGCACTGCATTCTAAAATGGCACAGGCCACGAGAAAGACAAAGAGGATTATGATTGTCATGACAAGCGGCGTAAAGCTGACGGCCTGCATAAGCGATATCCCCGGCGAGAGAAAGTTTGCAATTTTATAAACCGCAAACCCCACATACGGATGAAGGTTAAGCGGTTCCCAGTATCCGTGCGGCGCATTCATCAAAGGATTAAAATATTTACTTGCCTTGATTTGCGGGCTGATCGTGCCTGCGGTCACGATATTTTCGGTCAAGTTGTAATAGTAGTACGAGTCGGCTTCAGGAAGGTAAAAGGGGGTTTTTCCCGACGGGTCATTGTCCTGAATTTGGCGGGCGACACGGTCAATGGTCTCCCGGACTTTAGCGGCTTGAGCGTGTAGAGTTGCGTCAAATTGTTTTTTGGCCAGCAGCTGTTTTTCACTGGGCGATAAAGCGGGGTTGGATTTTTCGACTTGTTTATAAGTCGAATTCTTGATGCTGTTTATCACCGTCAATGTTGCTTTTTCGGTGTTTTCGTGGCTGACATTATTGCGCAAGGTATAAAGTCGTAGATAAATTCCAAGCCCGCTGGCAAGGGCCCAGATCAAAATAAAAATTGCGATTTTTTCGTTACGTGAATTCATTGAGGTGGTTGCGTTTCTCTTAAATAAGCGATTAAATAGCGTCGGATTTTGTTCGACGAAACGGCAAAGCTCGCATTGTCGCGGCTGAGCATTTTGGCGGTCATAAGCCCCACTAATTCTCCCCGGCGGTTAAACAACGGACCGCCGCTGTCACCTTTATAAATATTCATTGAGGTTTGGAAAAAATCGCTTTCATAAGCATTGCTATAAGCGGCATTGCGGCTGGATGCTAGCCCGGTGATTTTTCCGCCGCTTATGGCTTCTTTTAAAAGTGGGGAGCTTCCAACGGAAAATATTTCTTGGTTGAGCATGATTTGGCTTGAGTCGGCTAGATAAACAGCTCTAAGCGTTGTTGGGACATTAATTTTTAAAAGGGCGATATCCAAGTCAGGTGCAAAACGCACAACTTGCGCCTCTTGCTTTTGGCCATCGGCCAACAGCACGTTAACCCGCTGCGCATTGCCGACAATGTGCGCATTAGTCACGATGATTCCAGAGGATTGAATAATGACGCCTGCGCCGGCGCGTTGATAGGTTGCAAGTGTCGCGCCTCGGTTAAGCACAACGATTTTTCCGGTTTTGGGGTCTTTGAAATAGGCGCGCTGTTGCGGTGTATTGAGTGTCGCCGCGGCATTGATGGCGCTGACTTCGACAAGCGAGGGCTTAATGCGCAGCATCTGATCAATCACCGACGGCTGTTGGGCGTAAAGTACGCGTACACAGGTTGTTAAAAAAAGAAGAGAGAAGAAAAGAGTAAATTTTTTCATGGCAATAGCGGTCATTCTACCTAGTAAACTATCTAAGTGCAAGATTTTCGAAGATTTGTTGCTGGACAGATTTTATTGCTTTTGCTATTTTGGTGCCAGAAAAAAGGAGTGAAACATGGTTAAAATGGATTTGGTTTATCAGGGAGATTTGCATTGTTTGTTAACGCATGGTCCGTCGAATGCACAGATTATGACCGATGCGCCGCTGGATAATCAAGGGAGGGGCGCGGCATTTTCGCCGACGGATCTTTTAGGCGCGGCTTTAGGTTCGTGTATTTTAACGGTCATGGGAATTACGGCGCGGGCACATAATATCAACATAGACGGGGCTAAGGCCGGGATTGAAAAAGAAATGATTGTTTCTCCCGTTCGCCGTGTTGGCAAAATTGTAGTCGATATCCAAATGCCTGGTGGCATTGCTTTAGAAAAGCGCGAGATATTAGAACGTGTTGCACACACTTGTCCGGTACATCGCAGCTTAAGTTCAGAGGTGGATGTTGTGATTACTATTTCTTATTGTGATTAAATTTTCATTTTTTTCGTCACTTCGTACTTTACAGTCAAAAGTAATTCTGTTATATTGTGGGCTCGTTGTTTCCGAATTTTTCTAAATTTTGAAAGTTAATGTAACTGGGGCCATTCCGAAAACGGGATAGGCACCAAAACTTTTCTAAAGGTATATTTGTTAGAAATGAGATTTGTAAGCGGGCCATCCGTGCTTCGCTAAATACTGGCGTGTTTAGCTTCGCAGGATTGGCCCAAA
>CAYNSM010000047.1:0-14602 GCA_964400065.1 uncultured Planctomycetales bacterium
TATAAAAAGCCGGTCATTGATTTGGGCGGCTGGAAAATGCCCGGGATGATCAAGGTCAAAAATATCAAAGAAGCGCAATCTGTTATTGAGAAGCTCGTCAGACAGATTTCAAAAAATCAGGATTAGGAAAAATCATGAAACCTCGACTCAAAATGGATGGTTTTTTGTTGGCTCTCTTGGTTATTTGCTCTTTAGGGATTTATTTTTTTCCGTCGATGTTTTTGTATTATCGCCAGCTGGACAATGCTGGCGATTTTTTGGGAATGCTTTTGATTTTGAAAGGTTCTTTTATCCGTATGTCCGCGCGCGGGCACAAACTTACCCGTTCGCCCCAAGGCATGGGTTTGGCGCAAGATGGGTTGTATGCCTATACGCGCAATCCGATGTATCTGGGCACGTTTTTAATCGGGACAGGTTTTGTTTTGATCGCTTGGCCTTGGTGGATGGCTTTTCTTTTTGCCGGACTTTTTTATTTAAGGTTTAATCCTTTGATTTGTTTTGAACAAAAACATCTGCAAAAAATTTTTGGTCAGACGTATCAGGATTATTGCAGCCGTGTCCCCGCATTTTTTCCGTCGATTGGAAGCTTTCTCTCTATGAATCATCGCTTGGAATGTCCTTGGCCAGAACTTTGGTCAACTAAGGAGCGGCGCATCATTTGGGCGCTGCCTTTGATTGCGCTTGTGGCCGAAACTTTGCAAGAAATATGGTTTTATCATGCTGGGCCGACGCTAAATACGTTTTTGCCGTTAGTTTTAGCGGATGGCCTTTTTGCCATTGTTATGGCGTATGAATATTTTGGGAAATATGGGAAGAATTCAAAATAAATTCAGCGTTGTCAGCAACGAAAAGCTTTGTCCAAAGTTCTTTAGGCTTTGCCTTGAAGCCAAATCTTTGGTCAAAAAAATCAAACCCGGCCAGTTTATTCACATCCGTGTCAAAGACAGCTTAGAGCCGTTCTTCCGTCGGCCGTTTAGCATTTATCGGGCCCAAAAACATATTGAAATTTTTTATGAAGCCGTTGGGGTGGGGACGACGATTCTTTCTCAAAAGAAAAAAGGTGATGAGCTTGATATTTTAGGGCCTTTGGGAAATTCTTTTTCTCTGCCGCCAAAGGGCACTAAAACGGTTGTCATGATAGCCGGTGGGATCGGGGTTGCGCCGTTTATGCTTTTTTCGGATTCGCTAAAAAATAAAGGCTACAATTTTATTTTGCTTTATGGCGCGCGCAGCGGCGGACACATTTTTGATATGAAGGAATTTAAAAAGAACGGCTGCAAGATTTTTGTTGCAACCGACGATGGCAGCGTGGGTGTCAAAGGACGGGTTTCTCAATTGTTCGCGCAAATTCCCCTGAATCCTAAAACGACATTTCTTTATACCTGTGGGCCAAACCCGATGATGAAAGCGGTGCAAGAATTTGCGGCAGAGAATAATTTGTCCGGACAAGCCAGCTGCGAAGAAGTCATGGCCTGCGCTTTAGGGGCGTGCTTGGGCTGCTCGATTGAAACAAAGTCGGGTTTTAAAACAGTGTGTTACGACGGGCCGGTGTTTGATTTGCAAGAAGTTAAATTTCATTAAGCTATGAATCTTTCTATTCAAATAGGTAATGTTCAATTTCCAAATCCGCTGACCGTTGCTTCAGGTACGTTTGGGCATGCAGAGAAATATTTTAATTTGGAAGAAGTCAAAAAGTTGGGCGCGCTTGTTCCTAAGACGGTGACACTTTTTGCGCAAAAAGGCAATCCGCCGCCGCGCATTGTCGAGACAGCCTCCGGCATGATCAATGCGATCGGCATCGAAAACCCGGGCATAGATATTTTTATCGAAAAAAAACTTCCGGCGCTCAAAAAAATTGGTGTGCCGCTTATTGTGAGCATTTTAGGCCACAACGACGAGCAATTTATCGCTTTGACAGAAAAGTTAAATGCTGTTGACGGACTTGCCGCTATTGAACTTAACCTTTCATGCCCGAATTTGCAGCATAAAGTTTTGGTTGCTCAAGATCCGGGTTCGACCCAGCGGGTTGTCGCTTGCGTCAAAAAGATTTCACGCTATCCGGTTATCGCCAAGCTTTCGCCCAATGTCACGGATATCGCTGAGATTGCCGTCGCCGCAGAAGCCGCCGGAGCTGACGGGGTTAGCATGGTCAATACTTTTAGTGCGATGGCAATTAATGTTAAAACCCGCCGCCCGGTTTTAGGAAATGTGACCGGTGGATTAAGCGGTCCGGCGATTCGGCCGATGGCGCTTGCGATGGTTTATCGCACCAGTCAAAGGGTCAAAATTCCGATTATTGCCATGGGCGGGATCAGGTCAACGAATGACGCTTTGGAATTTTTGATTGCCGGCGCGAGCATGGTCGCGGTCGGGACATTTAATTTTGTTAATCCGCGTGCACCTCTGGAAGTCTTGCAGGGAATCAAGGCGTATTTGAAAGAAAATAAAATGAAAGATATTAAAGAATTGATTGGGAGTATTCAGATATGAAAAATTCACCCCAACTTATTGTTGCACTCGATGTTAACACTTTGGCCGAAGTCCGAACGCTTGTTGAGCAATTAGATCCGGTTGTGGATATTTATAAAGTGGGCAGCCAGCTTTTTACCTCGTCGGGTCCCGCGGCGGTGCGGTTTGTCGAAGCGCGTGGAAAAAAAGTTTTTTTGGATTTGAAGTTTCACGATATTCCCAACACCGTTTCAAGCGCTGTTTCATCGGCGGTGGGGCTTAATGTTGCCATTGAGCGAAGCATGAATTTTAAAGAGCCCAAAAAGCCACTTAGCCAAAGCGTTTTTATGTTTACTGTGCACACCTGCGGCGGCATAGAGATGATGAAAGCCGCAGCACTTGCCGCTGCGAAGTCCGCAAAGCAGATTGGCGTCGATCGGCCTTTGGTTGTGGGGGTCACTGTTTTGACCAGTGACAGTCAACAAGACAATTTGGCGGATCTCGTTTTGGAACGTGCTAAGGCTGCGAAAGCCGCTGGTTTAGACGGCGTTGTCGCATCCTGTCATGAGGTCAAGATGCTGCGAAAAACTTTCGGCGAGGATTTTGTGATTGTGACCCCCGGGATTCGTCCGGCGGGAGAAGATGTCGGTGATCAAAAGCGCGTGGCAACTCCGCTGGAAGCCAAAAAAAACGGGAGCAGTTTTTTAGTTGTCGGCCGGCCGATTGTTGCGGCGGCTAACCCTCTGCAGGCGGCAAAAAATATCTTGGATGAAATCCGCTCTTGAAAATGTTTTTGTTATGCTGGGACACTAATGAGTTTGTAAATTAGTTTGCCAGAAAGAACAGTCTAATCAATCACGAATCCGGCTATGGTGAATACCGTAGGAAAAATACACCACCAGCCCGATCGCCAGCCAGATAATGAATCGTATCCAAGTAATTCCCGGTAAAGCTGTCATGAGAAAAATGCACGAGGCGACACCAAGAAGCGGGATGACAGGGTTTAAAGGGACTTTAAACGCTCTTGCGCGGTGAGGTTCCTTGACGCGCAGAATGACAATCCCAAAACAAACCAGAACGAAAGCAAACAATGTTCCGATATTGGTCAGGTCCACCATTTCATCAATATTCGTAAATGCTGCGGTAATGGCAATGATTAAGCCGGTCACGATGGTTGTGACATACGGCGTCTTAAATTTTTTATGGACGCTGGAAAAAATCGGGGGCAAAAGTCCGTCACGAGCCATGGAAAAGAAAATTCGCGATTGCCCCATCTGCAGAACCAACAATACCGCAATCTGGGCAACAATTGATCCAAATGCAATAATTACAGCGGCCCAGCCAAGGTTGATATGTTGCATGGCCAAAGCCAGCGGCTCAGCCTTGCCGTGAGCCAGCGAGGTTTTCAAAAGCCCAACGGGGATAATCCCAGTAAAGACTGCAGCGACGAGCATATAAATAATTGTGCAAACAATAAGCGAGCCGATAATCCCGATGGGCATGTCCCTTCTAGGGTTGCGCGTTTCTTCAGCAACTGTGGAGACGCAGTCAAATCCGATATATGCGAAGAAGGCGATGGCTGCCCCGGCCTTGATGCCAGCAAATCCGTTTGGAGCAAATGGAACCCAATTTTCTGGTTTAACATAGAAAGCCCCGAGTGTAATGAAAAAGCCGAGAACCAAAAGTTTAATAATCACGATTGCAACATTGAATTGCGAACTTTCCTTAATTCCTCGCACTAAAATCGCAGTCAGAATCAGGACGATTGCGCAGGCTGGAAGATTAAAGGTTAACGAAATCCCAAAAACTTCAGGTGCGGTATTAATTGCGTTCCAAGCGTTTTGTAATGCCGGAGTTAACTCTCCAAAGGGCGTCCCGCTGTTTAAAAGCGCAGCCGCTTTATTGTACCCTTGCATTGCTGAGCGAAGATCAATTGTGGTCCACGCGGGCAGGTGTATCCCCATTGCGTTTAAAAGCCCGTTGAAATATCCTGACCAGCTTAAAGATACGGCAATACTCCCTACGCAGTATTCCAGCATTAGATCCCAGCCGATGATCCAAGCGACTAGCTCACCAAATGTCGCATAGGAATAAGTGTACGCGCTTCCTGAAATCGGGACGAGCGACGCAAATTCGGCGTAACAGAGAGCAGCAAATCCGCAAGCTACGGCGGTTATGGCAAATGACAAAATGAGGGCGGGGCCAGCCCCGGGACGCAGACTATCACCGGCCGCGGCGGTTCCGACTGTAGCAAAAATTCCGGCGCCCACAATAACGCCAATACCAAAAAGAATGAGTTCCAGCGGCCCTAGAACTTTTTTGAGTTTGTGCTGGGGGTCGCGGCTTTCGGCTAAAATTAAATTTAGGTCTTTGAGTTGAAAAAGGTGACGAGTAATTTTTTTCATAACGTTGAAACGTATTTTACTAAAAACTTTTTTTGAAACAAATATTTCTTAAGAAATTCCTACAAAATGAAATTATTCTTGGGTATTTTGTATTATTGAGTCCGTCGCTATTTTTTGTATGGTTTTTAGGTTGATGTTAATTGAGAAGCTGGCTGTATAAACTGTTGATTTTTTTGTAAATTAGCTTTATAAAGGATGAGCTTTGATTGTGGGGCTTTTGCGGGCGGCACTTGCTTATTCAAAAAAGTAAAAGATGGAGCAAGTACTCGCCCAAGATTTCCCTAGATGAAGTCTTAATGATAGTAATTTTGTGGGCGGCACTGATTTCTCTGAAGAAAACTTTAGGAAATCAGTACTCGCCCTTGATTTTTCTGAAGGTAAGTTTTGTTAATAGTGGTAATCAAGGGCGGTTAGCTCAACTGGTTAGAGCAATTGACTTACATTCAATAGGTTGAGGGTTCAAGTCCTTCACCGCCCATTTTAAAATGGATAGTTCCAAAAATCTTCTTTACAAATGAATGTCTAGCGTTTAGACTTATTAAAAATTTTGGAAGTTATAAGGTATTTGGGGTCGTCCAAAATACTGGACAGCACCCCAATTTTCTGAAGTAAAATTTTGAAGTTATAAAGTATTTGGGGTCGCCCAGAAAGCTGGACAAGACCCAAATTTTTCTAAAGTAATATTTTGAAAGTTATAAGGTATTTGGGGTCGTAGTGTAGCCTGGTTAACATGTCAGCTTGTCACGCTGAAGACCGCGAGTTCAAATCTCGTCGACCCCGCCAGACTTACCATAAAAGAAAAACCTGTTTCCCCGAAAGGGAGCAGGTTTTTCTATTTTTGAAAAAGTCTAGCGGAGTACTTTGACGGCTCTGTCCGGCAAAGTGCCCGCCAAATAAAAAGACCCGTAAGGGTCTTTTTTATTTGGTAGTGGTTGACAGTTTGAAATTGCAAAGCCCGAAGGGCTCGAGTGACTGAAGTCCCGCTTATCGAAGCGGGACGAGGGAATGGTTGAGGCGCTGCCGAAACCATTCAAATCTCGTCGACCCCGCCCTTAGTCCTTGTCGTTGTTTATGGCCGTAGTGCTGGTCTCCTCAAAAATCAAAATCCCCTCCCCCTTGCCAGGAGGTGTTATATGTGGTATATAACAGCTATGGGGTGTTTATTCCCAGTAAAGAAAGGGTCTCGCAGATGTTAAGTTTTTTAGTAACATTTAAGCCAGGGGTATCAATCTATGAACAAATTATTTATGCGGTCAAGAAGGCCGTTGTTTCTGGACAGCTTAAACCGGGGGATGCTTTCCCGTCGGTACGCGAGTTAAGTCGGGAGCTTAAGATTAATCCTAATACTGCGTTAAAGGTCATCAATCTTCTTGTGCAAGAGAATATTTTAGAAATCCATCCCGGGATTGGCAGTGTGATTTCTAAGTTTTCAGAGGCTACTGAAAAACAGCGCAATGAAATATTAAGGAATGAGGTAGAACGAATGGTTGTGGAAGCAAAAAGATTAACGATTCGTAAAAAAGAATTATTTGATGCCATTAATAAATTTTGGGAGATTGATAAAGAGGAGAAAAAATTATGAGGAATACAATTGAAATTGAGCATCTAGGAAAAACATTTGGAAAGAAGACTGTGGTTCAGTCTTTGAACTTTACCGTGCCGCAAGGGAGTATCTTTGCTTTTTTGGGACCCAACGGGGCGGGGAAGACCACGACTATCAAAATGATGATGAATATCATAGAGCCCACCAGCGGCATGGCACGTGTTTTGGGCGTTGATTCGCGGTGTTTGGGAGTGCGTGAACTTCAACACATTGGTTATGTCTCAGAAGATCAGGAGGTTTTAGAAGGAATGACAGTAGGGCACTTCTTAAATTATTGTAAAAAGATGTATCCGGCTTGGGATGATGCTTTTTGTGGGGATTTGGTGCGTCAGTTCGACTTGCCATCAAAAGAAAAATTGAAAAACTTGTCCCGTGGCGTACGGATGAAAACTTCACTGGTTTCGTCGCTTGCCTATCGTCCACGGCTTTTAGTTTTTGATGAACCGTTTACTGGGCTGGATCCGTTGGTGCGGGAAGAATTTCTTGACGGAATCCTTAAGTTGACTGAAAGCGAAGGTTGGACGATTTTTATTTCCTCGCATGATATCAATGAGGTGGAGCGGCTGGCAGACCGGGTGGGTATTGTCGATCACGGGGACTTGAAAATTTGCGAAGAGACGGATGTTCTCTTGCAGCGTTTCCGCAAGATCAGCGTTACATTGGCGCAAGCTCCGGCGAGCGTGACGGCCTTACCGCAAGAATGGTTATTCGCGCAAAATAAGGCAAGGGTCGTTGAGTTTGTGGATTCGCAGTACCGACCTGGTTTAAGCGAGGCTAAGGTCAAAGAAATTTTTTCATTTGTAAATGATGTATCGGTCTCGGGCATGACCTTGCGGGAGATTTTTTTGGTATTGGCCAAGCAATATAAAATATCGAGTTTGGGCACTATGGATGCGGCGAGAAAGGGAGGGATCGGGCTATGAAAATGATCTTGCATATTTTGAAGAAAGATTTTGGACGGCTCAAATGGCTGTTGGCTGGTTGGCTGTTGGTTTTGGCCTTGCAAGCCTATTTTAATGCGCAATGGCTTTGGAGCGACTGGCAGGTTGAGAAAAAATATTTTGGTGTTATCGATACTTTACAACAAATAAACGTAATTTTTATGGCCGTTTTGGTTCCCTTATTGGTGTTAGGAGATTCTTTGGCATCAAGTCGCGCATTTTGGCTGACAAGGCCAATTTCACGCATGACTTTGCTTTTCGCAAAACTGGCTTTCTTGTTAATCTTTATTATTGTGCCGTATTTGTTGGCGGCAGGCGTGACATTGCTGGATCATGGTTTTACGATATCGCAAGTCGTCAGCGTCATCCCAGGGATGGTATTATCAAAATTTTTTATTATTATTCCTATTTTTATTTTAGCCAGTTTAATGGCAAACTTTACTGCCTGTTTGGCAACTGGTTTGATTTTCTTAGTTTTACTTATAACAGGCAGAGTTGCTATGGACTTTTTTGTTGGATTGTTTGGGGAGGGGTTTCAGAAAATTTTTATCAATAGTGCTTTGGATAATGCAATTCCATTTAATTATTCTCTGTATTGGTCCATTATAGCCATAAAAATTTTCATTTGCACTTTGATCTTGACTGTTATCATTCTCAATCAGTATTCGAACCGGCGCACGCGCGACTCAGTTGCGCGAATTATTATTCTGTTGTTGTTATTATTTACGGTAGATCGTTTTTGGACCATCGACTTTTTACAAATCAATGCGTTAAAATCAACGGATTTGGGTATTGGTCATTTGGTTAAAACAGATATTAATAAAGAAGACCCGATTTATTTTAGGCCAGATAGTAATTCTAGGGATTTGCGCTTCTATGGTTGGGAACAACAGGTCAACGGTCTTTTGCCTAATCAATTTACGAGGATTTCATTAATTAAAAATTCGAATATTCTTTATTCTGGGGATGTTAAATTGACGGGAGAACCGTATCAGCGTTCTAAGGATCTTGTCGAGAATGGCTGGTCTTATAATAAATATATTCGCCCCCTTCATAACCTTTTCCAGGATTATACGTTTGCAAATGGACGACGTGTTCCTGAATCGTCTGTTTGTTTGTTGACTTTGCCCAATGATATGAACATAAAAAAATTTCTGGATCGTGAAGGAAAATATAAGGCTGATGCGCTGTTTAATGTTTATGAATGGAAGGTCCGATCCGTGATCCCCGTGCGGAGAGGGAGTCAAGCGAAAATGGGGTTCGAGCAAATGTTGTTTCAATACTACAGCGATGAAAATAAGTATGGGGGGATATCATTTATTATTCGTGAAAAGAGTCTATTGCCGCTTATTCCCTTTGGAGATAGGAAAAATGGGGAGAATGATTTTGGACAAAACACGATGTTTTTATTGATGAATAAAAAAACAAAGGAGGCTTATGTTGTTTCTGACATGACCGAATATAATGTCAGAAGTCGAATGCCATTTATTCCATTGTCAAGCCGAACAGTGGAGATTGTTGCATACTGGGGTTATTCAATGGAGACTTCGACTATAGAAAAAATCAACGAGGCCTGGCTGGCCGATGCGGTTTTGGTGCGCTTGGAGGCCGTGCCGGTTGGATATTTTTGGAAAACTCTTGAATATGACAAAATTTCTATATTTTCCTACGATGAAGATAAATCTGTTGTTTCGGATGACGGCCGTGTGATGCAATCTTTTTATTGGACGGGTGAATTGCAAACAGAATCAGTTAAACAAGAAAATGGTCAAGTTCATTATAAAACATTTGATAAAGGTGGGGCTTTGAAGGAAGAATGGGATATTGATGAAGACAGTAAATTTATCGTGTCACATAAAGAATATTATGAAAACGGCAAGTTATTATATGAATATACTTATCGTAACGGGAAGATTGAGGGCCCTGTCAGAAAGTATTCGCCTGATGGAAATCTGATTTCGGAACGGATGTTCCGTAGAGGGAAGGACATATCCCATGCGAATAAGTAGGGACAATGGACTTGCTTCTGATTTAGAAATATTTGTTGTAACCGGAATACTCGCTCATTAAAACAATCAATGATGTGACCCAGGCGGGAGTACTCTGATGGCTCCTGCCATCAGAGTGCCCGTCTTGCAAAGTGCAAAACCTGCTTTCCGAAAGGGCGCAGGTTTTTCTATTTTTGAAAAAGTCTAGCGGAGTACTTTGACGGCTCTGTCCGGCAAAGTGCCCTGTCTGAATTTGCTAGGGTTTTAAATATATAAAAAACTGGCGGGCCCAGCGTTGATTTTTCCCGTAAAAGTGGAAATTTTAAAGAGTTGGTATTAGGATAAAAGCCAGCTTAGACGTATACTGGCCATAGCGGTTAATTTAGGTTGTTAAAGATTCCAGGTGGGAAAAAATAATCCATGCTCTTCGAACTTCTTTGGGTCATACCATTCATTGTGCTTTTGGGATTAATCGCCATTCTGCCGTTGGTTTGTAAAGAGTGGTGGGAGAAGAATTTTGCACTGGTTTGTTTTGGGTTAGCATTGCTGGTTGGATTTCACTATGTCTTTCAATTAGGGCAAGCTAAAAGCCTCGTTAATGCTGGATTCGATTATTTCAGTTTCATTTGCCTTATCGGTTCGCTTTTCGTCGTTTCAGGCGGCATTCATATCAATGTGAAAGGGGAGGCAACGCCTTTCGTCAACAGCGCTTTCTTGTTTATCGGAGCTGTTCTGGCGAACGTGCTCGGCACAACGGGCGCCTCGATGCTAATGATTCGGCCTTGGATTCGAATGAATAGGTCTAGGATCACGGCGTATCATATCGTTTTCTTTATTTTTATCGTCAGTAATATTGGCGGCGGACTGACACCCATCGGCGACCCGCCGCTTTTTTTGGGATATCTAAAAGGGGTGCCATTTTTCTGGGTTTTAAAAAATGTCTGGCTGATTTGGCTGTTGATGGTTGGCATTCTGATCGTCGTATTTTTTATTATCGATGGACAAAATTTTAGAAAATCCTTTTCGGAAATCAGGGAGAAAAAGATAGCTCCTGAAGAATGGAAATTTTTGGGTGGGCATAACGTTATTTTTTTGGCCATGATTATCGCAGCGGTGTTCATCAACCATCCGCGATTTCTAAGAGAAGGGATTATGCTGGTCGCTGCTATTTTATCTTATTTGACCACGACAAAATCTGTTCACGAAAGCAATGATTTTAGTCTCGCGCCTATTAAAGAAGTCGCCATTTTATTTTTTGGAATATTTGCCACCATGATTCCGGCTCTGGAGTGGCTTGAAAAATATGCCCGGCAACTTGGGATCCATAGTCCCGGGCATTTTTTTTGGGGCAGTGGAGCATTGTCCAGTATTTTGGACAATGCCCCGACGTATCTTAATTTTTTGAGTGTGGCCAAAGGACTATTCGGGGTTGGGGAATCGGTCTGCGAACATTCTGGGATGGCTATGTTGCTTGCGGATCATGCCATTTATATTTGTGCGATCAGCGTGGCTTGTGTTTTTTTTGGTGCCGTGACCTATATTGGCAACGGCCCGAATTTTTTGGTCAAATCTATTGCGCAGCAGGCAAAGGTAAAGACACCGAGTTTCTTCGGCTATTTTTTTAAGTACAGCCTGCCTTTTTTGTTTCCGCCTTTCTTTTTGATCTGGTATTTTTTCTTCAGAACATGATGTGATTTTGGAAAAGATGAGGAATGCTGCTTTCGTAACCGTCCGATGTGCGAAGCTGACTTAGCCGAGTAAGCCCCGACCTTATTTTACGTGTTTAAAAATTTTGACCGCATGATTAGATTGTTTTTTAAGGCGGCTATTAAGGTAAGCGGTTGTTACTGTTAACAAAGAAAATAGTTGTTATCGATAGAGACACAAAAGAAGAGCTCCGATAGTTATTAGAGTAAAGAATTAATTTCCAACGCGAGTTTTTCGCTTAAATATCCGCGTCCCATGATTGACTGACCAGCCGGCTGGTTTTTGCCATTCGCCAAATTCTGCGACGGGTGTGAAATTTTTTGCAAGATATTGGCCAATTATAGGACAATACGTTTTTCCGAGGATGCCTAAGCCGCGTTCGGCTGATACGGCCCGGTTAGAGAGAACAACCCAATTGGTATGATTGTCTTCGAGCTCCTTGATAATCATCATTTCTTGTTCGGAGGGGATGTTGATATGCTCAAAAAAAATCAATTGGCGCGTCGGAGATTTTTTGTCGGTTAAATAATAATACAAGGGATCATACGGCAGGGCAAAAAAGTTTTCATCGCGTTTTACGTTGTGTACTAGATATTCCGTAGTTTTTTGTACGGTTGCAAACCACTCCGGAGAATTCCCGCTCGTCACATGCCCGCGAGGGAGGGTTAAAAGTTGTTGGGGAATTTCCTTGCTTTGGATGACATTGACATAGTTAACAAACTGGAGAAAAATGACAACAAAGAATGCGCCAAAGAGGATTTTTTGCAGCGATGGAGTAATATTTTTAACAGCATACCCGATGACGAGAAAAAGCATCATTGTGCTAAAAGGTGTTGCCCAATAACTGCGATAAAGAACGCCGCTTAAAAGATATTCATGCAGATTAACAAAATAGAGAAATGCTAATAACAGAAAAACTGTAACAACTTGTTTGCGTTGAACAAGTGGGATATTTTTCGAAACAATTTTAGTTAAGCTCAAAACAGTCGCTGCTATTGTCAAAAAAGCAAAAACGGCGTTTGAAGGGGATGTCTGCATATTAAAAACGATGGCTTTGCCCAAGGCTTTCATTGAATTCCAAGGAGTCGAATGATACGGCTGATCACCCGTTAAATAGGGCATGCATTGGCGGATTTCAAAGCTGGTCAGCCGGTGCAATAAATAAAAATAGATGATAAAGACCAGCAGCGGCACAAGAATTCCGGCGGCATGGGCGAGGCGTTTTTTTCCTGTTGTCTGGGTGACTTGGTTGAAATAATCAAAGATACGATAAAAAATAATTAGCGCAAAAAGATTGGCCAGTCCAAAATTGATTTTGATAAGGGATAGTAGAAAGACAAAAAATAAGCCAATTCCCAAATAATAAGTTCGCGGCTTAATCACATAAGCAAACAGGCAAAACGTGAGCGCCAAAAGGCAAGTGATTCCGCCGGCGTGATTATAGGTAAAATAAAAATCCGGTTGAAAGGTCCAAAACCATAAGGCAGCCATAAAAGCAAAGAGTACCGGAATAAACCGCGAGAGTGAAAAAAAGATCAGTGTTCCGCTGATGACTGTTAATAAGATTTTTCCGACGAGAACGCTTGGTATCGCAACGCCAAAGATTTTAAAAAATAAAGCATAATAGTAAGGCATCAAAGGCCCATAAACCCACCAATAGTCTTGATAAGGGATTTGACCGTTTAAGGTTTGGGAAAAGGCGTAGAAGTCTCGGCCGTGATCGCCCTGCCCGATAATAGGTGTAAACGCAGCCTGATGAAAAAGCAAAAACAGCCCCGCTAAGGGGACTAAAAGAAAAGCTGTAACGCGATAGTTCATAAATATTTATTAAGTGTTATACTGTGGCTTTCACAGTTGTCTGATTTTGGATTTTATTATAGCGTATTTCCAAAAATTTTATCAAAGAATCAGGAGAAAACATGGTGACCTATGAAGATTTCAAAAAGCTGGAATTAATAGTTGCTCTCATTAAGGAAGTCAAAGAGCATCCTAACGCGGATCGGTTATATGTTTTGAAAATTGATACCGGCAATGGGGAAAAGCAATTGGTTGCTGGCATTCGGGCTAGCTACAAACCCGATGAGCTTGTTGGCCGCAAAGTGGTCGTAATTAATAATCTTGAGCCGGCGGTTATTCGTGGTGAGGCATCCAATGGCATGATTTTGGCGGCAGCTGGCGAAAATGGTCCGGTTATTCTTTTGCCAGAAAAAGATGTTCCCATCGGAGCAATGATTAAATAATCCTGGATTATTATCGATGTTTAAAGATTTTAAACAATTTGTCGCGTCGAGTGTTTGTCTTAAATGCGATGGCTGTTGCCGTTTTAAAGAGTCGGACAGCCGTTGGCGCCCGTATGTCAGCGAAACAGAAAAAAAGAGTATCGGACAAAAGATTCTTGGACCATCTGTAGTCTTGCCCGACGGAAAGATTGGGACAACGCCTTGTGCGAGTGGATTTTTGTGCTATTTTTTTAACAACAAAGATAATACGTGCGGTATTTATCACGCCCGGCCGTTTGATTGTCAGCTGTATCCTTTTCTTTTGGGAAAAGAACAGGACACGCCTGTCGTCTATGTGCATTTGAATTGTCCGTATGTTCAAGAACATTTTGGCACGCCCGTTTATCAAGAGTACGTCGAGTATTTAAAAGATTTTTTTTCGAAAAACAACGTGCGAGTTTTTTTAGCCGCCAACCCGGCTCTTTTGACGGATTACTCTTCTTATCGCGACGAATTAGATTATGTTTGCAGGCTTTCTTTGGAGTCATGTTAAATGCCGTCGGAGCTTTTGTCTTCTCAGGCCGTGTTTGACCGTTATTTGCAAAAAACTTCTACAGCGCTTTCCAGTCGATCCTTTGTGAATATTTATGTATGGCAGGATTTTTTTCAATTTCATTTTGAGGAAATCGACGGCAATTTGTGCGTTTTTGCAACAGAAGAAGCGGGGACATTTTTGTATGTGCCGCCTTTAGGCGAGCCGGTAAGTCCAAAGGCTGTTGAATATTCTTTTGAGCGGATGCGCCGGCTTAATAAATCGTCGTTGGTGACCCGCATTGAGAATGTCAGCCAAGAACAGCTTAAGTTTTTCCCGACGGACAAGTACAAAATTTATAAGAAAGGTTATGAATATTTATATTTTCGCAACGATCTTGCTCTGCTTAAAGGCCGGGCCTATAAATCAAAACGCAACGGGTGTCATCATTTTGTGAAAAATTATTCTGCTTCATTTTTGGGTTATGAGCCGTCGATGGCCAAGGAGTGCTTGGATCTTTTTGCAGAGTGGCAAAAGCAGAAACGTTTGACGCTCAAAGAAGATATCGATTTAGCGCTTTTGGAAGATGCCTTAAGTGTCCACCGGCGGGTCCTGATGGATTTTAAACAGCTTAACGTGGTTGGCCGTGTTGTAGAGGTCAACGCCAAGATTGCCGGGTATACTTTTGGCTATTTTGTCGGCGAAGAAACGTTTTGTGACCTTTTGGAAATTACTGACCCGCAGTATTCGGGGTTGGGG
>CAYNSM010000048.1:0-14156 GCA_964400065.1 uncultured Planctomycetales bacterium
GGCGTCAGCGTTGGGTTGTCTTTGCAGGCCTGTATTATTTTTTCTCCATGTTTTTTTTGTTTCGCTACGACAATTCCGTCGACAAAAATATCGTAGCCGACCGGTTTATGTACTTGCCGTGTCTTGGCATTTGTTTTTTGATCGGTTATTCGTTGGATCAACTTCTAAAAAAAGAACACCTTCGCAGAATTGTATTAGCGAGCGCAATTCTTGCCGCGATTCTTTTAGGAGCAAAAACATTTTTCCAGACGCAGATTTGGAAGGACAGCATTCCATTTTGGAATCACGAGCTAAAGTATTATCCCGACAATGCAACTGCATATGGCAATCGAGGGGAAGCCTATAAAGATGTTGGCCAATACGACTTAGCGCTTAATGATTTTAACAAGGCCATCGCTACTGACCCAAAATACGCCCAAGGCTACAACAGCCGCGGGCAATTGTCCGCGATGCGTGGAAACATCGACGAGGCTTTACAGGATTTTTTAAAAACCATTGAACTAAATCCGCGTTTTGACGAAGCGTATAACAATGTTGGCATTATTTATTCGATTAAAAAAGACGAGGACAAAGCGCTTTTTTATTTTAAAAAAGCGATAGAAATCGATCCGGCCAACGCTCAGGCGCATTATAATCTCGGGATTGTTTTTGAACAAAAGAGACTGCCCAAACAAGCTCTTGCAAGTTACAATAACGCCATCCAATTAAATCCCGCCAGCGCCGATGCTTATTGTGGCCGAGGGAACGCTTATGCGACGATGGGAATTTTTGATCGGGCGGCGAAAGATTTTAAAAAAGCGCTTAAAATCAATCCCCACCATTTAGGGGCACAACGAAGCCAAAATTTGTTGAACAAACTTCAATCAGGGCAAAATGCTAAATAATACAGCGAGTTTTTTTGGAAAAGCAGGGAGGATTTATTTAGGAATCATTCTCTTTGTAACATTTATTTGTTATTTGCCAACTCTCAAAAGCGGTTTTGTCAATAACGACGACAATCTGCATCTTTACGATAACACCTCGGTCCGTGCCTTAGATGGCGCTCACATCAAATCCATTTTTACAAAACCTTTTAACCCAACCTACGTCCCGCTAACGACGCTGTCCTTTGCGCTGGAGTATCACTTCTTTAAATACCAGCCGTTTATTTATCATTTTGATAATTTACTTTTACACCTTGGCGTAACCGCTTTAGTCTTTTATTTTGCGTTGCAAATTGGCTTACCGCTTTTTGCGGCATTTGTCGCAGGGCTATTATTTGGAATACACCCAATGCATGTCGAATCGGTCGCATGGGTCACCGAACGAAAGGACGTTCTCTATTCGTTTTTTTACATGCTGGCCCTGTGCTTTTATTGGAAATATCTCGATAATAAAAAATTAGTTTTTTATGCCGCCACAATTGGCTTTGGATTTTTAAGCATTCTTGCCAAATCAATGGCGTTAAGTTTGCCTTTGATCTTTCTCGTCTGCGATTGGTACAAAAAACGTTCCTTCAACAAATGGATGCTGCTGGATAAAATCCCGCATTTTCTCTATATTGTGCCCATTTCGCTTTTGACCTATCTTTTAAACGCCCGCAATCCGATCCAGCAGGCAGGGGAGGCGATTGTTTTGTGGGTTTGGTGTTTGATGTTTTATTTTTATAAGTTTCTTTTTCCGGTCGACCTCGTCCTTTTTTACCGTTTTCCCAAGCCATTTTCTTTAAGCACGCCGGAATTTGCCATATCTTTTTTAAGCTTAGGGCTTCTTGTTTATGCACTCTGGCGTTTTAGACGGCAAAGGCTTTTTATTTTTGCAATTCTGTTTTACTTTCTATCAATATTCTTTCTTTTGCGTTTTGATGACATCAAATATCTTCCTCCAGTCTCAAACCGTTTTTTATATCTGCCAAGCCTTGGGTTTTGCTTTTTAATCGGCTATGGTGTGGATCGACTTCTCAAACGAATACCGACGACAAACCTTCGTTGGTTTACCATAGCATGCCTTGTTTTCATCGCGATACTTTTAAGTGCAAAATCCTTTGTCCAAACATCTGTCTGGAAATCGAGCATTGCCTTCTGGAGTCACGAGCTGAAATACTATCCTGATAATGCAATGGCCCTTGTCAATCGCGGCGAGGCTTACAAGGATCAAGGAAAATATGCTTTGGCCTTTGCCGATTTTAACAAAGCCGTTGCCGTCGATCCGTTTTATCCGGAAGGGTACAACAGCCGCGGACAAATTTACGGAGCCGGCGGCCAAACTGATGCCGCTTTGGCAGACTTTTTAAAAGTTACGCAGCTTAGTCCGCGCTTTGATGAAGCCTACAATAATCTCGGTATTATTTATGCAATGCGACAGGACAAAAAAAATGCGTTTCTTAATTTTCAAAAAGCCGTGGATATTGATTCCTCCAACATCGAAGCACATTTTAATCTCGGCGATTTTTATTATGCCGAAGGCAACTTTAACAAAGCGTTTGAACATTTCCAAAAAGTCTTAAACCTTAATCCCAATTCGGCCATGGGTTACACTAAGCGCGGTTTAATTTTTGGGATAAAACAACAATATGATTTGGCTTTGGCAGACTTTAATCGCTCGCTTTCCATTGACCCTCGAAACGGCGAAGTTTATGCTCATCGAGGGATTGTTTTTGAACAAAAAAAAATGCTCAAAGAAGCGCTCGAAAATTATAATGCCGCGATCAAATTAAATCCAAAATACGCCGATGCCTATTACGGCCGCGGGAATGTTTATGCGACGATGGGACTTTTTGATCAGGCCGCTAAAGATTTTAGCAAAGCGCTTGCGATCAATCCCCAACATTGGGGCGCACAAAAAAATCTACAGGCCCTAAACAAAAAACTAAAACATGAATCCCCGGATTAAGGCTTACCTGCAAAAAAATATTACATTGATTTTGGGCTTAGTTGTGGTTTGTTTATCCGCACTGCTCGTCTACCGAAACACATTTCACGTTCCATTTCTATTTGATGACATAACACAGATTGTTTTTAATCCCAAAATCCAGTCGCTGCACGGGCCTTGGCATTTTTTATTCAATAATCGCCGGCCTGTTCTCTATGCAAGTTTGGCGTTTAACGTTTATCAAGGCGGATTAAATACTTTTGGTTTTCATGTTTTTAATCTGAGCGTCCACATTTTAACGGCGATATCTCTATTTTTTTTGATCATTAAAACCTGCCGATTGCCATCAGTAGGGGAGAATTTCCGTCGAGATAGGGTCCTTCTAGCCTTTGGCGCTTGTTTGCTTTGGGTCTGTCATCCGTTACAAACACAGGCGGTAACCTATATCATTCAACGGGCCGAGTCCTTAATGGCCCTTTTTTTTGTGATCACGTTATATTTTTCGGCGAAGCACTTTACCACCCGAAAAATTTTGTGGCTGGTCAGCGCAGGGATTAGCGCTTTGTTCTGCGGACTAACAAAGGAAGTTGCGCTGGCTTTGCCCATCGTTGTTTTGCTCTACGACCGCGCTTTTATTTCGCCTTCGTTTGGCAAAGCACTTGTGGATCATCGCTGGCTGTACGCAAGCTTGGGCTTTACTTGGGCTGTCATGATCTTTCTCTATATGACGACCCGTCCGGAGCAAACGCTGACCGCCGGCTTTGGAATCAAAGGGATAACGCCGTTGGAATATGCCCTTAATCAGCCGCAAGTCATTTTACATTATTTACAATTAGCACTTTGGCCCAACCGGCTTGTCTTTGATTATCAGTGGCCTGCGGTTAACGATATTTCTATCCTCGCACCATCCTTGCTTGTCATTGTAACAGCACTTATTATTCTGGCTTGTTCATATCGTCGATATCCTGCCATAAGTTTTTTGGGTATGAGTTTTTTTGTTATTTTAGCGCCATCATCGAGCTTTATTCCGCTCAAAGACTTGATTTACGAATACCGAATGTATCTTCCGCTCTCATGCCTGACGGTTATTTTCAGTAGCGCAATGAAAATAATTATTGACCGGTATGTGAACCCTAAAAGTCGCAGTGTATTCTTTGTAATCCTCATAGGGATTTTGGCACTGATACTCGGCGGGGTCACGTATCAGCGAAATAAAGTTTATCAAAGCGAAGAAAAACTTTGGAGAGATGTCCTTTCAAAACAACCTGACAATGTTCGAATTTGGAATGATCTGGGCAGTGATTTATTTGCAAAAGGACGAGACAAGGAAGCCGCCGAATGCTTTTTAAAATCGCTGACTTTAAATCCAAACTCGCCCGAAATCGCTTCAAATCTCGCTATGGCTTTAGCCGGCCAGAAAAAATTCAATGAAGCTCTTTTTTATGCCCAAAAGGCCGTCGAACTTTCCCCGGAATTTGCCGTCGGGTATCATAATTGGGGTGTGGTCTACTCGCAGATGGGAGAATATCAGCGCGCTATTGACTGTTATCAAAAAGCTATGATGTTAGGATTTATAAAACCTGCCGTTTTAAAAAACCTTGCTGTCGCTTTCGCTAACACACAGCGCCTACAAGAAGCTGTCAATCTGCTTAAAGAAGCCCAACGTTTAGACCCACAATCGCAAGAGATTGATGCGATATTAAAAAAGATATTAAAAAATATGAGCATAAACAGAAAATAAACTTCTTAGAATTCGCAGCCTTGGCGTTGCTTTTAACCTCAAAAACTACTATAATCCAAAATTATTAATCGCCAATAATCAGGTTCCTAAAATTTCAATCTTGCCAAAGGAGCGTCAATGACTTCACAAATCAAACGCAATATTTTCGCACTCAATAACAAGTACCAAATGCAGATTGTTTTTTTAATCACCGCGCCGCTTTTTGCGATTACTGCAGCTCTATTAATTGTTGTTTATTTAATGAATACGCAAATCAGTTCTCTGATTTTAAACAAATCCTATCTGCTAGTTGGGCCTTGTATTGCCCAATGGTTTTACGCTACGATTTGTTTTGTTTTTATTTCTCTGTTTATTTTTATGGTCTTAGCTTTTAAGATTGCCTATGATTTGGTCAATCCATTTGGCCGATTAATTTTGGAAATTGACGAAATTCTCATCACCGGCTCCAAAAGAGAAATTGTCGTCCGCCCCGAGGACGAATTAGCCAAAGAAGTAGCTGATCGAGTCAATAAATTGATTACACGCATACAAGGGCAATGAAATATTTCCAAATTAGCACCTTTAAAGCTTGCGCCTAAAAAATACTTCGGACAAAGTTGCGTAACCTAATTTCCGCCGCGCGGCGGAAATTGATATTTCGGCTAATTGTGAGCGGCCGCTCACAATTCGTTAATCTCTAAGCCACAAGCCAAAGTGCCAGTCACCCTTGAAGGGACAGCGACAAAATTAAAGTGATCACTAAATCTAAACAAACTATTTTTATTGAGACCTACGGCTGGCCGATGCTTGCCCGCCTCTGGCGGGGGTTATACTTTTTTGGATTTATGAGCTTTTTTTTCTGTCGCACATTTCAAAAGGAATGCACAGTCTAACCCGCTAAGGAGACCTCGTAGACGCTATATATAATTATTTGCAATCAGGGAAGTTGCAAATAAAATCAAGGGTATTTTTTGGGGCCTCAACTTTCGCTAGAATTGATTTAATGGTATCGGCTTAAATAAAGCATCTACGAAATATCTCTAAACATATGTCTAAAGTTACTTTAAAAAATTCATCCATTCACAATGCCGGGATCTTTGCTGACGAAAATATTGCCGAAGGCACGCGAATTATTGAATATGTAGGCGAAAAAATCACTGCGAAAGAAGCAGAGCGCAGGAAAGATGCCCAAATGGAAAATCATCGCAACGACCAAGCCAACGGGGCGGTCTATATTTTTGAACTTAACAAAAGATATTCGATCGACGGCAACATGCCCTATAATACCGCGCGGCATATCAACCACTCCTGTGACCCTAATGCCGAGACGGATGTTATTCGAGGAAAGGTTTGGATTATTGCGATCAGGGACATCAAAGCAGGCGAAGAAATTACCTATAACTACGGCTACGATTTTGACGATCATTATAAAGATCATCCTTGCCGATGCAAGGCGGCCAATTGCGTAGGTTTTATTCTCCACCACGATTTCTGGCCTCAATTACAAATTGCACTTAAAAGTAATAAAAAATAATCGGGCTCCAGCTCGAATTTACCAAAATAATTAAGATTCCGTTGTGCCGCTCCCAAAGTACGCAGAGCAGCGTAAGGGGAAAACAGCATGAAATATTATGAAAAAACTCAAGTAACTCTTTGAATCTCTCGGATGCTAAACAAAATTACCCTAGCACCTACAGTAACGCTTCCCAGATACTCTAGATACTCGCTGAAATTTTCTTAATACACCTTAATTAACCCGTCCGCCAAACCCGGGCCAGCTCAATGTATCGCCAATTGTGTCCGCGCGGACGCAATTTCCTTTTCTCCTGATACTGTTATAATTGACAACAAAATTGAGCTTGGGACTTTTATAACTTTGTGATAAATAGCACCTTACCGAAAAATGTTTTCGTCGAAACCTACGGTACTGATTTCTCTAAAAACGATTTAAAGAAATCAGTACAACATACGTCTCTACTGGGGAATAATTTATGAGTAAAATTCATGTAGAGACGTATGGTTGCCCGATGATTGCCCGCCTTGGGCGGTGGGTGACTATTTGAGAACTTTGGGGAAATTTTTTAATAAAATCTATAAACAGAGCTCCGTTTCGAATTCCCGATAAATTTTATTTGTTGCAGTGTATCACTTGTGATACACTTTATTCAGGAGGATAAAAATTATGGTTACTCAAAATCCGAGATTAAATGTTGTTTTAGATCCGGCCATTATGAAGGGAATTCATCAGTTGGCAAAAGCTCAAGGTGTCTCTTTGTCAACCGCTGCTCGTGATTTAATCAAAGAAGCACTGGAAACTTATGAAGACGGCCAGTGGCATAAAATTGCACAAAAGCGAGAAACAACTTTTTCACAAAAAAAATCTCTCTCACATAAAAAGGTCTGGGGATAATGCAGTATAGGATCGTTTATCACCATGAAATTCCTGATGATTTAGCAAACATTCCAGTTAATATCAAAGAACGTATTCAAAAAGCTATTGAGTCTCGGCTTTTAGTAGATCCTATCAATTACGGTTTACCATTGCGCAAAAGTTTGCAGGGCCATCGAAAATTACGAGTGGGTGAGTATAGAGTTATTTACCGTATAGAGCACGAGAAGATCATTGTATTAAAAATCGGTCACCGCAGAGATGTTTACCCTGAGACATTAAGCCGCATTAAATAATTAGGTTGACCAATGCCTGCCCGCCAAAGCTTTGTGGCGGGGGTGCACTATTTGAGGACTTTGGGGGAGTTTTTGGAGAAAATCTACGTTTAAGATTAGCAGGTGCTATGGTATACTTTCTGTGGTAATAAACCTCTGGAGGGGAATATGACAGTAAAAGAAATTGCCAAAAATGTTGTTGATTCTCTGCCTCAAAAAGCGACGATGGATGATATTATCCATGCTTTGTATGTTCATGCCAAATTTCAGCATGGCGAACAAGAAATTAAACAGAAAAAAGGGATATCCCACGCGGACGCCAAAAAGAGACTTCGTAAATGGGTAAAATAGTTTGGGCACCATCCGCGCTAAACGATATTGAATCCATTGCTGAGTATATCGAACGCGATTCTGTTGATCAAGCCGCCTTATTTGTGACGCGTATCATCGAAATGACCGACCGCCTCGAGAAATTTCCTGAATCTGGACGCATTATCCCTGAAATTAAAGTGACAAATTGCCGCGAAATAATTTACGGAGCATATCGCCTAATGTATAGAATCAATAAAGACGAAATCTGGATTACCGGGATTGTTCATGTCGCCCGAAATTGGCATGCGGAATAAAGAAAAGTAAACAACATTTTACGGGAACCCGATACCGCCGCTTGCCCTGCGAAGCTAAAACCAAACTATTTTAGCGAAGCATGGGGAAATGTTCCGAATAATTCACTCAAGAAATTTATCTTGACGGAGGTAGCTTTTTCATAGATGTTCCGGATAATTCATGAATAAAATTTATGTAGGGACGTATGGTTGCCCGATGCTTGCCCGCCTCTGGCGGGGGGTTCACTATTTGAGGACTTTGGGAGAATTTTTAAAGAAAATTTATGTTTAATAAAATATTTCCAGCTTTAAAAAGTTGCGCGGTTAGTACCATTTATTTTTGTTTAATTTGGCAATTTTGGTTTCTTTTCTGTGTCGGACATAATTTAATTGATTTGTATTGGTTGTTTTTCTTTATTATTCCGTTCATCGCTTTTATCTATGTTTGGCTGAAATTAAAAGTTTTCCCTTTAGGAGTATTATTGGGCGGCTTTGTCGGTCTCTTTATTGCTGCTATTTTAATAATGCTGCTGTACTTTCAGGAAGATAGTAGTAAATATAGTAAATATAATGACGAAACATACGCACCAAAAAACTTTGACACCTGTTTTTTACCAGCTATTGGAACAGGAGAAAATGGGGAGCAGGATAAACAGATCAACCAGATTGAAAAAGCTTACGGGAAGAAAAATTATCACGATGTCGTTGATATCACAAGTCAGGTTATAAATGAGCTGTCTGCAAAAGCAAACGAAGAACGAATTCAAATGAAAGATTTCGCATGGGAATCACGAGAAAAGATTTTTAGCTATTATTTTGTTAATAAAGTTGGTTTAGCCCTTTATTTTCAAGGTAAAGCTTATCGGGCTTTAAATAAGAAAGACGAAGCAAAAGTGGCATTTAAACAATTATCGGATAAATTCTTTTACGCGCAATGTTACAACAAAAACGGCGGCGGTGCCTTTTTAAAACCTGCTAAAGATGGCGCACAAATATTAGTTTCTTTAGAAAGTGAAAAACAATAAGTCATCCTCGTTTATTTAAAAGAATTAACCGTTAACCGAATCCGACTTTTCATAACCTTATGATAAATAATATATTACCCAAAAAGATATTTGTGGAAACTTACGGTACTGATTTCTCTAAAAAAAACTTAAGGAAATCAGTACAACATACGTCTCTACTCGGGAATAATTTATGAATAAGATTTATGTAGAGACGTATGGCTGTCAAATGAACGAAGCGGATACGGAAATTATTCGTGCCGTTTTGGCCAAAGAAGACTTTGAATTCGTCAAAGACGAGCTTGCAGCCGACGTCGTGATGCTCAACACTTGCGCCATTCGCGAAAACGCCCATCGCAAAGTTTATGGCCGCGTTCATGAGATCCGTCACAAACGTGAGGGAAAACCTGTTACCATCGGCATTTTAGGTTGCATGGCGACCAACTTACGTCAAGAATTGCTCGAGAATGAAAGCCTTGCCATTGATTTTATCGCCGGACCCGACAGCTATAAACGTTTGGGCGATCTGATCCGTCAATCAGGATTACATGGCGAAAAACCTTTTGACGTGACCCTTTCCGAATTCGAAACTTATTCTGACATTTATCCCCAGCACAAGACCGGCGTCAATGCATGGGTGTCTGTCATGCGAGGGTGCGACAATTTTTGTACCTTTTGCGTCGTGCCTTACACACGCGGCCGCGAGCGCAGCCGATCTGTCGAGAACGTCGTCGAAGAAGTTGCCCGGCTAGCCTCGGAAGGCTTTCAACAAGTCACGCTCCTTGGACAAAATGTCAACTCTTATAAAAACTGCGACGCGGACTTTGCCGACCTACTTAGCGCCGTCAGCAAGATTGACGACATCAAACGCATCCGATTTACCTCGCCGCACCCAAAGGATTTTCCTGATAAACTTATCGACGTCGTCGCCAATAATCCAAAGGTGTGCAAACACATTCATTTGCCGCTACAAGCGGGAAACAACCGTGTCTTAGACCTAATGAACCGCACCTATACACAAAAAGATTTTATCGATCTGGCCGCAAAAATCCGCCGACTTTGTCCGAATATTTTTCTTTCAACTGATGTCATTGTCGGTTTTCCAACCGAGACAGACGCCGACTTTGAAGACACCGTCAAAGTTATCCAAGACGTCGAATTTGACGCTGCTTTTATTTTCAAATATTCAGAACGCAAAAATACCATCGCTTCTAAAAAATATCCCGATGATATTTCAGATGAGGACAAAAAATCGCGCATCATTCGCCTGCAGGACATTCAAAAGGACATCACTTACAAAAAAAACGCTGCGCATATCGGTAAAACCATGACCGTCTTAATCGAGAAGGGAACCAATAAATTGCAAAATGATTTTGTCGGCCGCACCGACGGCGGGCATCTTGTCCTTTTGGGAAAAGGCAATTTTCAGCCCGGCCAATTTTTGGACGTCACAATTGTTTCCGCTTCACCGCACGCGCTAAAAGCCAGATGACAGTCGGCTGATCCCTACATCGATATTGATTTTCTAAACTAAATACGCTATATTGCATCCACTATGACAAGCAAAAAACACTTTACCCCCGAGGAACTTTATCAAATCCTGCAAAACGTCAGAGTCGGGGGGACTGTGTGCAAATACAGCTTTAAAAAATGCGAAGAATTTGTCCCGCTTATCAATGAAGTCAATACTCTTAAAGAAGAACAAAACGCGGTTATCCTCGCGCATTCGTATGTTTCACCGGAAATCATCTACGGCGTAGCGGACTTTGTTGGCGATTCGTATGCTTTAAGTAAGGACGCGATGTCCACGCCGGCCAAAAAAATTATTTTTGCGGCCGTCCGTTTTATGGGCGAAACCGCACAAATTTTAAACCCCGAAAAAGAAGTGCTTATTCCCGCAACTTTAGACGGCTGCACGCTGGCAGATGCAATCACTGGCGACGATGTTAGGCGTCTGCGAAAAGAATTTCCTGACTACACCTTTGTCTGCTACATCAACACCACAGCCGAAGTCAAAGCCGAAAGTGATGTTTGCGTAACCTCGGCTAATGTCTATGACATCGTCGAGCGTATCCCCAACGATAAAATTTACTTTTTGCCAGACAAGCTCATGGGCATGAATCTCGTCGAAGAAATAAAGAAACGCGGGATTAAAAAGGACATTAAATTCTTTAATGGCACCTGTTACGTCCATGAAGAATATTCGCCCGATCAAATTTTAAAAATCCGTCTCGAGTATCCCAATGCCAAAGTTGTCAGTCATCCAGAATGTTCTCCGGCCATCATCCATGACTCCGACTTTGTAGGATCCACTGCACAAATGCTTACCTACATGAAAAAAACCGACGCCAAAGAGTTCTTAATGTTAACCGAGTGCGGGCTTTCGTCGCGGCTGGAAGTTGAATTTCCCAACAAAAAACTTGTCGGTTCCTGCACCTTATGCAAATATATGAAATCTAATACACTCGAAGACATTTTACGCGTCTTTAAAAACCCGACGGATCACGATCGCGTTGTCCTAGATTCCAAAATCCGCGACCGCGCGTACAAAACTATTGAAGCGATGTTTCGCTATGTTGAAGGATAATATGCCCGAAAAGTCCTTAGGTATCGTCGATACAAAATATTTTACATTTGCTGACTCGCCAAACGAGATGATTCTCAAAAGTGGAATTAAACTCGGACCCGTGACGATTGCTTACGAAACGTACGGCGAACTTAACGCTAAAAAGTCTAACGCCATTCTGATTTTTCATGCTTTAACCGGAGATGCGCACGCCGCCGGCTTTCATAAAGATGCCAAAAAACCCGGCTGGTGGGACGGCATGATTGGCCCGGGGAAGGCATTTGATACCGATAAATATTTCATCATTTCGTCTAATTGCCTAGGCAGCTGCAAAGGCTCGACGGGACCAACATCAATAAATCCTGCAACGGGCAAACCTTATGGCTTAAGTTTTCCTGTTGTCACGATTGAAGACATGGTTGTTGCTCAACGAAAACTCATAGAATATTTAGGAATCACGCAATTACTTTCGGTAGCCGGCGGATCCATGGGCGGTTTGCAAGCGCTCAAGTGGGCAATTATGTATCCAGAAATGGTCAAGTCGGTTATCGCTGTTGCAACCAATCACCGTCACACCGCTCAGCAAATCGCCTTACACGAAGTTTGCCGACAAGCCATCATGTCGGATCCCGAATGGTGCGGCGGCGACTATTATGGAAAGACTTTGCCCGCTCGCGGCATGGCGCTCTCACGAATGATTGGGCACATTACCTACATGAGCGAAAAGTCGATGGACGAAAAATTTGGCCGCAAACTTATCGGCAAAGAAAAGCTCGGTTACGATTTCTCGACGGATTTTGAAGTTGAGAATTATTTAAAGTATCGGGGTGACAGCTTTGTCCAACGCTTTGATGCCAATTCCTATTTATATTTGACAAAAGCATTGGATTATTTTGACTTAGCCGAAGAAGGTAATTTAAATACTGTTTTCAAAAATACGAAGGCACACTTTTTGGTCATCGCTTTTACATCCGATTGGCTTTATCCGGCGTATCAGTCCAAAGAATTTGTCAAAGCCCTTAAACTCGGAGGGCTGGATGTTTCCTATGTTGAAATTAATACCAATTACGGCCACGACGCTTTTCTCGTCGAAATCGAAAACCAATCGCATTTAGTAAAACACTTTTTAACACGCATGGAAAAAGAAACCAAAGAGGATTTCACAATTTAATATGGCTATTTTAAGCGACCCCAAAATTCGCCTTGACTATCGCGTGATCGTTGATTTAATTGAACGCGGATCCAAAGTCCTCGACCTAGGTTGCGGCGACGGGGAATTGTTGTCTTTGCTTATCGAATACAAAGCCTGCAAAGCCACCGGCATTGAGATCGACGAAAAATCGATTTATTCTTGTATGGCCAAAGGCCTGACAGTTTCTCATGGAGACATTGACTCGGGACTAAATGAATACGCAGACAGGCGTTTTGATTACGTCATCCTTAATGAAAGCTTGCAACAGATGCTCAACCCCCAAAAAGCCATCCTCGAAGCTTTGCGCGTCGGCAAAAAAGTTATTGTAGGTATTCCTAACTTTTGTCATATTCAAGCGCGTTTTCAAATTTTCTTTCGCGGGCGAGTTCCTGTTACCAAAGAATTACCGTACGAATGGTACGATACACCAAATTTACGTTTCTTTTCTCTTAAAGATTTTAAAGTGTTCTGCAAAGTGAACCAAATTAAAATCTGCGAAGAACGCGCCATCGACGCCGCCAAAGAAATTCCTTTTCTCCCCAATCTCTTTGCCCATATTGGGATTTATGTTTTAGAAAAATAAAGCGCTTTAATTTGGAATCTTAATGGATGCACTGTCCGGCGAGTTCCGCAGCCAAGACGCTTACTTGAAAGCCTTTAACCTTTGAAAAAGTGTCTTGAGCGAGGACTGTTCGAGCAAGGATAGTGCATCCATTAAGATTGCAAATACTAATCTTTTTTAAAATGCTTGTGACTTCCGTCGCAGAATGGGGGAGTGGCGGTTGCTTTACAGCCGCAAAAGACAACCGTTTGTTTTTCGGCAAATGTAACTGTCTTAGGGAAAAAACCACTTTCGCCGTGATTGCCATCGCAAAAAGGTTGCTTCTTGGAATGCCCGCACGAACACCACGAATAGCGCCGAGCTTCAACTTCCAAAGGGTAAGGATGATAAAAATTTTCTTCTGACATGCGAATATTTTAACATTATCTTGAAAAACACAAGTAAAACCTTTATATTTCATCAATGCAAAAATCATACGATTATTTAATCATTGGGGCTGGCATCATGGGCTTGAGTGTTGTGCGATCACTAAAAGCCAAATATCCGCAAGCTCGAATAATAATTCTTGATAAAGAAGAAGATTGCGCCGCACACGCCTCGGGGCGCAATAGCGGCGTTTTGCATGCAGGATTTTATTATACGGCCGACAGCCTTAAAGCAAAATTTACCGTCGAAGGCAGCCGCCAAATGAAAGCATATTGCCGCGCAAAAAATATTCCTATCAACGAGTGCGGAAAACTTGTCGTCGCACAAAATGAAATTGAATTAAATCAGCTCTATGAACTTGAGCGTCGCGGTAATCGAAACGGCTCAAATGTTCGTATCATTTCTGAAAGCCAAGCCACTGAATTTGAACCAAACATTAAAACTTTTCAAAAAGCCCTCTATTCGCCCGACACGGCCAGTGTGGATCCTAAAGAAGTTTGTCTAAATATTAAAAACGATTTAAAAAATCTAAGTGTTGATTTTTCATTTAATACCCGATATTTATCG
>CAYNSM010000049.1:0-13852 GCA_964400065.1 uncultured Planctomycetales bacterium
CGTGCGGTTCGTCGGTTGCCGGGGTGAATTTTCTTTTATCGCAAGAGCATCAGGCTAAGAATGTCGCAATTCTTAAACCGGGAATATTGGGTTTGCGCTATTTTGATTTGGTCATTTTACCCAAACATGATATTAAAAATCGCAAGCGCTGGCCCCAAAATGTGATTGTTACGCAAGGGGCGCCTAATTTGATTACGTCGCAATATTTGGCTTATCAGACAACAGAACTTTTAAAACGCTTTACCCATCTTAAGACAGCGAGTCATTTTAAAATCGGCGTTCTTTTAGGAGGGGATACTCCTGATTTTATTTTAAGCGAACAGAAGGTTCGTGTTTTGATTCATCAGTTGATGGAAATTGCTGAGGAAACCAACGGAGATATTTTATTGACGACTTCCCGCCGGACTTCTGCAAAAGTCGAGAATTTTCTGATGCGTGAATTAAGTAAATATCGCCGCTGTAAGCTGTTGGTTTTGCCTAATCGTGAAAATGTTCCGGAGGCTGTTGGCGGGATTTTAGGGTTGTCAGACGTTGTGGTGGTTTCTGGTGAGAGTATTTCGATGGTTTCAGAAGCTTTAAGTTCGGGCAAAAAAGTTGCAACTTTTTTTGTTGAACATCGAGGGTCCAGCCCATTTGAAGAAACCAAACATGGTCGTTTTATTGACCGTCTGGCCGCTGACGGTTATATTTTGTTGTCCGATGTCAAGCATATGAAAGATTCTATTTATAAACTGATCAAAAATAAAGTTCAAACAAAACAATTAGATGACAATGCCGTCTTGATTGACGCATTAAGAAAAATAGTATAACTAATCAAAAAAGAAAAATTTATGAGAGTATTACAAATTTTACCAGAACTTCGTGTCGGAGGTGTTGAAACCGGGACCGTCGACTTTGCAAAGTATTTGCGTGAAAAAGGCCACCATGCGGTTGTTGTTTCTAACGGCGGGCCGCTTGTGCAGGAGCTGGCGATTGCGGGTGTCACGCATTACACTTTACCGGTCCACAAAAAATCTTTGCGGAGTATTTTAAGTTGTATCAAGTCATTGCGGGATATTATTTTAACCGACAAGATCGATATTGTGCATGCTCGTTCGCGTGTGCCGGCTTGGATTGCTTTTTTTGCCTGCCGTAAAACGCCCGCGGAATTTTTGACGACATGCCATGGGTATTACTCTAAGCATCTTTTTAGTGCAGTCATGGGGTATAGCAAGCTTATTATTGTGCCAAGCCAAGTCATCGGCCGGCATATGGTTGATGATTTTAAAGTGCCAGCCCAAAATGTTCGTTGTATCCCGCGCAGTGTCGATTTACAGCGTTTTAATACCTCGCGCGAGGAGAAGTCTAAAAACACACAGCCGGTTATTTCAATCGTCGGGCGAATCACGCCTCTAAAGGGGCATATGTATTTTTTGCGGGCGATGGCGCAAGTTTTGCGAAAAATGCCGCAGGTAAAAGTTTGGGTTATTGGTGATGCTCCGTTGGGGAAAGAAACATATCGTGAAGAGTTGCAGGTGTTGGTGCGGCGGCTGGGTTTATCAGACTGTGTTGAATTTTTAGGCACGCGACAGGATGTTGCGCAGCTTTTGGCCAAGACTGATCTTTTAGTTATGTCGTCGATTGTTCCCGAAGCCTTCGGACGGGTGATTCTAGAGGCGCAGGCGGTGGGTGTGCCTGTTGTGGCAACGTCGGTTGGTGGAGTAGTCGAAATTATTGATCATGAAAAAACAGGTCTTCTCGTTTTGCCTAAAGACAGTGAGGCTATTGCGGATGCTTGTTTGCGAATTTTATCGGACAAAAAATTTGCGCGTCAATTGGTTGTTGGGGCCCGGCAAAAGCTCGAGAGCAAATTTACTTTGCGCCACATGGCCGATAGTACGATTGAAGTTTATCAGGAACTTTTAAGGTCTTTGAGGATTCTTGTTATTAAAATTAGTTCAGTCGGTGATGTTATTTTGATTACTGCTTCACTTAAGGCTTTGCGTCAAAAATTTCCTCAGGCCCGGATTTGTGTTTTGGTGGGGGAAGCGTCCCGTAAAGTTTTGCAGCGCTGTCCGTATGTTGATGAGCTTATCGTCGTTGATTTTAAGGATCGTGACCGTGGGGTTAGACGTCTTTGGCAGTTGGGGCGTAAATTGTTGCAGTATAAGTTTGACAAAGTCATCGATTTGCAAAATAACACGTGCAGCCATATTTTGTCTTTTTTAAGTTTTCCAAAAGAAAGTTTTGGTTTTAAGCGCGGGCGTTTTGGTTTTCTTTTGACGCACCCGGTTTTGAAGATCAATAACAATTTGCCGCCAATCGAGCATCAATTCCAGATTTTAAATCAATTAGGTTTAACGTACTCGCCGGATAATTTGTTGGAATTATGGCCTTCGGCGAAGGAAACAGAGAACGCTATGCGTCTTTTGGAATCTGAGTGGGTGGGAACCAACACCAACGCTGTTGGGATTAATATTGCCGCTTCCCCCAGATGGATGACCAAAAATTGGCCGGTTGAGTATATTGCCCGGCTTTGTGATATTTTAGCGGCAAAAAATATCCGCGTCATTGTCACCGGTGTTGATAAGGATAAAGAGTCCGCAAAACAACTTTCAGCGCTGACAAAAACAAAGCCTGTGATTTTGGTTGGAAAAACAGATTTGATGGAATTGGCGGCGGTTATCAAACAATGCCGGGTTTTTATTTCGCCGGATTCAGCGCCGCTTCATATTGCCGCGGCGATGCGAGTGCCGGTTATCGCTCTTTTTGGCCCGACCACATCTGCTCGCCATATGCCGCCGGCTAAATTTGCGATCATTATGGAAAAGAAACCGCCGTGTTCGCCGTGTTACAGCACGCAGTGCAAGGTCAAGACGCATATTTGTATGCGGGATATTTCTCCAGAACAGATTGCTGCCGAGATTTACAAGTTAATTGATTTATGAAAATTCTTTTAATCACAACGCACCTTAATGTTGGTGGCATTACTAGTTATCTGTTTGCGCTTTGTCGTCAATACGTTGCCAAAGGCCATCAGGTTTTTTTGGTTTCTTGTGGCGGCGCAAGAAAACATGAGTTTAAAAATGTCGGTGTTGTATTGCTTAAAGCGGCTGTCGGCACCAAGTCCGAGGTGAGTTTTCGGATGTATTGTGATTTGCCGCGATTATTGAAGTTTATCCGAAAAAATGAGATTGAGATTATTCATTCGCATACACGAGTGACGCAGTTTTTGGGGCAGGCGTTAAGTTTTTTTTCTGGGGTTTCGTTTGTCACAACATGTCATGGGTTTTATCGAACACATTGGTTTCGTAAGACTTTTCCTTGTTGGGGAAAGGCTGTGGTGGCCATTAGCCCGCCGGTTATGGATCATTTGGTTAATGATTTTAAAGTCCCGCAAGAGCAAATTTTCTTAATAAACAATGGGATTGATTTAGAGTCTTTTCAAGCGGTTGATGATGCGAATCGACAAAGAACTCGACGGGAGTTTAATATTTCACAGACCCCAGTTATCGGCATGGTTTCACGGCTTGCCGACGTAAAGGGGCACAGTGTTTTGATTCATGCGATGCCATGTATTATTAGTAAATTTCCTGATGTTTTATTGTTTTTGGCGGGTGAAGGAAAAATGCGGGTGCAATTGGAAGCTCAGGTAGCTGCTTTGGGTATTGCTAAGCACGTGATGTTTGCTTCTGTTTTTAATCCTAGCGGAGCTATTCTTTCTTTATTTGATGTGTTTGTTATGCCGTCTTTAGAAGAGGGCTTTGGTCTTTCTGGGATGGAAGCGCAGGCTGCCGGGCTGCCGATTGTCGCTTCCAATGTCGGCGGCATTCCTTTGTTCGTGTTTCATGAAAAAACTGGGCTTTTGGTTGAACCAAAAAATCCCAAAGCTTTAGCAGATGCGATTATCCGATTTTTGAAAGATCCGGATTTTGCAAAGCGCATCGGCGCAGAGGCGCGCAAATTTATTCAAGAGAATTTCTCGTCGGAAATTACCGCGACGAAGACATTGGAAATGTATCAAAAGGTTTTAGAAAAGCGATGAGTACTCACTCACAAAAGTTACAGCGGATTTTAGTCGTCAATGTCAATTGGCTGGGGGATGTCATTTTTTCAATCCCGGTGTTTGAAAATTTACGTAAAGAGTATCCTCAAGCTCATATTTGTTGTTTAGCCTGGCCGTCGGTTAAAGAAATTTTGCAGTCCGTTTCTGAGATTGATGAGATTTTTGTTTACGATGAAAAACGAAAAGACCGCAGTTTATGGCAAAAAATCTTACTCGTGCAGAGAATACGTCAACAAAAATTTGATGCCGTCTTTCTGTTGCACGGCTCTTGGTCGCGGGCTTTTTTGATGTTTTTAGCCGGAATCCCGGTCCGCGTTGGGTATGCGGGCAAAGGAAAAGAAAGAATTTTAACGCACGTTGTCGAGCCTTTAAATGACCAGACACACAAAGCGGATATTTATTTAAATGTTATTAAGGCTTTTGGAATAAAAATTGTCGACAAGACATCGACTTTGCATATTGCTCAAGAGGCAAAAGAGCAGGTCGAAATGATCCTGGGCCGCAAGGGGATTGGTAGTACGGAGGCTTTTGTAGTCGTTCATACCAGCGGCAATTGGGATTTGAAGCGGTGGCCGCAAGAGAATTGGGCAGCGCTAATTAAAGCTTTGACGAATGATGTCGGAATAAAAGTTGTGATTTCAGAAGGGCCCAAGGAAGTCGCGTGGGCCCATGAGATTGCGCGTCGATCAGCTGTTAACCCGATTGTTTTGGCCGGTGAAACAAATTTGCTCCAGTTACTTGCTTTGTTAGAAAAAGCTTTGATTGTCATCAGCGCAGATTCGGGCCCTTTGCATATTGCCAGCTGTGTTAGCAAAAATATCATCGGCTTTTACGGCCCGACGATGCCTTGGACAACCGGGCCGCGCGGTTTAGCCAAAAGTGTGATTCTCCACAAACACGTCGGCTGCAATGTCTGTTGCTGCTATTATCAGGCGTGTCCCGATAATGTATGCATGAAATCTATTTCTGTTTCGGACGTTGTGTCGAGCGTTAAGGAAATTTTGGAAAAAGAAAATGTTGGCCGCTGATAAAATAAAAAAGATCCTTGTGATTTCTTTGAGCAATATCGGGGATATTGTCTTAACTTTTCCGGTCATTGATATCCTAAAACGTGATTTTCCCGACGCTCAGCTGGATCTGATTGTGGGGCCCAGCGGTGAGTCATTGGTTTGCGGCAATCCTCATTTTAGGAAAGTTTTTGTGTATCACAAAAATCAGTCACCGCTCTTGATTTTAAAGTGGCTGCGAGAGCTCGCGGCAGAAAAATATGATCTTGCCATTGATTTGCGAAATACAGCGATTCCTTTTTTGATTTTTGCGAAGCACAAAACGCCGCTGATAATTGTGCGGCCTAAAGTCGGGCATATGCGAGAACAGCATTTGGCGCGTTTAAAATCTGTTCACAATTTTACGTTTTCACCGGTGGAAAAGATTTCGCTTTTTATTTTACCAGCTGACCAAGACACTGTTTTGCAGTTTTTAAAGTCGCTGGGTTCTGTCAGGAAAGTTGTTTTTGCTCCCGGCTCGCGCGCACAAAGCAAGCGCTGGCAAGAGGAGGGTTTTGCAAAGTTGGCCGATAATTTTATTGAGCATTATGGTGCCCAAGTTATTTTTGTCGGTGATCAAAATGATGTTCAGGTCGTTTCTAAAATATCGAATTTGATGAAAAACTCGTCGACTGACTTGACGGGTAAGTTGACCTTGCCCCAGAGTGCGTATTTGCTGTCCTTATCGGATTTAGCCATAGTCAATGATAGCGCGCCGATGCATTTGGCCAGTTATTTGGATGTCCCGGTTGTCGCATTGTTTGGCCCGACGGATCCACGACAGTACGGCCCTTGGTCGGGCCAGAGTGTTGTGGTTCGAAATAATAGACAGTGCTTGGCTTGTCGTCTTAGGAAAAAAGTCCCGCACACGTGTATGCAGACGATCCGTGTGGAGGATGTAGAGCGCGTTTTAGAAAGTTTTTTGCCGGAGATCTTTGATGCAAACTCAAAGCGTTAAACCGTTAAATATTTTAGTTGTGCGAACCGACCGGATTGGCGATGTGGTGTTGACGACGGCTGCCGTTCGGGCTTTGCGTAAGAATTTTTTGGATGCGCGGATCTCTATGATGGTTGCCCCTTCGACGCAGCAATTAGTCGAGGGCAATCCTGACATCGACGAGGTCATTATCCATGACCGAAGTGGAAACAATAAGGGGGTTATGGGTTTTTGGCGACAGGTCTTTAACTTGCGCCGTAAAAAGTTTGATTGGGCCATTATTTTTCATACCAAGCGCTGGACGAATATGTTTTGTTTTTTTGCCGGGATTCCGCGTCGGACAGGTTACTGTAATGAAAAATACGGTTTTCTTTTAAATGATCGTGTTGTTGATGATCGTGAGGCGGGGATTAAGCACGAGGCAGAATACTGTTTGGATATTCTTAATTCAGTCGGGGTTGCGGCTCCTTTGTCAGAAATCCAATGCGTTATTCCGACGAATCAAGAGAGCGACGCTTGGGCAGAGAATTGGTGCCGACAAAATCGCTTTGATCCCAAAGATTTAATCATTATTAATCCGTCCGCTAGCGATCCGGCGCGGCAATGGCCGGCTGCACGTTTTGCAAAAATCATCGAGATGTTACAGACGAAAAATATTGGCCCTCTGGCTGTTATTGGAACAAAAAATGATATCGCCGCCCAAAAGCTTTTGTCGTTGGTTCAATCGACACACAGTGTCAAAATTTTTGACCTTTGTGGAAAAACTTCGATGCGGCAGTTAATCGCGCTTTTGCGCAAATCGCGCATGCTGATTTCGAATGATACCGGCCCAGTCCATGTCGCGGCCGCCTTAAAAACACCGGTTGTTTCAATTTTTACCCGCAATGAACCGGGTATAAATCCAGAGCGTTGGCGGCCTTTGGGGGAAAAAGTCAAAGTTGTTGTAACTCCTTACAAGGGAAATATTTCCTTTCGAAAAGCGAAAGTCACTGATACGAGCTATCTTGATGCGATTAGCGTTGATTCTGTCTGGGAAGCTGTTGACGCTCTTTTGAAACTGTGTTAAAATCACACTCCTTTTTGTGAAATTAACCTAACCTTACTCTAACATTATGACCGCAAATAGACAGCTTATTTCGAATTTTAAAGGCAAAAAAATCCTTGTTATCGGGGATGTGATCCTTGACCAGCACATACGTGGGACGGTCAGTCGTATTTCTCCCGAAGCGCCTGTGCCGATTGTGTTGCAAAGCGGAGAGCCAACCTTTAGTCCGGGCGGCGCGGCAAACGTTGCGAGTAATTTGAAAAGTTTGGGTGCCAGCGTAACTTTGGTCGGCCGTCTCGGTAAAGACAGTGAAGCAAAAATTTTCTTGGCCAGTCTCAAAAAAGGCGGGATTTCGACAAAAGCAATTTTTCAGGATCAAACGACGCCGACGATTGTCAAGACGCGCATTGTTATCCAGCATCAGCAGATTTTGCGTTTGGACCGCGAGAAGGTCGAGGAGAAACTTAATGAAAAATTTTTAACAAAAATTAAGATATTTTTAGAAAAGAATGTTGCCGCGTATGATGCGATTATCCTTTCTGACTATGGCAAGGGCTTGTTGTGCAAAGAATTGATTGAATTTGTTTCAGCCCTAGCGCGCGGGCGTAACAAAATTTTGATTGTGGATCCAAAGGTTGAGCATTTTTCGTATTATGAAGGCGCAACCTCGATTACGCCTAATCGTAAGGAAGCCGAAAACGCGATTCGCAATATTAAAATCACCCATGACCAGAGCCATAAGCTTGGTTTAAATAGCGACCGATTAGAAACACTGACGGATGTCGAGCGAGCCGGAGAGGCGTTGTTAAAATTTCTAAAACTTGAGTCGCTTTTGATTACTTTAGGCGAACAGGGAATGTATGTTTTTGAAGCCGGGAAAAAAGCCATTCAGATTCATACGCGCGCGCGGGAAGTTTTTGATGTGACGGGTGCGGGGGACACGGTGATTGCGGTTTTTACGCTCGCCTTAAGTGCCGGAGCAACAAAATTTCAAGCCGCGGATTTGGCCAATTATGCGGCTGGCATTGTCGTCGGAAAAATGGGTGCGGTTGCGGTAAGCCGCGACGAACTTTTGGATGCCGTCGAACATCACGGGGCAATCTAAACGATGAAAGCCATTGGCGTTATTCCAGCCCGTTGGGCTTCGACCCGTTTTGAAGGCAAGATGTTGGCCAATTTAAATGGTCGTCCACTGATCGAACATGTTTGGCGGCAGGCTAAGAAGAGTCGTATTTTAGAAGATGTGATCGTTGCCTGTGACGATAAACGGATTTGGGATGCGGGTGTGAATTTTGGTGCCAACGTGGTTATGACAGCACAGGATCACGAGTCGGGAACGGATCGGATTGCAGAGGCGGTTGCCAACATTTCAACGCAGGTTGTGGTCAATATTCAGGGTGATGAACCTTTGATTGACCCGGATGTGATTGACCGTTTGGCGCAAGTATTGCTTGAGGATAAAAGTCTTTTGATGGCCACTGTGATCAAGCGAATCATCAAAGAAGAAGAGTTTATAAATCCCAATGTTGTTAAAGCGGTGGTTGATCGTCAGGACAATGCCCTTTATTTTTCACGCTCGCCAATTCCCTATAATCGCGAGAAAAAGCCGTTTTCCGACGGAGTTTATTATAAGCATTTAGGGATTTATGCGTATCGCAAGGATTTTTTATTGGGCTTTAAAAATTTACCGTTTTCACATTTAGAGGCAACCGAAAAGTTAGAACAGCTTAGAGTCCTTGAAGCGGGTCATAAAATTAAAACAATTCAAACCCAGCATGAAACAATTGGCGTTGATACGCCCGAAGATTTAGCGGCCGTCGCAATTTTGCTTAAGGAAAAATAAAATGGTTAAAGAGATCAAGTTAGGAAAAATTTCATTTGGTGCCAATAAGCCGTTTGTTTTAATCGCTGGGCCGTGTGTTATTGAAAAGAAACAAACTGTTTTTAAGATTGCCGAAAAACTTGTCAAGATAACGTCGGCTCTTAAGGTGCCGTTTGTTTTTAAGGCCAGTTATGACAAGGCTAACCGTACGTCGGTTAATTCTTTCCGCGGCCCCGGAATAGAAGAGGGTTTGAGTATTCTGGCTGAGGTTAAGAAAAAATTTGGTGTCCCGGTTTTAAGTGACGTGCACTGTGTCCATGAACTTAAGTCTTCGGCAGAAGTTTTGGATATTATTCAAATTCCTGCTTTTTTGTGCCGGCAGACTGACCTTTTGGTCGCTGCTGGGAAGACTGGAAAAATTATCAATGTTAAAAAAGGACAGTTTTTGGCGCCGTGGGACATGAAGTCGGTTGTCAAAAAGATTGAAAGCACAGGCAACCAAAAAATTCTTTTGGCCGAGCGGGGGGTCAGTTTTGGGTATAACAATTTGGTGACGGATTTTCGTTCTCTTTCGATTATGCGTGATTTGGGTTACCCGGTTGTCTTTGATGCTTCACACAGTGTGCAGCAGCCGGGCGGCTTAGGCGAGTCTTCCGGTGGGAAAAGTGAGTTTATCCCGTTATTAGCCCGTTGCGCCATTGCGGCTGGGTGTGACGCCATTTTTACCGAAACGCATCTGGATCCGTCTAAGGCTCTTTCCGATGGGCCCAACATGATTGCATTGGATAAGTTAGAGAAGTTGTTAAAAGTTTTGAAAGAACTCGATCAGGTGGTTAAAAATAAATTTTAAATAACTCCCCTTAATGCCCTCTTTAAAAAAGAGGGGAGATGATGTTTTAAGTCGATAAAATATTTTTGAATTTTTTCCCCCTCTTTGATAAAGAGGGGGATAAGGGGAGTTTTCGAAAACGATTGACCAAATTTATGCTTAATAAAGCCAAGGAAGTCATTCAGATTGAGTCTCAAGCGATCGCCGCTTTAGCTAAAAAGCTAGACAGCCATTTTATTAAAGCTGTAGAGCTCATTGCCAAATGTCAAGGCCGTGTCATTGTTGCGGGAATGGGAAAGACTGGTATTATCGGACGCAAAATTGCTGCGACCTTGTCTTCGACGGGAACACCGAGCATTTTCATTCATAGTGCGGAGGCGGTGCATGGGGATTTAGGGCAGGTGACTAAGTCCGACGTCGTGATCGTCATTTCCAATAGCGGTGAAACAGAAGAAACCACACGGCTTTTGCCTTTGCTTAAAAGAATTGGCGCAAGAACAATTGCAATAACGGGCAATTTAAAGTCGAGTTTGGCGAAATTCAGTGATGTTGTCCTCGATGTTTCAGTCGAGCGTGAAGGTTGTCCGTTGGGGTTGGCGCCGATGGCTTCGACGACAGCGACCTTGGTAATGGGTGATGCGCTGGCGGCGTGCCTGATTCTCAAAAAAGGATTTCGCAAGGAAGATTTTGCTTTTTATCATCCCGGGGGAGCTTTGGGACGGCGCTTGCTTCTTAAAGTTGAAGACTTGATGCGCAAAGCAAACCATTTTCCAAAAGTGCGCCAAGAGTGCAAAGTGCAAGAAGTTCTTTTGGCGATCACTAAAGCGCGCTGCGGATCAGCGTGTATCGTGGATAAAAAGGATAAGCTTGTTGGGATTTTTACTGACGGGGATTTGCGCCGGCATTTGGAAGAAGGGTCAGATGTTTTGCAAAAAACGGTCAAAGATGTGATGACTAAAAGCCCAACGACGATTTTGCAGGACAAGCTTGCGGCTGAAGCGTTTGAGCTTTTAAAGGAGCGAAAGATCGACGAGCTTCCCGTTATTGACGAAAAGGGTCGGTCTGTGGGGCTTTTGGATATTCAAGATTTACTCAAAGCGGGGTTGATATAAATAATTCCCCTCCCTCGGTGGGAGGGGGTAGGGGAGGGGGAGTACGATAGATTCCCCCCCCTCCTTAATCCTCCCCACAAGGGGGAGGAAAAGGGGATACGATATGGATTCAGCACTTAAAGAACGAATTATGAAAATCAAGGTCCTTGCCTTGGACGTCGACGGTGTTTTGTCGGACGGCAAAATTATCATCGACAATAACGGCGGGGAGATTAAAAATTTTGATGTCCAGGATGGGTTTGGCATGGTTTTACTTCGCAGGGCGGGTTTTAAAATGGCTATCATCACGGCCCGCAATTCAAAGCCGGTTGATTTTCGCGCCAAAGACTTAACGGTCGATAAACTTTATCAGGACGCTTCGCCTAAAATTGAATACTACAAACGCATGTTAAAAGACTTGGAAGTTAGCGATGAAGAAGTTTGTTTTGTCGGCGATGATTTGCCGGACTTAAATGTTTTGCGGCAAGTCGGGTTTGCGGTTGCTGTTGCCAACGCGGTTGACGAAATTAAAAGAGAAGTTCATTACATTACGCATAAGTCGGGCGGTTGTGGCGCTGTGCGGGAGGTCATTGAACTGATTTTAAAAACGCAAGGCAAATGGGACGAGATTGTCGCAGCGCTTTAGTTGCAATGACAGGATGATGGTATCTTATGAAAAAATTTTTATTAGGACTTTTTTTCCTTTCTTTGGTTTTTCCTGCTTTTGCTCAACAGGGGGCGCAGCAGTTTGAAAAATTTAATTTGCAGGGTTATACCGATGCAGGCGTCAAGTCTTGGGATGTCAAAGGCGATACCGCACAGATTGAGGGCAATAAGGTTAATATCAACAATGTTGACGCGAATCATTATGGCGAGCAACAAGTCAATTTAACGGCCGCTAAAGGACAGCTTGATAAAGAAAGTGGTAATGTTCGTTTAGAAAAAGATGTCATCGTGACGGCCAAAGAAGGCGGTCAGCTTAAGACGGATTATTTGGATTGGGACAAAAGTAAGGACATCGTTAAAACTGATGCGCCCGTCGTGATTACCGACCCTGCCCAGGGCATGACCGCAACAGGGATTGGATTGGAAGCTCATCCGAATTTACAAACAGCGCAGATGCAAGAAGACGTTAAGGTCACAGTCAAAAATGAAAAAACGCAAACACAAACCGTAACGATCACCTGTGATGGGCCGATGGAGATTGATCAAAAGAAAAACAAAGCGACTTTTACAACAAACGTTGTTGCTGTTGAAACGGATCGAACCCTGAAAGCTGATTTGATGGAAGTTTTTTTTGATCCTCTTACCAATAAAATTAAGGAAGCTGTTTGTACCGGGCATGTGCAGGTCATTCAGGGGGGAAATATTACTAATTCTCAAAAAGCAGTTTATAACGGCGCAGATCAGACTTTGACTCTGTTAGGCCAGCCAAAACTTATTATGGTAACCGGGGACACAGGGATAATGCCCGCCTTAAAGGGTAAATAAAGCTCTTGGGGGATAAAGGAAATTCCCTTTTCTTTTTTAAAAAAAATATTATACTGCTTGTTTGTTTGCACAGAGGATCAAAATGTCGCTTCATTTGCTGGAAACACGAAGTCTCACAAAAAGTTACGGCGGACGTAAAGTCGTTGACGGTTTGAGTATTTCGGTGGGTCGTTCCGAAATCGTGGGGATTTTAGGTCCTAACGGCGCCGGAAAAACGACGTCATTTTATATGATTGTCGGGATTATTGCGCCGGACTTCGGGCAAATTCATTTTGATCAGACAGATATCACCAAGAAACCGATTCACGAGCGTTGCAAGTTAGGGATGGGTTATTTGGCGCAGGAATCATCGATCTTTCGAAAACTGACCGTCGAAGAAAACATCATGGCGGTTTTGGAAACGTTGGATATCAGTCCGCGTGAGCGCAAGAAACGGTTGCAAAGTTTGCTTGAGGAACTCAACATCGCGCATTTAGCCAAATCCAAAGCGTATACGCTTTCTGGCGGGGAGAGACGCCGTTTGGAAATTACGCGTGCTTTGGTGACGAATCCGTCGTTTTTGCTTTTGGATGAGCCGTTTTCTGGCATTGACCCGATTGTCGTCGCGGAAGCGCAGGAAATCATCCGTGAGCTTAAAAAAAAGGGTTTGGGGATTTTACTGACCGACCATAATGTGCGCGAGACATTGTCTATTACCGACAGAGCGTATTTGGTTGCCGACGGAAAGCTTTTGATCTCCGGAACCGCTGAGGATTTGATCAACAACCCGCAGGCTAAGCAGATTTATTTAGGTGAAAAGTTTAAAATGTGAAAGCAGCAGAATAATATTTAGAAAAGGGGATACAGATGGATCCTTCGCTCATTGCATGAGCGTAGGATCATTATCTGTATAAGGTAGCAAAATGATATTTAAGAAAAGGGGATACAGATGGATCCTTCGCCCATTGCATGAGCGCAGGATCATTATCTGTATAAGGCAGCAAAATGATATTTAAGAAAAGGGGATACAGATGGATCCTTCGCCCATTGCATGAGCGCAGGATCATTATCTGTATAAGGCAGCAAAATGATATTTAAGAAAAGGGGATACAGATAATGAAAGTTGCAGTCAAGAAAGTAGATGCTTTAAAACGTGAATTGGCCTTTGAAATTTCTAAGGAACGTGTTGCAAAAGCTCGCGCTGAAATTATGCAAGAGATTGCAAAAGTCGCGAAGGTCAAGGGATTTCGCCCCGGCAAAGCTCCTAAGCAAGTCGTCGAAGCCCAGCATGGCGCTTTAGCGCATGAAGAAACGCTCAAAAAACTTATCCCTGAAGTTTATCAGGAAGGCATTACTCAGGAAAAGATTGATGCGCTTGATCTTCCCGAAATTCATGATGTGGAATTTAAGGACGGTTTGATCCGTTTTAAGGCGCACGTGGATATTAAGCCGGAAGTTAAACTGGGAAATTACAAGGGACTCAAAGTGACGCGCAAAAGTTCAAAAGTCACTGACGAAGAGCTGAATAAAACTTTGGACTATTTTAAAAATGCGCAAGGCGGCGAAA
>CAYNSM010000050.1:0-13500 GCA_964400065.1 uncultured Planctomycetales bacterium
TGTCTTCCAAGTTTGCCGTGAGTTTTGTAACCTCATCGTCTCGCAAATGAATCCGCGCTAAAGCGGCAATATATTCAACATCTTTTTGGGTAATCATAAGCAACTACTGACTTTTTAAAATATAATTTTTTTGAGGAAGTCAGTATTAAGACTTTCTTTTTCAAATGTTTAATTATTAATTTATGTAGAACGCAAGTCAATAAAATATCATTAAAACTTGAAAGTGACAAGGTCTTTCCCGCGGGTCTTTACCGCGGGTTGCCCCCTACGCCAACAGTTTTTCTTTTAAATCTTCGGGGATTTGGGTCGGTTTGAAGTCCTTATTTAAGCATGCGAGCGTTACCTCCGCCTCAACCATCAGTTGTCCCGTTTTTTTGTGAAAAATTTTTTGTTCAAAAATCAGCTGGGCGGCTGTGACTTTGACAAGTTTAGCGTCGCAGACAATGACGTCCCCGTAGCGCGCCGGACTGCGGTAAGTGACGTTGCATTTGCGCACCGCATAAACCATCCCGCGCTCGTGAAACATTTCAACACTCATTCCCTGCTTGTCTAAAAATTCGGTGCGCGCTTCTTCCAAATATTTTAAATAATTGGCGTAATAGACAACGCCGCCGGAATCGGTATCGTGATAAAACATGCGTTTTTCCATAAGTGTCCTTTTTTATTTTTTAATTGGGTATTTATCTTTGAGGAGTTTGCGGATGATTTTGTCAATGTCGAGTTTTTGGTTTCGCTGCGATTGAAAGGCGATATTAGAAAAGTCTGAAATTTGACGGCTAAATTGGAGCAAAGTAACGTTGTATCCTCGTCGCTGCACAAGCCGCCAAGATTCGACTAAGCTTGGGATGATTACATTTTGGGGATTTTGGCAGCGGTTGCGTAAAGTTTCTAAAATCCATTCAAATTCCCGGATGCTTGCGCTTGCCGGCGTGATTTTTTTTTGCATGAGGACTTTTTGCGGATTTTGGGCGCGCTCATTAAGGAGAGCCAGCTGATAGCCGTAAGAATTGTCGACGGCAAAAGCGTTAACTGTTGCACCCAAAAGCACAAAGCTCAAAAGTAATTGTAGAAGAATGGAATTATTTGTCGTCATAAAGTGACTCTTTTTTATCATTCTTGCCGTGCAGTGTAAACAAAAATCGACTTAGATTTTTTCTGTTTTAAGATTTGTGTTTATGTTATATTGAAAACGTCTTAAAACCTTTTAATAAATTCACTGACTTATGTTAACTGACGACAAAAGATATCTCCCTCGCTGGCAAGTCAAAAACCGCATTGTTTACCGGCTTGACGGTCAGACGATTTTTCATCAAGCTCAAAGCCGTGATTTAAGTGCGGCGGGCGTTTGTTTGGTCACCCAATTTCCCTTAAATACAAAGCAAAAGCTTAAGCTGCGTATTTATTTACTTCAAGAGGATAAAAGCATTGAAGTTGAAGGCCATCCGGTTTGGGTTCGCGAAACGACCGAAGGTTATTTAGCCGGCGTTCATTTTTGTGATACGACGACAGAAATACAAAATCAAATCCTGCAGTACGCTTTTGAAATTAAAAAGAACGATGTTGTCAATCACTGGTTTGAGGGTTGGGAAAAGAAGTAACCGTCAAATCCACGTAGTTTTTTAAACTTAAATTTTCGGCCCGCTCTTCTCCTGTCAGTCCGCATTTTTTAAAAATCTCGTCAGTGTTCTTCCCTAAAATTGCTTTAAGCGAGTTAGAAATTCGTTTTCTTCTTTGTCCGAATGCCGTGCGAATAAGAGTAAAAAGTTTATTTTCATCGGTGACTTTAAACGTTGGCGGTCGAAAGGTCAGTTTCATAAAGCACGACGTCACCTTTGGCGCCGGTTTAAAGCTCGACGGCGGGAGCGTAAAAAGAATTTTAATGTCCGCGTAGTACTGTACGAAACACGACAAAGAACCGTAATCTTTGGTGTTGACGTGGGCGGCGAGTCTTTGGGCGAATTCTTTTTGGACGGTAAAAAAGCAAACCGGGAAAAGGCCCTTGTATTCAATAAACTTTTCGATAATCGGCGTTGAAATGTAATAGGGCAAGTTGCCGATGACTTTAAGGCCGGGTTTAAGTTTTGTAAAATCAAATTTTAAAACGTCGGCGTCAAAGACCTCAAACTTTTCTATGGGGAATTTCTTTTGCAATTGTTCGCAGAAACGCGGGTCACGTTCGATTGCGTAAACTTTCTTAACGCATGGCAAAATCATTTCGGTCAAATGCCCTAAGCCGGGACCGATTTCGATGATCTCCTCGCCTTCCTTTAGTTCGCACGACGAGAGAATCCTCTGTTTGGCCTTGGGGTCAACCAAGAAATTTTGTCCTAAATGTTTGCGTGGCGCTAGTGGTGGTCGTGGTTTCATTTAACAGTTTTAATCCGGCACATAAATTATTCCTTCTGGTTTGTGCCCTTTGGCTTTATAGTCTGTCGCCGCTTCTTTTAAAAATTTCGCTTTAAAATTAGCCGGATCGGATTGTAAAATTTTATTGCAATCGGCTATGGCTTTATCGTAATCTTCTGTTGCGATATAGAGTTGAGCTCGAAGGATATAAAAAAAATCAGGACTAGCCAAAAGTTCAATAGCTTTGCTGCACTCCTCAATAGCTTTGGTGTATTCTTTTTTATCAATATAAGATTGTATTAGATTATTCCAAGCTCGGCCGTCGTGAGGATTAAGTTCCAGCGCTTTTTTATAATCTTCAATTGCCTCGTCATGTTTGGCGAGCATATTGTATGCCAAACCACGATCGTAATAGGCGTCGGGATAATCTGCTTTAAGTTCGATTGATTTAGTAAAATCTGCTATGGCCTGCGCATAGAGTTTTTTATAAACATATCCTAAACCACGGCCGTGATAAGCTCCGTAAAAGTTAGGGTCAAGTTCAATGGTTTTTGTATCATCCTCAATGGCTTGATCAAGGTATATTCCGGAATTAAAAATATTGGATTGACCATAACTGAACTTTTGGTAATAAGCACTGCCTCGTCCGTAATAACCATAAGCATAGTTCGGGTTTATTTTTAAGCCTTTGTTGTAATCATCAATAGCGCGGTCAAAGTCCTTTTTTTCTTTGTAAGAATTTGCGCGGCCGAAGAAAGCATAAGGATGTTTGGGATTTAATTCAATCGCTTTGTCATAGTAGTTAATTGCGCGGTCATAATTTTCCTTCTTGTTGTAAATGTTCGCAAGATTATAAAAAGCAGAATCTAACTTAGGATCAAGTTCAATAGCTTTTAAATAATCAGCCATAGCTTGGTCTTTAAGCCCGTTGTCATCATAGGCACAACCGCGGCTATTGTAAGCAAGGGCAAAATTAGGATTCACTTCGATGGCTTTTGTAAATTCTGATATTGCTTTGTCGTAGTCTTTTTTATCTGAGTAGATTGATCCTCGCTGACGATAATTGGAGGCATCGTTTGGTTGAAGTTCAATAGCTTTGCTAAACCAAGCTAAGGCTTGATCGTGATCCTTTTTATCCCGGCAAAGGATTCCTAAGTTTTTATAGGTCATTGCAAAATTAGGATCGAGTTCTAAAGATTTCTTATAATCGATTAAGGCTTGATCAAAGTTATTTAGTTCCTTATAACAAACTCCGCGGGCAAGGTAGGATTGCATGGCCTGAGGGTTGATTTGTATTGCTTTGTCAAATTCAATGATTGCTTCTTTATATTTCTTTGCCATAAAATAAGCATGCCCTTTATTGTAAGCTTCTTTTTCGGGAACTTGCGCGATGGCAGGGTTTGTGATTAAGAAAGAATACAGAAAGAACAGTATCCCTGCGGCAATGAGTTTAGGTTGAGTTAAGCGCATAACTGTTTCCTTTGAATTGTGGTGGGCGTGGTTTCATAAATTAAAATTTTATTGTTCCGTAGGGAACGGTTTCAAACCGTTCCCTGCAGAAATGGTTTGTTTTAAAAGCAGTTTTTTACGTCTCTTAATTAATGGAATTGTTCTTTTTTGTACGTCAAATTTAAACTATTAGAAAAATCTTTGATGTTTGATTCAGGTATATCTTTACTAATAATAAAAGTATCGGTAGTAAAACAGTCGTTCCAAGACAAGACCATCTTATCCCCTGTATAAATATGCAAATGAAATGCGACATCAAGCGGTGTAATTTTTTCACTTAATTTTGCAAGTCCCTCTAGATTTTCTTGTGTTAATAGCACATGGAATTGATTTGTTCTTGGCCATAATGTGCCTCTTTTTATGTTCTTTTGAGTTGTTGATTTCTGTGCAGTTAAATAGTTCTCAATTTCCTTTGATGGAATCCCTTCGATGTAAAATATTGATTGATTTGGACAAAGTTTGGTTAATGCCCTGAAAAATGCTGGAATATCGTTACAACAAGAGACTTCCCAAAAAGGCTCATTATCAGAGCCAATGCGTTTTAAGTCTTCTATTTCTTGGTTTTTATTTTTAGCTTCACGAATTGTTAAGAATGAAAATGTTAAAAGACATAAACCAAGAAGAACAACTATAATGCCATGAGTAATATTTAACTGTTCGCTAAGTCCCCAAAATCCTATAAGACAAAAAATAATTCCATACAAAGCTAAACCTTTTGCAACTTTTATTTGTTTGATTTCCATTTTTTTATTTTCTCATTAAGATTTTTTGTGGTTAGTTGGACATCTTTTTAAAAAGCGCTTTACATTACGTATGCCGCGCGCAGAACTTGATCGCTTCTTTCATCGACGAGGGATCAGCTTTGTTTTTGCCGGCAATGTCAAAGGCGGTGCCGTGACTAGGCGACGTACGGATAAACGGTAAGCCTAAGGTCACATTAACCAGCTGATTAAAAAACAGCGCTTTAAGCGGGGCCAACCCTTGGTCGTGATACATGGCGATAAAAAGATCGTACTTTTTAAAATTCTTCGCGCTAAAAAGTGTGTCGGCGGCAAAAGGGCCAAAGGCGTGTATGCCTTCTTCGTGTGCTTGTTTGATTGCCGGAGAAATGATCAGATTTTCTTCTTGCCCTAAAAGTCCTCCCTCGCCGGCGTGAGGATTAAGCCCGCAGAGGGCAATACGCGGTTTTTTGATTTTAAAAAGTTTTTTGAAAGATCCATTGGCCAGCCGTAATGTTCTTAGAATTCCTTCATGCGAAATAGCTTCGGAAACATCTTTGAGCGGCAAATGGCGCGTGGCAATAATCAAGCGAAGTAGCGGCGAGTGAAACATCATTTCAAAGTCGGTAATATTAAAATTGTCCGCCAGATATTCGGTGTGTCCGCTAAAAGGTACACCCAAAGAGCTGATTGCTTCTTTTGAAACCGGTGCTGTCACCAGTCCGTCTAACTTTTTGTCTTTGAGCATGCCAACGGCCGTTTCCAGATACGCTAAGGATGCGGCGGCGCTGGCGTTGTGGACATCTTTAAAAGGAAAATCAAAGGGGTGGATTTTGTTGATTCCGATCAGTTCACAGCTTCGTGTCCGAGGGAATTTGAACTTTTTAAAAAGGACTTCATCGCCGATCACCTTAAAGTGCGCCAGTCGCGCAATTGCCGGGTCATGCAGGGCTTTGGCGGTGACTTCAGGGCCAATTCCCGACGGATCGCCTAGGGTGATACCGATGATTTTTCTATTTTGTTTTTTCATTAAATATTAATAATTTGTTTTATTTGGATTGTGGATCCCTGCTTTCGCAGGGATGACACAATATCTTTGTCATTCCCGCGTAAGCGGGAATCCATTTAAAAGTAATTTTTAGTGCACTACAAATTCTTTTTGACATCCACGAACGCTTCTTTTTTGAGTTTGGTCAGCCACTGGTTAAATTTGTCGGTAAATTTTTGTTGAAAAATTTTGTTGTAAATATCGTCTTTGACTTCTTCAAACGTGGAGAGTTCTTCCTTGATATGCCCGGTCAGACGAAAAATATAAAAACCGTTGGGGACCTCGCAAACCCAGGAGGTTTCACCGATACTCAAATTAAAAACAACACGTTCGATTTCCGGTAAAGCCTGGCCTTTTTTAATGATGCCAATCGACGGAGCTTGTGAATATTCCTTGGCAATAGCATTAAAGTCGCCGCCGTTTTTAATTTTTTCGGCGGCCTCGTCGATTTTTTCCCGCGCCGTAAGTGGGGTATCGGCTTTGGCGATAAAAATAGAATCGAGATTGACGCGCTCGGGCTTTTTGTATTCTTCAAAATGGTTTTTGTAAAACGCGGTTATTTCCTGCGGGTTGACATAAATTTTGGCGCGAATTTGCTGGTCGACCAAACGCTTGGTTTTGATTTGGTTGGCAATGCGCTTGCGGACATCTGTGACCGAAACGCCCTGATCAAGCAGGGCCCGCAAAAATTCCTCTTCGTTTTTATATTGCATTTTGATATTGTTTAAACGCATTTCGACCTGATCTTCGATTTCTTCTTTACGGCGGTCCTCCCCTTTTGGGTCTTCGAGATTTAAAGCGGTTTCGTTTTTGTTGGCGGCATTAAGAAGAATTTTGTCCTCGATAAGACGGTCCAAACCGTTTTGGGCCATGTCGCTCATAAATTTTTGGACGTCGCCGGAAGCCGTCCCTTCTAGACGCATTTGGGTGGCACGCGTCTCAATATAATCTTTTAGATCATTGAGCGTGATCACCTCGTCGTTAACGACCGCGACAATGGTGTCTTCGATGGCGCCATAAACCGGATACGCAAAGGCTAAAAGAAACAATACAAGAAATAAAAAATGATTTTGCTTTTTGTTCATTGTCGATTAGCTCCTTGAATTTTCTCAACAGACTCTTTTAAAAGCCGGCAGTAAAGGTCAAACCCGACGGATGCGATATATCCGCTTTGCTCTTGCCCCAACAAATTTCCGCCGCCTCTGATTTGTAAATCTTCAAACGCGACCTGAAAACCGGCGCCTAACTCACTGTATTTTCCTAAAGCTTGCAGACGCGTTTGCGTAAGTTTGCTTAAAGACTGTTTGGGCGGCACAATAAAATACGCATACGCCTGATTTGTAAATCGTCCAACCCGCCCGCGCAGCTGATGTAATTCACTAAGTCCAAAACGGTCCGCGCGGTTGACAATCAACGTGTTGGCGTTTGGAATGTCAATGCCCGACTCGATGATCGTCGTACAAATAAGGACATTGATTTCACCGGTTAGAAACTTTAGCATAATTTCTTCCAAAAGTCTCGAAGGCATCTGTCCGTGTCCAACCGCAAGGCGTGCTTGTGGCACCAAACGTTTGATGATTTTAGCAATTTGCTCGATATCTTGCACGCGATTATGCAGAAAAAAAACTTGTCCGCCGCGGCGCAGTTCGCGGCTGATCACATCCGCAATTAACTCTTCGTCAAACTCAACGATATGCGTTACGACGGGAATACGGCTTTGCGGCGGCGTTGAAATAACCGACATGTCCTTGACTCCGGATATGGCCATATACAGCGTTCGCGGAATCGGAGTCGCACTCATCGACAACACATCGACAAGCAGTTTCAAATGTTTTAGCCGCTCTTTGGCGCGCACGCCAAAATGCTGCTCTTCATCGACGACGATAAGCCCTAAGTCTTTAAAAGAAATGTCCTTGGACAAAAGCCGATGCGTGCCGATGACAACGTCAACGGTCCCTTCGCGCAGTTCTTTAATGGTCTGTAACTGTTCTCGTCGGGTACGAAAGCGGCTTAGCATCGAAATTTTTACCGGAAAATCTTTTACTCGGCGTGTAAAATTATAAAAATGTTGTTCAGCCAAAATCGTCGTCGGGACTAAGATAGCGACCTGTTTGTTGTCCATGACCGCCTTAAAGATAGCACGCAAGGCCACTTCAGTTTTGCCAAAGCCAACGTCCCCGCACAAAAGCCGGTCCATTGGCACCGAGGACTCCATATCCGCTTTGATTTCGGCCGTCGCCCGTGTTTGGTCTGGCGTTTCGGTAAATGGAAATTTGGCTTCAAATTCTTTTTGCCAGGGCGTGTCGGGCGAAAACTTTGTGCCCGTGACTGTCGCGCGCAGAGCTTGAATACGCAAAAGCTCGGCCGCAAAACGCCGCAAGCGCTCTTCAATGCTGGAGCGCACTTTTTGCCACTCTTTGCTGCCTAATTTATAAAGTCGCGGCGTCTTTTTTTGAAAGCTCACATACTTTTGGACAAGATTCATGTCGTGCTGCGGGATAAATAGTTTGTCTCCGTCGGCGTATTCGATGACCAAAAGATCGCGCTTTTCTTTATTAACTTCCAGGTGCGTTAAGCCTAAAAAGCGGCCGATGCCGTGATGATTGTGGACGACATAATCGCCTTTTTGAATGTCAACAAACGCATTTAGCGGTGTGTCTGCGTTAAAAGGAGATTTGCTTAAAGGGGTTTTGTGCGGCAAAACGATCGCAATTTTGTGCTGCCAAATCGCTTTTCCCGACTGGATATTAAAGCTATTGATGGATTGTATTTGAGTGTCATTGAGTGCAATGCGGATGGGCCCGTCGTAGTTGGTCGGGAAAATATCAATCACTTCCCCGCGCTGGCAGAAGTCGCCTTCTTGGACAACTTCCTTGGCCCGTCGGTAATGGAACGCCGCTAATTCTGTGATGATCTCTTCGACGTCAATGGTTTGTTCGACATAAAGTTTGAGCGAACGAAACGTCATGAAAGGTTGCGTTGACCTCTTTTAGGGAGGCTCATTTCGCCTTTTTTTGCCATGCGATAACCAAGGGAGCCGCGATATAAACGGTCGAATACGTACCGGCGATAAAACCGATCATAAGGCAAAGCGCAAATGTATTTAAGACTTCTCCACCTAAGAAATATAGGGCGGCAGTTACCATAAGGACGGTAAAGCTTGTCAAGATCGTACGGCTTAAGGTTTGGTTGACGCTTAAATTGATGATTTCGCGCAGGTCGTATTTACGGGCTTTGGCCATATTCTCGCGGATGCGGTCGTAAATGACGATGGTGTCATTGATCGAAAATCCGGCGATTGTCAAAAGCGCTGTGACAGTTAAAAGGTCAACCTGATGCCCAAAATAGACGGTTAAGCCTAAGGCCACTAAAACATCGTGGACTAAGGCTATGACGCCGGCGGTGGCAAAGTCCCAGTGCTTAAAACGAAAGCCGACATAAACAAGAATGCCGCCCATAGCCAGAACAATTGCCCAAACGGCACGTTCGCGCAAATGCTTACCGACAATGGGCCCGACTTTTTCAATCCGCAAAAGTTGTGCGGGATTATCTGAAAGTTTTTCTTTGAGGGCCTTTTCTACCGATGCAAAAGTGTCGTCGGATGTGCGGATAATTACGTTTTCGGGATTTTTGTCAAAGCGCTGAATGACCAGTTCAGTGATGCCGGCTTCCTTAAGTATTTCTCTGATTTTTTCGGAAGCGATCGGAGTCGTAAATTTATATTCCTGTATCTGTCCGCCGGCAAAATCAATGCCGTAAGCGGCGTCTTTTTTTTGTATGAACAGAAACATCGTCACTGCAATAACGATAGCGGAAATGGAAAGAAAAACGTAGCGGTAACGGACAAAATCGATTTTTGTTTCTCCGATGAGTTTGAGCATCGGTAAGCTTTTGAGTAAACCAAAATGCAAAAGCACCAAAAAAAGCGTGCGCGTCACATAAAGCGCGGTAAACATGCTAGCGATAAGCCCTAAAGCCAAAGTGACAGCAAACCCTTTGATTGGTCCGGAACCGAATTGAAAAAGCATAATTGCGGCAATGAGTGTTGTAAAATTTGAGTCAAAGATTGCGCTAAAAGCACGGTTATACCCGTTGGCAATGGCGGTGGACATCGGACGGCCGTTGGCTAATTCTTCACGGATGCGCTCATTGATAAGGACGTTTGAGTCAACGGCCATACCCAGCGTTAAAATAATACCTGCAATACCCGGCAAAGTCAGGGTAACGGCGGATCCACCGACTAAGTAATTGAGCAAACCTAAAGTTCCAAAAATAAGAATGATGTTAAAAAAAAGTGCGATGCCCGAAATCAAGCCGGCCAAAAGATAATAAATCACCATAAACCCGATAACCAAAAGAAAGCCCATAACAGCTGCTTTGATACCGGCGTTAATCGAATCTTTTCCTAAAAGCGGTCCAATGGTTCGTTCTTCTTCGACGCGCATCGGAGCCGGCAGTGAACCGCTGCGCAGTGACAAAGCTAACAGTGAAGCCTCGTCAAAACTAAATTGGCCGGTGATTTGAGCGTGGCCGTCTAAAATTGGTTCTTGAATATTTGGGTGCGACAACACTTCCCCGTCTAGAACAATCGCCAGTTGATTTCCGACATTTTTACGGGTCAAGTCTGCAAATTCCTTTGCTCCTTTGGCATTAAATGTTAAAGAAATCGTTGGTTGATTAAAACCACTTGAGTCGATATCAACTTTGGCGTCGCTGATAGCTTCTCCTTTAACATATGCTTTTGTTTCAACCAGAACGGGCGCCCCTTTGTCTTTGGTGTACTTAATAGAGTAGCCTTCAGGAACTTTTCCGCCTAAAGCTTCTTTTAAAAGTGTTGAGTCGTCATTGACCAATAAAAATTCGAGGGCTGCTGTTTTTCCGATAAGATCCAGCGCTTTTTGGCGGTCTGTAACACCGGGCAGCTGGACAATGATTTGGTCTTCACCTTGGCGTTGGATGACGGTTTCGCCGGCGCCTAAGCTGTCAATGCGGTTGCGCAGAATTTCGATAGCCCGGACAACGGCGTCGGTTTTGGCATTTGCTTCGAGTTTTTCTAACTCGACTTTGAGAACAAGATGCATTCCCCCTTTAAGGTCAAGCCCGAGATTGATGCGCTTTTCTAGCGGTAAGGCAAAATAGATAGAGGCGGCCAAAACAGCTAAGGTGATCCCAACTCTAGACAGCAATTTCTTGTTCATGCTTTTATTCCTTTAGGATTTGTTTTTTGCTTCGACAGTTGTAATGGCTTCCCGATCGACTTCAATTTTGACATTATCGTCGATGCGGACAATGACGGTTTTTTCTTTTAGGGCTACGACCGTGCCGTGAATGCCACCGGCTGTGACGACGGCGTCATTTTTTTGAAGTTCAGAAATTCTTTTAGCGTGCTCGGCTTTTTTCTTTTGTTCGGGACGAAGGACAATAAAATAAAAAATCGCCGCCATCAAGGCAAATGGGATCAATTGCATCAATGGATTGGCCGCCTGTTCTGGGGGCATAAGTGAGTCCTCTCGGATAAATATGTCATTCTCGGGTCCTGTCGCTATCGGGATCCTGTTTTCCTCAATTCTTTCGGAAAGACAGGAAACTCCCCTCCGCGCCACCCGATTTTAGAAATTAATTTAAGTTTTATTTTTTCTTTTTGTCTTGCTTGACTAATGACTTGACCGTGTCGGTCATACGAGCGCCTTTGCCAATCCATGTTTGTAATTTGTCATGGTCAACAGACAAAGTCGCAGGTTTTCTCGCCGGGTCATAATACCCGATCGTTGCCAAATTGCGGCCTTGGCGCGCGGTTGTGCGGCTGATGGCGACAATGCGGTAATTGCAGCGTTTGCTGGCAGGTTTGCCGGCTTTTTGTAAGCGAATACGAACTTCCATTTGTGTTGCTCCTTTACTGGTTAATAATAAGGCAATAATATACTAAAATTTTGAAAATTAAGCAAATTTTAAATTTTTTAACAGGATTGGGCACGAAGCATCGTGCCCCTACGATATTTTCTTTACGCAAATTGTTTATGTGCTGACTCGATGGCGAGGATTTGGGCGCGGGCTTTGTTTTTGGTCTCCTCAAATTCTTTCTTGGGGTCCGAGTCTGCGACAATGCCAGCGCCGGCCTGAATATAAGCGTGGCCGTCGGTGGCAACAATGGTGCGAATCGTGATGCACGAATCAAAATTTCCCGAAAAGCTAAAATAGCCGATGCAGCCTGCATAAGGTCCGCGGCTTGTGTTTTCTAGTTCGTCGATAATTTCCATCGCGCGGATTTTGGGTGCGCCGGAGACGGTGCCGGCCGGAAACGTGGCTTGCAAAACATCAAAGGCGTCCTGCCCTTTTTTGAGTTTGCCGATAACATTGCTGACAATGTGCATCACGTGCGAATATTTTTCGACCGACATAAATTCCGAAATTTTGACCGAACCTAACTGACAGACGCGGCCCAAATCATTGCGGCCTAAATCGACTAACATAATGTGCTCAGCTTTTTCTTTAGGATCGGCCAAAAGTTCTTTGGCCAGCGCCGCATCTTCTGCGTCATTTTTTCCTCGCTTGCGTGTGCCGGCAATCGGGCGTGTTTCGACAACACCCTCTTCACATCGCACCAAAAGCTCCGGCGAGGAACCGACGATTTGGACATCGCCAAAATGCAAATAATACATATATGGGGATGGGTTAAGCGCGCGCAGCATTCGGTAAATATGAAAAGGGTCGGTGTTAAGTTTGACTTCAAAGCGCTGGGACAAAACGACCTGAATAATGTCGCCTGCCGTAATTTTTTTCTTAGCTTCCTTGACGATGTGGCCGAATTTTTTTTCGGTAAAGTTCGACTGCGCAGCAGACACAGCGGTATTGGTTTTTTCTTTGGTGTCTTTGGAAAGCGGTTTTTGAAGTTCGACAGCCAGAGCTTCGATTTTGGCAATTGCTTTGTGGTACGCTTCTCTTTTTGTTGTATCGCTGGCTTTAGTATCAATCTCGACGCAATTAACAACTTTTATTTTATGATTTAAGTGGTCAAAAATAACCAATGTTTTGGCCAAGACCAAAAGAATGTCGGGCAGTTTTAAATCATCATGCGGTTTATTGGGGAGGTTTTCAAAAAACCGGACGCAGTCATAGCCGATATAGCCGACCATGCCGCCGCAAAAACGCGGCAAACCCGGTAGATTGACAAATTTGTAGTGGCTCATAATTTCACGCAAGGTTGTCAGCGGGGTTTTGTCAATTTTTTGGGTTTGTGTGTTTTGGCTTTTGGAGTCAAAGCGGGTAATGGAAATCGTATTGCCTTTGCTTTCGACGACAAGTTCGGGGTCTTTGGCCAAAAAAGAATAACGAGCGACTTTCGCTTCTCCCTCGACGGATTCCAAGAGAAACGAAAACGACTTTTGGCTTTTGTGGCGTTGGCCTTGCGTTAATTTATAGTAGGCAGACACCGGGGAATCCAGATCGCCCAAAATTTCTTTGTAAACAGGAATCAAATTGCCCTGCTTGCTTAATTTTAAAAATTCTTTTTCGGATGGTGTGATCATATTTTTAGATGTCAAAAGTTTTGTTAGAGTAAATATTAAGGTAAATGATTAAACCCGAAACCAAAAAGCCTACAAAAAAAGAAATGGACAGTATTTTTAACCACGCCAAAAATTTTTGTGAGATTTGGCGATTGCTGATTTGCTTAAAATAATAGTAAACGCTTAAGGCCGTAAAACTTAAAACCAAAAACAGCACAATAAAATGTTTCGCCAAGTATGACGTAATGTCTAAGTATCGAAGAACTAGCGCAAAAATATTAAAATCCGCCAGATAAGTATACAGAAAAACGGCGACGAGAATAGATAAAAACACAAGCCGCTTGACCTTGATGGTCTTCGCTTCGACCGAAAG
>CAYNSM010000051.1:0-13490 GCA_964400065.1 uncultured Planctomycetales bacterium
CCGGCCCTAAAATCGCCGCAAAAAACAAAATATTTTTAACCAGCGGCGTTTCGCGAATTTTTTCAAAAAGTTTCGTAAAAATTTTCATTGAACAATAATAAACGATATCTTAACTCTTAGAAAGGATTATTTCGCTAATGCTCTACTCTTATTTATTACGAAGGATTTGGGCTAACGGTTTGAAATCCAGTAGATATTCCTAATAGCTGTGGCACACTGACAGGTGAAATATTGATAATGACAGGTGAAAATCCATCGATTTTTATGTTTTCAATAGGTTGCTGGGCAAAAGGCAGTGGCACCCCTTGATCATCGCGCTTGATTTGCAAATCTAAATTGACCGGATTAAAATTAATACCCCCAACGGTATTAACGCTAGAACTAGATTGAGTTGTATTTTCAGAATTAGCCAGAACAGGACTTTGGGGGCTTAAGTCAAACAATTCTTTTGAGGTAACAACAACTTGATCATCTTTAATGGCAACTCCAATTTTTGCCAATTCCTTTTTTAAAAAATTATCGTCATCACTAATCTTCCCTACACCAACATCATTAGCAATTTGAAGCAACAAAAACTTAATAGACTCTTCCGCCACAGATCTAGCCGCTTCGATTTCATCGGCCGATGCGCCCTTTAAAGATAATTGCCCTAAGCGTTCCATTAAATCCAAATAAACATATCCATTGGCCTCAACATAATGTTGCGCCACCCGGGACTCATCATCTTGCTTTTGTTCGTCAAAATATTTCTTTGACTTAACTTTCATTGCATAAAATATTGTTTTAGTCATCGTACCCAAACTGTCAATCGTTTTTTGAATAGTATCAATCGCAGGATCCGCATACGTAAAATTGTAAGCCATGTAATTAGGATTTGAAGCACCCAAAAGGCCTTTTTGCTCCAGCGCATTAACAATTAATGCACCTTCATTGACAACCAACGGACGAAAAGGCCACTGATTATATTTCATCAATTTATTTTCTCTAAAAAACTTTACGTTTTCTAACATTTCCGACACCGTAACAAAAGGATCAAACATAATAAAACCAATATCCAGTCCAATCCCTAATTTTCGACATAAATCTATCGCAAACATACTATCTTCAAAATGCATCCCACGACGATAACGGACAAACTGCGTTTGATTGCCGCCTTCAACCCCAACAAAAATCTTAACCAACCCAACTTCTTTAAGCCGCAGTAATAAACGCTCCATCTCTTCGTTATTTTTGTCATTATTCGCTTTTCGAAAAATCGTATTAGGGCGCGTAAAAATCCTGAAACTAAATTGCATATTATGCTTTTTACTTAACTTTTCGATTCCATCGGCAATTTCATAAATGCGCTGCCTGTGTTGAACATCTCGGCCACCAAAAAACTCATCATCGGCAAACTCCGCCTCCGTAATCCCTTGTGCCATAATTGCATCAAGAGTTGCCAAGACACGGCTAACCGGAAATCCTCTCCAACTGTTTGCACTTCCTTTTTCTACAATAGGCCCCCCTTTCCTAAAAGAAGTCCGCGTACAATACGCACATCCTCCCCAAGGACAGCCTCGAGACGATTGTACTAAAACATTGCCGCCACGCTTGATAATATCCCCGTAACTCTCTGTGTTAGGAATATGCTCGAGCTTTTCTAAATCCGCTGTTTCAAGTTGAGTATGTGCGGAGGCATTATTGTGATCAATAAAAACTAAATTAGGTATTTCTTCTAAGCGAAGCTCCTGTCTTGCATATTGCACAAGTCCTCTTAGCGAGAACTCCCCTTCACCGCGGACAACGATACCAGCAGGATACAAATCAAGAAATGTCTGAGGAAAATAAGTAGGTAGCTGATTCCCAAAAACAAGGAGTGTTTTTTTGGAATCAAAACGGCTATCGGAATTTATTTGCCGAACAAACTCTTTGACAAGTTCCAATGAGCCGGGCTGAACAGAAAGACCCAAAATTGCGGGCGGGTTTTGAAGAATCAAATCGACAAGACCTTTCATCTCATCAAAATTATTGCTCGATTTTGTGGCGACCTTGACCTGACCGGCAAATTGTCCCTCGATATCGCCTTGGAGTGTTTCCAGCGACAAATTATTCCACATATTGTAATGAGCGGGAGATCCTAAGCCTACTAAGACAACTTGTGTTGGAGTGTGATTGTTGGCAGCTCGACGTTCCTCTAGGCTAACCGCAACGTCAACATCATGCCCATTTTTTGACTCAGGCTTTACGACCACTACAGAAGAACCTAACTGCGGCAGCTCAACAACCCTTGGGGCTGTGATCCCCCCAGAAAAATACTTGCGCGCAATGACTTCGCCAGAATTTTCATCAAGATCTTCCTTAATATAGTTATAAACACCCTTTTGAAATGCGGCGAAATATTGATTGTAAATTCTCTCTTTCGTTTTCGTGTCTTTTAAGTCGATGCCCCTTACTTTGTTCTGATTAACATAAACTTTTCCCAAAAGACCTTCCTTAAGATGCTTTTTATACCACGTGGCTAAAATCATCGAATTATAAATTTGGCGAACCGGCGCGAAATTCTTGCCATAATTGACTTCCTGCTCAATAGCCGGGAGGATGACTTCACGGACAACTCCCCCCAGCCCTCTCTTTAACAAAGACGGGGAATGTTTATTCATATTCTCCGGCATGTCCTCTTCCAACATCACCTTTAAATGTCTTTCAACAACGAACACACTCCCCTGATGTTCATAAACTGTTGCCTTGTCGGGAACAATCCAAACTTTATTAAAAGTATTAACCGAGAGTTGAGAAATCCCAAATTCTTTATCAGCTTTTTTATAAACCTGGTCCCAAAATTTACGCCCGAGATCTCTCTCAGGATAAATCAAAGTCGCAGTTAATTGTTTCAAAAGATAATCTTGCGCCAGCATGTCCCGACCCATTTCGGTTGTGCCAAGGCCATCAGGAATAATGCGATTCTTTTCATTAGGGGAAAGATTGACCCACAGCTCGTTTTCAGGCGTTGTCAAAGTTGCTAAAAAATATTTAATCAATTTTTGGGATTCAGCTTGCAGGGCTGTGCCGGAGAGATTGTCATCCCCAGTATCAATAATAAAATCAAATTGCAAAGGATTTTCGGGATAAACGGTAAGCCCGCGGATTATTGCCGGATGGAAAGGATCACTTGCCTCAACCATAGCCCCGGGGACGGGAAGATTAGCTTCCCAAACATGCCCTGTCTGAGTGTCTGTAGTGGCCGCGGACAGCTTCGATGTTACGCAACAAGCTGTCATAAAAACACAACTTATTAAACGGCATAAAAAAACAAGCATCTTTTTGAAAAGACAATTCTTCATATGTTTATTGAATTTTGTTATCAGGAAATAGAACGAATAGATCGAGTTTATTGTACAACTGAAGACCAAAATTCCAAAATAGAATTATAGCCCCTGCGCTTTGCGGGTAAAGTTGAAAAACTCGCCTTACGGAACCGCTAAGGCCACTTCGGGATTTTTAGCTGATCGGGCTGGAGCCATCCCCAAAAACATATCGACACTGTTAATGGGGACGACTTCGATAATCAGCGGCACAAAACGGTCCGCCGGCATAGCGTTAAGCTCTTGCGGATCCAAAAGAAATTCCGGCGCTAACACCGGCGAAGAAAAAGAGTCACCTGTGACATTTAACTTAAGCATCGACGGATTAAGGTCAATCCCGCCGGGAGCGCTTGAACCTTGCGCCGTTTGTACAGCCGAACTGGAAGCTTGTGCTGGCGTATTTGTCAGCTTAACAGCCAAGCGTTCATCGTGATTTTCGTGCAGTCCAAGGGGCAATTCTTCAGGAGCAATCTTGACAAATTTATTATAATCCGGCGCTGAGCGAGGCGAGGCGGTCGTCGCAATACGCGGTCCGCTCTGAGTACGGTTCATTTTCCAGCCCCAAGGCCAGAGTCGACGCCAACCCGGCGAAAGATCAAGCGTTGAAACAATGCGCATCATCCGATAAAAAAAGACCTGACCGGCAACCAAACGGGTCAAAGAATCAAATCGCCCTTCATAAAGCATCGCCAACTCCGACGGAATACCGCTGACATCGCCTTGAATTGTAATATCAACATCCGTCGCATTTTTGTTAAAACTCCTCTGGCGTCCAACGGCAACAACTTCTGCCCCGACGCCATAGTTTCTGACGCCCTTAGCTTGCTTTCCTGTCATGCCAATCGAGCCTTGCCACTCGGCCAATTTTCCACCTAAACGTCCATCGGTGACTCCCAGCCAAATAAGCGACCCGCGCACCACCCGATGGCCAAAACGCGCAACCATGTGATCCCCGGGGTTTGCGCCGTGAACATCAACGGCGGTCGCAGATTTGCTTAAAGAATTTAGCTTGGAAAGAAAAATTTCTAAACTTTGATGAATATACGAACGATCACCAATGACAATGGTGCGTTTGCCGCTACGCGCCAAAAGGGTGCGGCCTTGCATCCAGCGCAAACCTAACGTCGTCGTATATTTAAAAAATTCGAAAAATAAATACTGCGCCCCCAAAACAAACGGCAGGGCTATTGCAAATGGCAATAATTTTGCCAAAAGCGGAAAGATCAAAAACCCGCCGATAACCGCCAATAACAAATGGGCCGTTGTCAAAATTTTTGAAAACGGTTCATCCAAAACATGCCCCGCCCATTTTTTGGCCTGTGTGTTTATCGCCGTGTTTTCTTGTGTAACAAACGGTTTCCCATCTTTATTGACACCAGTAATCCTTGCTATCTCGTCAATAGAAACATCGCGCAACTCTTTAAGCTTTGCGATGCCTAAAGGCGTCAAGGTCATCCCAAATGGTTTTTCACTGGGAAAAACCGTCGAAAGATCTTCGCTTAAACGCAGCAAAAGTTCGGTCAATGTCACGTGCGTTGCCGTTTCGGTCAATGACGCTGCTTCCGACGGACGAAAACCGGTCAAATTCGAAATGATACGCCCGCTAAAAGGAGACTCCGGCATAAACTGCTGACCGACAGCTTGGCCTAAGAGCGTGTCCCATTCTCCAGTAACCGCAAACACCCGTCCTGCAGAAAGCTGTTCAAGCGCAATAGCGGCATTAAGCGTCGGGAATGTTTGCCCCGACTGACTGATCGCCAAAACAATCGTATGATCATCAATCCCGGCGGCAATCGGGTCTTCCAAAATCTTATTTGACGATTCGGCTTTTATCTTAAGCTCTGGAAAAACTTGTTTTAACGAAGTCATTAATTCTTCACTGACCCATTGGCTGATTTCCAAACCGGTCAGGACAATATCTTCTCCCTGTTTTTGTGCGGTAAATCCGGGTTTAATCCCCAAAGAAAGCCACAACTGTTCAATACGGTCAAAAGGTGTTTGGCCTGCCTGCGCCATACTCTGTTGACCTGCGCGCATCATGCCCCTTTTAGCCTGCAAAATCAGATCTGCCTGCACAACCTTCTGCCAGGAATTCACAGCCGACTGAACATGTTGACCGGCTTTGCGCAACTGAAGTTCAATTTCTTTATTTAAATTGTTACGGGCAAAATCGCTGGCGGCAATGCGCGCTTGATCAGCATCAATTTTTCCGGCAAGCAAAGTTTCGCTGATTTCAGAAGCTTTTTGACGAATCATCTCTTCTATGGCCGCAGAATCAACGACGACGCTTAAAGCTCCTTCCAAAAGCAGACTAAAGCGCGCCGAACCTTTTTGTAAATCAAGCACCGCATCCCAATCGACTTCATTAGGGAAACTGGCCTTCAGAACACGAATAAGATCTTCTCTAACGCTAAAAGCAATGTCATCAGCTTTTTGCGAAACCCGCGGTTTAAAAGCCGCATACGCTTCACTAAAGCCACGCAGTTGATGTTCAATTTTTTTGGCCACCAGCAAATGCAAAATATTGCGCGCAGTCTGACGATTGGGCGAATCGGGATTGTCCCAATGCGCCTTGATAGCAGCCATAACCGGGGCACTATCGCGAATATCATCGGCAACCGGATCATCGCTGTTTAAAACCGGTAAATCCATAATATAGGGGTTATTTTGTAAAGGAACCAAACGGCTGTCGATTTCTTCCTGAGTCAAATAACGTCCTTTATCTCGAGAATAAATGGTCATATTCCTCGACCCGGAAACATTGACAATTTCTCCGCGGCCGATATTCTGCCGCAAAGTCAAACGATAATCTAAGTGCGTCTCATTGCGCATTCTGATCTTAAGCGCGGACGGTTCAGAAACAACGTGCAGTTTTTTACGCGCGGCGTCCAACCCAATGGCCAAAGGTTGCCCGTCAGCTACTAAAATGACCCCGTCGGGTTTTAGGGTCGACCCGATCCCCAAGCCAAAGCTCCCCTGCGCGCGGTCGATAAAAATTCTAGCCGCCTGTTCCTCATCATTCAATAAAAATGCTTCTAAAGCAGCCTGGACAAAGCGCAAACGTTTTTTTCGGCTCCAATCCTGAACAATGTCCATGCCCTTGAGATTATCAGCCATCTGGTTAACCAAAGCCGTCCGCTGATTTTGGCGGTCATCAGACCACAAAGATTTAAGGTCCGTATCGCCCGGATTAACGAGCTTTGCCCCTTCCCGTCTAAAAACTTCCCTAAACCGCGTCGCAAATTCTTCAATAACCTCCGCCGGCAAAGCAGTATTTTTTGAAACCACTTCTTCAATAAACGCGCCCGGTTGATTGGGATCAGGACGTTGTATTTTTTCTAATTTTCCGTCAAACGGATAATTAAAAGTGTCCTTTTGCGTTTCATAAAACGCAAAACGAGCCGCAGCGTCCCACAAGCCTTGCGTGCGCAGATAATCCATCATGCCTGCAATTTTTGGCGAATCGCCCTGCGCGTCATTTATCGTATGCAAAATCCGCATCAACCAAAGCCCGATATCACCATTTGCCTGATACGCATCATTAAATTTCCAATAGTCAAAATCGCCGTTGTGCACAATGGTCATCCCCAAAATCCTGTCAGTTTCGACAAGCTTTCCGTCGAGACCAATCGACCAAAGTTTGACCTTGCGATCCGGCATCCATTGATGAGGATGCGTTTCAATCTTTTTAGGCGCACTCGATGTCCCGTAACGATAATGGCCAATCAAAACATTGTAATCCCTAGCCGGTTTATACCCTCTGGCTTTTGCCAAAATCTCTTGCTGAGTCATGCGTGTATCCAAACTTTGCGGCAAATCCCCGCGCTTGTCATTGACCATACGATCACCAACCCAAACCGGCGTGCCCTGAGCATTAACAGCCAAAATTTTAACGCCCGCCGCCTGCTGGCCGCGAATGTCCGTGACAACTCCCGTCGCCTTAAAATCTTCACGTGTCTCCTCAGGGACAATACTTTTATCCTGCGGATCACGTTGACTAACAATAATCGCAACCCCGCAATTAAATTCACAATCGCTGGATTCTTTTTTAAGCGGGGCAATCACGTCTGTTTTAAACGACCCTAAGGCCACAGTCAGAGAACCCCACAAAACCGGAACAAAAGAAAATACCTCCCCATGCATGCCCGCCTGCCAAAGCCCAGCGAGTGTTGCACCAAGCCCAGCGACAATTCCGACACTTGTCCCAAAACCGGTCAGTCGATTAAACCACGCCGAAATTTTGGAAGTCCCGGGAACTTTGACCTTCGCATCAGGGGCAATCCTGCCGGTAAAAGGAATCAGCATTGACAACCATTCTTTGAGGCGAATGTTGCCCCGCAAATTCTCTTTCGTCCACGCACCTCTGCCGCCGGCTAAAACATGCGAAAACTCGTGCAACCAATACGAGGCCGTCAAACCGCCGCGAAACAAAAAGGGACTGGCCATCGCTGTGGCAACAGCGCCTAAATCCGTCTGCCCGGTCACAAGCATCCCTAAGGCCGTCGCTGTTAAAATAGCACCGTCGAGTGCCGCAAAACTGACCGGAGGGGCACGACTTGGCTCTTGTTTACTTTCTGCCGGCAGACTCTGACTGTCAACCTGCAAAATTTCCAAACTCTCTTCTGCTAAGGCCGTTGACATTGTCCCGGTCAAAAACGGCAGAGCAGCCAAACCATGATCTTCTTCTAAGACGCTTGCCAGCTCAGCGACAGCTTTTTGCACCGTCGGGACAACCAAAACTCCGCTGCCATTGGCAATCGCCCGCTCAATTTGGACCGAGGTCACAAGCGCAGCCTGATAAATTTCTCGCCACTGCGCTGTTAAAACCTGTTCTTGCAAAGATTTAACCGCTGCGTCAATATTGCGCGAAATCGTACTGGCCAAAACCCCGCCAACAAAAGCATCAATTTGATTTTGGACTTCCAAACTATCTATGTCCTGACCTTCAAAACGCGCTTGCATGTCCTGCACAAAATCGTTAAGTAAATTTTCAATTTCATTTGCGTCATAGCGCTGATACAAACCCGTTAACCAAAAACGTGAAATCGCCGGTACAAAATATTGTCTAACGGCACCCGAAGGATCCGGCTGCGGAGTTTTTGTTGATAATTTAAGCGGTGCAAAAAGAGCAACCAACTCATGGCCGATTTGCCCGGCAAAAACTTTTGCGTGATTGTTCAAACGCGCATCCGCAGTTTGCAAAGCCAGGCTTTGTTGACGAACGGCTTGAAGAACGGCGCTTTTATTGACCTTCTGATTTTTTAACGTTAAAACAGCCGCAGGCTTTTGCAAATCCACGCTTACGCCAAAAACACCGCTTAAGTCTTGGCTGATTTCCTTAAGTGAATTCTTTAAAATATCATCCAAAGGCTCGGCGCTGGGCATAACCTGTGCGTATAAAACAATCGCCGCAGCCGTCGCCTGCAGATAAATTGCCCGGTAGTTTTCGTCAAGAGCCACTTGCGTTTTTTTTCTAAAATTCTCTAAACGCTCTGCCACGGTCGCGTTAAGTTCGCTTTCAATAAATACATCGAGTTTTCCGTCGGCATTTAAGTCTTGTTGACCGGACAAAGCCCAATCTGCCTGAAGATCAGAAGCCTTGTTGCGTATCATTGTGTCCAAACTTTCAGAGTCTAAAATTGTCAGACCCGCCGACTCGATAGCCTCTCTGAGCGCTTGTGAAAATTTTCTAACCGTATTTTCGACTTTATCAACCGACCATAAATTCTCCTGCAAAAGCCTTTGTCTAAAATCACCACTGATAATCTCTACAAAAGTTTTTGCCTGCGTTTTAATCTCATTTTCTGCCTGAAGATAATCCAAGCTTAGAGAACGAATCTGCAAAATTAAGTTTCTTGTGAACTGTGTTTCTACAATCGTCTTAGGCGCCAGAGATTTTTGTGTTTCACGGACTTTCGCTGTTGCCGAAGGAAACTGATAGATTGTCGCGCTCCTTTGCATGGCTATTCTCTGGGACCACGCCAGTCCAGATAACAGCAAGCTGGTTAAAGTCAAAGGAATGTCCGGATGCGGACTATAGTACCCTTGGGGAATTGGGCCTACAAACTCGCCGGGACTTTGAACAGCTGGACTTTTAGCAACCGCGCCCAGCGGCAAACGAAACCCATCGGTCAACAAAGCCAAGGCAGGCGTCATTGGAACTTTTGACGTTTCAAATTCATTGTTTGAAGAAGTATCCGCCGCTGCAATTGACACCGCTGGACTAAGCACATTAGACACAGGCTGGGGTGTATTGAATGTTAATTTTTCAACACTTTGGGCTTTTCCTTGCGAAACACCGTGATCTGCCGTGCTCAAAAAGCTCGACGGGATAACATAACTTTTTCCGGCAACAATCGTGTCCTTGTCACTTAACTGCATCGCTTGCGCGACTTTTTCGACCGCCCCACCCTTGCCCCAAAGATTTCCAGAAAGCAAAGTAGAGTTAACCTTAGCCTCCTGTGCTTTTAAAGTCTGAACAATAGACCCAAGCGTATCGTTCTTCTCTATATGGACGATCATGCCACGATTGCCATCATAAGAAAATTGCGCCGCTTGCACTTGATTTGCAAAACCTAAAGACGAAAACAAGGCCACAGTCGCAAAAGCAACCCCGACGGCTTTGCGCAAAGAAAAATTTCCGAACAGTTTTTTGACGGATAAAATCGTAGGCGTTTGCAAATCTTGCACAACCGCAGAAGCCGCAGACGCCAACGCAGTCAAATTCATACTGTTATACCAATCAACACCTTGTCCATTGACCACAACCGACGACACCCTATAAAATGGAGCGCCCAAAAACCCGACGGGCCGAAGCTTTAAGGCACGCAAACTTTGCGGGTTGTCAGTTTCTCTATACGCAGAAACAGCCGACGAACCGGCAAGCGCAGAAAAATTGGTAAATGAAACCCCGCCGGCAAAGTATTTGCGCGGCACGGATTCCTGTGTAGTCTCATCAAAATCTTCACGAATAAAATTAAACACACCCTTTTTAAACGCGGCCAAATACTGCTGATAAATTTTTTCTTTAATCTGTTTATCATCCACATCAACGCCTGAGACTTTATTCTGCCCGACGTAAACTTTGCTAAAAAGACTTTCTCGCAAATGCCGTTTAAACCACGTCGCCAAAATCATCGCATGATAAATCTGACGCAGCATGGCAAAATTTTCGCCTTCATTGACTTCTTTTTCGATGGCCGGAATAATGATGTCACGAATGGGTTGGGAAGAGACGTTGGTATTCAGAACTCCCCCTACCCCCTCTTTATCTAAAAAGGGGGTTACTGAAGGAATCCCTCCCTCCCCCTCTTTTTTAAAGAGGGGGCTAGGGGGAGTTAAGTCCCCCTCCAGCATCACCTTCAAATGGCTGTCGACGACAAAAGCGTTACCGTCTTTGGTATAAACTTCGGCCGAGTCGGGCACAATCCAAACTTTATTAAATGTATTAACGCTGCTCTCTGGCAAATTAGCTTTCGCATAAATCTTTTTCCAAAACTCTTCTCCGCGCGGCTTTGTAGGGTCTAAAAGAGAAGCCGAAATTTGTTTAAGTAAATAATCCTGCGCCAAAAGATCGCGCCCCATTTCGGTTGTGCCAAAACCCGTCGGCATAATGCGGTCTTTTTCATAAGGCGACAAATTGACCCAAAGATCGTTTTCCGGAACGGTCAAAGACGCTAAAAAATATTTGATCAGCTTATTGGATTCTTCACTGATCCCTTTATTGTCAAGATGCTCTTCTCCCGGGTCGATAAAAAAATCAAAGCGAAAGGGGTTATCAGGATACGTCTTAATCCCTTTAAGCAAAACAGGGGCATAGGCAGGACTTAAATTGATCATGGTCCCCGGCATAGGCAAACTCTGCAAATAACTTTGCGCATAAGCGGCCGACTGAAAACCAAACGTTTCAAAGCTAAAAGTGATTAAAACCGTCCAGATCACGGATTTGAAAAACACGCCCCATTTTTCCTTTTGTAACCAGTTCATTTTTTTGCCCTCATTTAACTTATTTGGTCCCTCGCACAATTCGTGCTCGGGATCATTGGGACGCATTTAAATTTTGTCCGCGTCCAAATGAAAAGCCCAAAACCCCTTAAAAGGGATTTTGGGCTACGACGTCCAATGATAAAAGATTAGCTTCCTTGCCAATCCAGATTTATTTAACTACTAAAACAGAACCAATACACGAAGTATACTCACTTGAACTTTTTTGTCAAGTACATTTTTTTGACGCTATTTGAAAACCACCACTTCACTCTCATCAAAGCGCACCTTTGCATGACTGGCATATGTGTCATCGACAGCACGATACCCGACGGCACAAAGTACTGTTGCATGCAAACCTTGTTCCTTAAGCTTTAAAATCTCATCGAACTTTTGATTATCAAAGCCTTCCATCGGGCAAGCGTCAATTTTACGTGCAGCACATTCGCCTAAAAGCAACCCCAGCGCAATATAAACCTGACGGCTCATCCAAACAGCAGTTTGCTCGGGCGTTTGATTTTTGATAAAACCTAACATCATATCCTGATAATCTTTTAATGCTTCAACCGCAATACCATTGGCCTTGGCTGTGCGCGCAATAAATTCCTTAATATACGCCGCATCGATACTCGTCTTGGCGCACAAAACAATCACATGCGAAGCATCGGTAATCTGCGGCTGGTCCCATGCGCTTTTGCGCAACTCGACTCGTAGAGCGGCATCTTTGACGACAACAAATTTCCACGGCTGCAAACCAAAAGAAGACGGCGACAAGCGCAGAACTTCCAAAAGATCCTTTAATGTTTCCTTAGAAATTTCTTTTTTAGCGTCAAATTTCTTTGTCGCATACCGCCATAAGAGAGATTGGTTCATACATCACCTTTCTTTTATTGTTTTAACAATTTCTTACGAATACCGCCGTTTGGCGCCTGAACGACGGCCGCCGCCAAAACGCTTGGAACTAAAAACCACCGACGGCTTTGAAAAACTTTCCGACGGAATATCCGGATGCGAGGACACCTGCAAAGCGGTCTTAATCAGCTTCTCGATATTTAAAACATCATTTCTTTCATCAGGTGCCGCAAAAGCAATCGCATGGCCCGTCATCCCCGCACGACCCGTGCGGCCAATGCGATGCACATAATTTTCGGCCTCATCAGGAAGATCATAATTGATGACCAGCTCAATCCCGATGACATCAATGCCGCGCGCAGCAATGTCGGTTGCAACCAAAACGCGATAAAGCCCCGACTTAAAGCCGTCTAAAGCCTTACGTCTTTGCGCTAATGTTTTGTCCGAATGAATATCAACGGCATTATGCCCCATCCCCCGCAGAGCGCGAGCGACTTTAAAAGCGCCAATCTTCGTCCGGCAAAACAAAAGCACAGACCCGCGATACTGGGCAAGAATTTTTTGCAAAAGGTCCTTTTTTCGCTCACGGCTGACGATAAAAAGCTCGTGCGTGACACGCTCGGCAGCAGTGCCGGGCACGGCAACCTCAACCTGTGTGGGAAGTTTCAAATATTTCGACGTCATTTTAACAATTTCCGGCGCCATCGTCGCCGAAAAAAACATCGTCTGACGGTCCTTGGGCACGGTTTGCAAAATCTGGTCAATTTGAGGAGCAAAACCCATGTCAAGCATGCGGTCTGCTTCATCTAAAACCAAAATATGCACGTCGTTCAAATGCACTTTGCGCTGTTTCATCAGATCATTTAAACGCCCGGGAGTCGCAATCAGAACGCGCGGACTTTTAGCCAGAGCGCGAATCTGCCGCTCCATCGGGTCGCCGCCGATTAAAACCGCGGTGCGTATCCCGAAGGCATTGGCAATTTTTAAAAGGCTCGCCTCAACCTGCAGGGCCAATTCTCTGGTCGGAACCAAAATAAGCCCCTTGCCTTTGACCCCACTGGCCAAACGTTGGACCATCGGAATCGCAAAAGCCATGGTTTTGCCCGTGCCGGTTTGGGCGATGCCGATCATGTCTTTTCCTTCAAGCCCAATGGGAATTGCTTTGTGCTGAATCGGGGTAGGGTGTTTGAAGCCTAACTTGGCCAAGCTGTCTAAAACCTGCGGGGCAATGCCTAAACCATAAAAATTTAACGTTGAATCATTCATTACTGTCCTTCTTTCTCTTGTGCCGTGTTTCCTAATAGGCACAAGACC
>CAYNSM010000052.1:0-12946 GCA_964400065.1 uncultured Planctomycetales bacterium
TGATACGTGAAACGATTGGCAAGAGCAGATGACGCGCGGGTGGCGGAATTTGATAAAGCACGCCGTCAATACGATAACGTAGATTAATTTTGTCTTTGTAGGATTCAATATGAATATCGCTTCCGCGCTGTTCGATTGCTTGACGAATGATCAGGTCGACGAGTTTGATAACTGGTGGTTCTTCGGCTTTTTCGATAAGATCATCGAGATTGTTTCCATCTTTCCCTCCGATTTTAGGGTCAGAGGGAACTGGAGTCTCGTTATCGATGTTGTCGGAAGGTATTGCTGCTGGATTTGTCGAACTTGATCGTGCAAGTGTATAAAAATTTTGAATCGCTGCCATAAGGTCTGAGCGTGTTGCAAGCACCAGTGAAAGTTCACAACCGCTGACCATTCGCAAATTATCAAGCATCAAAAGATCGAGCGGGTCTTCGATGGCACATGTCAGTTTGTTTTCTTCTTTATTTAAAGGGAGGACGAGATTTGTTTTTGCAAAGTCATAGGGAACAATTTTGTCAAGATTTTGTTCGACGCGTGGTTTAAGAAGATTGTTCTGAGTGCTTGCGTGTGGAATATTTAATTGGCTTCCTAAAGCTGCGACAATGTCTTCTTCCGTCAAGAAACCTAACTTAATTAAGATTTCACCGATGCGGCCGGGTTCTTTTTTTTGGACTTGTATAGCTTCGCGCAGCTGCGCTTCGTTAATCAAGCCTTGCTGTAGGAGAATTTCGCCGAGTTTAAAGTGAGCCATATTATAATTTTTTTCTTTTTGATTTTGAAAGTTCACGTTCGACTGTTTCCATACGACTTGTTGTTTGTTCACGTTGTTCACGTAAAATCGGTCTTTGGGATCCCGAAACAGTTCGTTCTAATCCTTCTTCGAGAATGTGGGGAGTTAAGAAAATAATGAGTTCCCGATTTGCAATATTATCGCTACGATGCCGGAATGCGGCTCCGATAAACGGAATATCTCCTAGTATTGGAAGCTTTGTTATGGCCGTTGTGCGATCCTCGCGAAGAAGTCCACCTAGAACAACAGTGTCTCCGTTGGCAACTCTTAAAAGTGACAAAGAACCTCGCTCTTCGGGATCTTTAAAAAATGTGTTGTTGTTAAATACTGTGCTAAGCCGGGTTGTGATGACTTTTGGAACGACGGCCATAGTGATTTCTTTGTTAAGAATATCAACTTGAGGTGTTACGGTTAAAAAAACACCGGTTTCAACCCGCTCGGCTTCCTGAGTTTGTGTTGCCAAGTTTTGAGCGGACTGTGTGGACTGTTTAACCCCTACCGATTCTTTCGTTGAGATTTTGATTTGGGCTGGTTGATTGCTAATTGTAAGAATGCGTGGACGAGCTAAATTTTTTGTATCGGTTTGAGATTGCAAAAATTGAAGTAATGCGGTCATCCCCGCTGCGCTGATTGTTCCGGCGATATATTCTGCATCTTCGAAAGCATAACCTTTACCGAGTAACTTATTTTGATCCCACGGATAGATGATGTTTCGTTCAGCACCGCTAAAGGTTAGAGGTGTTGAGCCATATTTAATCCCGATCTGATCACCCGTTTCTTTCGAAACTTCGAGCATTTCTACTTCGATCAAAACTTGCGGGACAGCAATATCTAACTTTGCAATCGCAGTTTCGATATTGGTAAAATTACTAGCGACATCGCTAACTGTCAGACTGTTTGTACGTGGATCCTCGATAATTTTTCCTTTGGGCGTAAGAATTCCTTTGATGGCACTTTTAATCCCTGGCGAATCGTCACCCGAGCCGCTGGATCCGCCTCCAGCTGATCCACCGCCGGATTTGTCATCTTCAGTGACTTCGGCTTCTGTGTTTCCGGATGTGTATGAAATTTTGAGGGTTTTATTGATACGAGCTGTGCTTACGCTTGCGTGCTTAAGAAGGTAAACACGGGTCAAAAGTTCCGAATCGGTTTTTGTAATGGGCTTAACAATATAGATATTACTGTCTGCTTGCAGTTCATACGTTAAATTATTGGCACGCAAAACTTGCTCAAGGGCTTGTTCAACAGGGACATTGTCCAGATAAACGGTCAGATGTTTATTGACAAGTTCTTCGGAAGAGACAAGGTTGATATTCGTTTGTTGCGAAAAAATTTTCAAAACATCAACAAGCGAAGCGTTTTGAAAGTCCATCGATATTTTTTTTGAATATCCTGGGTATAAAAAAGAGCTCGAACTGTCAATGGTGATGTCCGAAGCGTGCGTCGTGGTTGTTGTGAATAAAAGCGTAAAGCTAATAAATAACGCATTATAAAAATTTCGTAACATAAAAACTCCTTTGTGAGTTTAGTTTATTATCGTCGGTATGGATTAGTTGGTTGTGCTTGAGTTTCACCTTCAGGGTTTATAATTGGTTTTATCCATAAGCTTTGTTGTTCAAGAGTCATGTGGACTCCGTCTTTTGTGATTTCTGAAACGACCCAGTTACTTACACGATCTCCAATGGTCACAATTTCGCCATTTACGATAGCTTGTAATTTTTTGCTGTGCCATACAACACCGGAAACATTAAATTGGGGTGTTGGTACGGTTTCTTGAACAATATTAGGAGCGACTAGCGGTTGTTGAGTATTTACAAAAGGAGTCGTTTTTGTTTCTTGTGGGATCTGTGGGACAAAAGGGTTAATAAAAATATCGTCTTCTTTTTTAGAATTAGCTGGAATTGTCTTTTGTTCTGGCTGGGAAGCAGCATTACTTGACTGCGGTATCTGTTCGTTGGCCTGCGAAAGATTTTCTTTTAAAATATCTCTTTCTGGTCTTGCGATGAAATCTTTAATAGGTTTAGGTATTATAGGGACGTCTTGCGCAAAAAGTAATTCGCAGTTTGCCAGGGTGATACTTAAGTAGATGAGAGATAAAAAGATTCTTTTCATTGCTTAAATGTAACTAATGTAATATCCAGTTGAAAATTTATCCATAGATCTTCGGCATTCGATTGATTGCGGTCTCGGTAGGATCCCCCTTGGAGTGGGCCCATGTTTGCAGTCCAGCTATCAATACGGATGTTTGCAGGAGCATTTTCAATGCTTTTAATAAAATGCGCAACATCGTTATAATTTTTCGCATTGGCCTTAAGATTTATACTAGTCAAGTCATATGTCGGATCAGTTTTATTTTGGGAAGGAGTAAATGATTCGACTTTGACATTATTTTGAGCGGCAAAATCTGTAATCATATTATAAAATTGGTTTTCGCTAAGTTCAGCCGGCTGATTTTTTATAAACTCTTTTAGTGCATCTTCAGTTTGACGATATTCGGTAACAATTTTAAGCTTTTCCTCCATCTCAACATTTTTGTTCGAAAGTGCCTTCGAATCCGCTTGCGATTTTGTAAAAAGGTGAAAGCATATGAAAATTGCAATTAGCGGAAAGGCGATGCTAATTGCCAGATCTGGTTTTTTACGGATATCTGTTAATACTTTTTGATAATTGATGTTTTGCAGATCCTTGATATCCATTTTAGAGATATCAATTTGCTTTAAACTTGTGATAGGTTTTGCAGATGGTTTTGGCGGCATAATATGTTATTTACAGGTGATTCGAAAATGGGTTACAGGGTAATTATTAACAGATTCTTTCTTTACATTTGATAAAGTCACATTAGCAAATGATTTCATAAAGTTTTTATCATTTTTCATCTGTGCAACCATTGTATTAATCTGCCTGATTTGTTCATCAGGGTTTGGAAGATAAACATTTCCGTCGATTCCGATTGAAATTTTTGTAACTCTGCGCATTCCATCGGCTGTATTTTCGGGCGTTTCAAAGTACTCTATCGATAAATCATTGAGCCAAGCTCCCTTGGGCAAGAAAGTTGGTATCTTTTTCAGATAAGCTATTATTTCGCTGGTTGTCCGGACATCCTTATATTGGTTTAATTTTGTTGCAGAATTATTTTTAAGTTCATTTAATTTGTCGATGGTCGAAGATTCGTAAATAGCGAGTTTTTTTGTTAGATCGATAGATTTATTCTTATTTTGAAGTGTAAGGTTTGCTGTTAAGGTGAACATGCCAAATATCGCTGCAATTGAAGCACAGACGGATATTGCTAGTATTTTAATATTCCAATCGGCAAATATTCCGCCAGCTTCAAAGGTGCCTTTTCCTGTTCGTGTTCTAGGTTTTAGGTCAAAGTTCTTGCTCGAAAAAGCTGTATCCCTTAAGGAAGCTCCACTGGCGCTTAAAACTCCTAAATCGTTGGGAGATGCACTTTTTAGAATTTTTTGAATAGTTAAAGATGACGCAGGAATTTTAAATTCGTTTGCTAATCCGGTCGCAAGTGCGGACAAATCATTTTCAGAAATAATTGTGAGTCGATCGAGTTTGCCTTGTGGGTTTTGACGTTGATAAAAATTTAAGGAAACTCGCAAGTCATTAAAGAATTTTGCATTTTCAGCAGGAGTTGCGTTGCCTTCGATTGGAGATTGGAATTCACGGACAAACTGAATAACATCTTTGTCTGTGACAGTTATTCGTCCGCCGTCGCTTTCAATTTCGATTATGCCAGTTGCCTGTTGGCGTGGAATGTGTCCTTGCTTTTGCAAGAGCCGAACAAGACTTACGGAAGCTGGTTCTATAAAATCGGTTTCTAATCCTGCTTGTTGCAGAATTCCGGTGTATCGTTCGACGATGTTTTTTCGTGCGGCGACAAACAAAATCCGAAGATTCTTTTGTTCGCCTTCGTTAAATGGAATTGCGTGATAGGTATAAGACAGATCTTCAAGTTTGATAGGAATATATTTTGTGGCTTCAAAATCGACAACATTTTTAACTTCAGCCGGTTGCATGAATGGAATAACAAAGGAACGATAGATTACATCCTTCGAGGAAAGTGTAAGATTTGCTTTTTTGCTAATTAATTTTTTTTCACGAATTGCTTGTTGCAAAAGGGCTGTAAATCGAATGCTGTCGGGGATCTTTTGGCCTTGATCGCCGGCAAGTGGAGCATCAAAGCGAAGCTGGGCAACCTTATCCAGCTGTCCTTTGGTGCTTTCGACAAGAGAAAAAGCGTCTTTTCCCCAGTAAATTCCTAATTGGTTTTTTTCGTTAGATATTTTAGAAAACAGCATATTTAATAAAATTTGATTAAATTAATTTTTAAAAGGACAAAAAGTGATTAGAAAGATTTTATTGGACTTCATTATAAGGGAGATGCCTTTTTAAATAAAGTTAATTGTTAGAAATATTGCGTAGATTTTGCGAGGGAATCATTATTCGTAAGTGATATTAAATTGTACCTGATTGGTCCCATTGGGGCCTGTCGTTGTATCGGTAGATCGAGTGATTGTATAGGTTTTTCCTCCAATATTTATGCTTGCAGGAGGTGTGCTGGTTGATGCATCCACCCGTCGTTGATATTCTTGGTAGAATAATCCGGTAGCCAATTGTTCGGCACGCACCGTATCAACAACACTTGCGGCGGTTTTGACTTGGCTGACATTTAGACTCATGATTCCTATCGCAACAATCGAGAGAACAATTGTCAACACGATAACAGTGACAAGTATAACGCCAGACTCATTGTTTCGCTTGGGGATGCGCATAGGGTGATGTCTCCCGATTCTAAAGGTTTGAGATTTTTATTCAGCGCTGATTAAACTTTGACAGCGCGGACAATTCGTAAATGGTTTTTTGCTAAATTTGAAAAACAAATATGTACAAAAAGGACATTGTTCTAAATTGTTTGATTCCTCAAAAGGCTTACTTTGATAAGAAGTATAGAATAACCATGAGCACATTACAAGAACTGGAATGACAGAAGTTAAAACAGTGATTGTCCACGCAAAGTCGAGGTTAATCATCATTTAAGCCTGAGGTGTTCATAAGGTTGAGATGTCGAGAGCACATTTTTTGTTTCGGTTGGCTTATTTAATAGAATTTCTGTCCGATTGGTGGATATTTCGGGTGGATGTAACTTAAAATTGGTTTTTCGCTGTGTTTTAAGAAAAACGTTTAAATCCGGCTTGGAAAGTTCTGTGATATTTCGTCGAGAGGCTTGTCCTTTATTTATGGGAAATGTTTTTGAATCGTCAAGAGTCGGGTAATTTTGTGACTTGATTTTGCTCATTTCTAAAGGATCTATGATTGATCCTAGGAAAGTCATTGCAATTGGCTGTTTTGGCAGCGGAGTTTTAAAGTCAAATCGGGTCATGCTAAAAGCCAAAAAATGACAGCCAATGATTAAAAATAATAAACCAGTATTTGAAAAAATAAATGATTTTTGTTGGATTCCGGTGCCCATGAGCTTGAATAAAATGCCTTATTTGTTTTTAATAGTTGTGGCTATGTTGATTTTTTCTAGACCCAGATCACGGCAAATATTCCAGATATCAATGACTCTGGCCAGAGATGATCGGCCATCGGCTTTTATCAAAACGGATCCATTTTTAATTTTCGATACTTGGAGCAATTTTTTTAATTCTATTTCCGACAGAACTTTGCCTCTAGAGAAAATGATGTCTTCACTGTTAACTGTAATAATTGTGCTGTTGTCGGGGACCACGTCGCTGGTGATGGCTTTTGGCAGTTTGATCCCAATAGCATTTGGAAAAGTAAGATATGGCGCAACAACCATGAACATAAATAAGAGGCAAAATAAATTTAAGAGTGGTGCGAATGTAATTGGAAAAAGGTTGCTGGAAGTTTTAAGGGAACTTTGTAATTTCATCTTATTGAAGGATATCGGAAATTTGTTCACTGGTTGATTCATGCGTCTGTGTTAACAGATTGGCCAGTTGGTTGCTTGTCGCGTTAAGCTCGCTAATCGCCGTGTTAAGAGATTCGATGAAATAATTATAAGCAACAAATGCCGGGATAGCGACGATAAGTCCTGCTAATGTCGTCAGGAGAGCTTGCCAAATGCCGCCTGAAAGATCAGCCGGCGTAATGGTATACATTCCGGCATTTTGAGATTGAATCATTTGAAAAATAATTGTTAACCCGATCACGGTCCCAAGCACGCCAAATAAAGGAGCTATATTTGCAATTGTAATTAAAGCTGTGAGGCCTTGTTCAAGTTTTGGGATTTCAAGAAAAATGGCATCTTCAAGGGTTTCTCGGATTTCCTCTCGTCGGCAACCAAATTTGAGAAGGCCGGCCTTAAGAATCGGGCCGGTTGGTAGGCTATTTTTTTCACAAGCAAGAATGGCGGCTTTGATTTTGTTCTCGCGAACCAATGCAAAAATTTCGGATTTGAATGGGGCAATGCTGGATTTCAAATTTTGGAAATACCGCCATTTTTTTATGATGATCACTAAAGCGCAAATCCAACAAAAAATAATTGGGATCATGACCGGCCCGCCGGCGAATAAGAGTTGTTTTGCGTTTATTTCATTCATCTTAAGACCTCATTTAAGTTTTTATGGTGATACAAAAGAAGAAGTTTTGGCATTTGCGGCAATCCATTCTAAACGTTCCTTCGCGTATTTGGATTCTTCCGTGTTGAAATTAAGGATTTTGTTATAAATTGTTATCGCTTGTTCCCATTGGGAGGTGTCTTCAAAAATTCGTGCCAGTCTTAGATTTGATTTAATGACCCATGTTTTTTCGTCGGGATAAAGGTATGAAATTTTTAAATACGCTTCAACGGCCTTAGCCGAGTCGTGCATTAATTCATAGGTATCGCCAATTTCAAATTGCAATGTCGCGGCATCCTCCTTTGAAAGCGATGGCGATAAAAGAGCCTCCTGATACGTCGTGATGGCTTTCGAATAGGCGTCGGTATTTTTATAAATCTCGGCAACTCGAAGCAGGGCTTCTTTTTTAAATTCCGGGATTGTTTGAGCAATATTTTGATAGGTTGTGATTGCTGTTTGCGGGTCTAAATCTTTTGAGAAAATATCAGCAACTGCCAGTTGTGCTCTCGCAAAAATTTCCGTATCTGGATTTTTCATGATTTGCTTATAAGTTTTGAGAGCGTCATTGAGTTTGCCCGCTCCCTGGTAACTTTGGCCCAGCTCATAATAAACCAAGCTGACTTTTTCACTCGACGGGAAATCTGCGATAAATTGATTGTAACAAGAAATTGCCTGCGGATATTCTTCGTTGTCCAGATAATAATCCCCCATCAAGAGGAGAGCTTCGCCGGCAGATTCACTTGCCGGATAGAGTTTAGGGATGGCGCTAAGTTTTTCAATCGCCTCTTTCTGTTTGTCTAAAGCAAATAAGGATTTTGCAATGTAAAGTTCGGCCGCCTGCCGCATATCTTTTTGATCCACAGAACTTTTGGCGAGTTTTTGAAAAACATTAAGCGCCGGATCATATTTTTTAAGATTAAAATTCGCTAGTCCTAAAAGATAATTCGTTTCGGCAATAAAGTTTTTTGTGTCATTTGGCTCGTCTAAATATGTTTTAGCCAGACGGATCGCTTGCTCCCACTGCTCTTTTTTAAAATAGGCCAAGGCTAAATAATACTTCACTTCGCCAAGGTATTTACTTTTAGGAAAATTTGCCTGAAGGCTCTGAAAAGAAAGTGTCGCGGCATCAATTTTATTTGTCTTAAGAAGTGCGATGCCTTGCCGGTATTGTGCGTAATCCGCAAAAACGCTGTCGGGATAGTCACGTAACAGTTGATCATAAATTTGCACGGCTTTATCAAATTGATTGATTTCCTGATACGCGTCGCCAATTTGGGTCAATGCACTGGCTCGAGCGATTTTACTCGTTGACTTGGCGACTATGTCTTGAAAACTTTGTATCGCTTGATCAGCTCTGCCGCTTTTAAGGTATGTCCAGGCCAAGCCGTAATAAGCTTTTTCAATAATTTCAGTTTGAGATGGGTCCTTCGAAAATTTTGTAATCAAATTTTCATAATTTGTGATGGCGCTGGCATAATCAGCTTGCGCATAATCGCTATTAGCTTTGCCAAGATAGGCTTGAGCAAGACGAAAGCTCTGGGGAAACTCGTTTATCAGTTTTTGGTAAATAGCGGCTGCACTCTGATTATCTGCGGCATCTGTATACAGCGTCGCTAAACCAATAAGAATGTCTTCGGACGGCAAGTTTTTTTCTTGGGCAATTTTTTCGGCGTCTTCAAAACTTTTTTTAGAAAGATCAAATTTTTGTAGTTTTAAATAACTCCATCCGGACCCAAGTTTTGCAAGCAAAGCGATTTTAGCGTCGTTGGACTTATCGGCCGCTTGCGCGTAATAGCTTATGGCAGAAAGATAGTTTTCTTCGTTATAATAAGATTCTCCAATTAAGAAAAGGGCATGGGCCAACCGGATTGAATTAGGATAAATCCCGAGAAAATCTTTAAGAATTTTTATTGCGGCATCGCTCTCTGCGGCATTGTGACTGCATTCGCCGATTTTAAACGCCGCTTCTTCGCTTAACGAGTGTGCCGGAAAACGCGAAATAAGTTTTGTGAAGGAATCTTTTGCTTCTTTGTAGTTGCTCTGCTCAAAATATGTCCAACCCAAAGAATATAAAGCCTGCGGCACGTACGACGAATTTGGATAGGTGTTGATCAACTGCAGGTAATTTTTTTCAGCTTGCCTGTAGTCTCCGCCTTTGAAATACGTTTCGCTAAGCCAAAAAAGTGTGGCGTCTCGAAATTCGGTATATTGCGAAAGCGACTGAAAGATTTCAAAGGCTTTGAGATATTGGTTTTTGAAGAAATAACATTGTCCAAGTAACAGTTTGGCTTGGACACTTTTTTGCGAGGATGGATACTTTTGCTGAAATTGTTCGATATAGCGGGTGGCCACATCATAAAATCCATCTTCATACGCTTTTTGAGCGACAAGAAAAAGTTCGTCTTCGGTTTGGTCAGCCTCAACCCAAGACGGAAGAATTGCGCCGGCAAAAGCAATTATCAATATTAGAAAAAATATTTTAACTTTATTTTTAAAATTCATAAATGTCAGTATATCAAGATTGTTCAGGGGTTTTTAGGATTTTTTTTAAGTATTCTGCAGTATGCGAAGTTTTGTGTTTGCATAATTCTTCCGGTGTCCCGCAAAAAACAATTTCGCCGCCCTTATCTCCCCCGTCGGGTCCAAGGTCAATAATATAGTCGGCGTTTTTGATAACTTCCAGGTTGTGTTCAATGACGATAATGGTGTTACCGCGGTCAACTAGTCTTTGGAGCACGCTCATCAGTTTATCGACATCGGCAAAATGCAAGCCTGTTGTCGGTTCATCGAGAATATAAAGTGTTTTGCCGGTGGCAGGTTTGCATAATTCAGAAGCAAGTTTAACGCGCTGAGCTTCTCCGCCGGAAAGTGTTGTCGCTGGCTGCCCTAACTTTATGTAGCCAAGGCCAACATCGTTTAAGGTTTGGACAACAGTGCGAATACGCGGGATATTTTCAAAAATTTTGAGGCTTTCGTCTACGGACAGATTAAGAACATCGCTGATACTCTTCTCTTTATATAGAACGTCCAATGTTTGTTCTGTAAAACGCTTGCCATGGCAGACTTCGCATTCAATATAAACGTCAGGTAAAAAATGCATTTCAATTTTTTTGATTCCATCCCCGTGACAAGCTTCACAGCGTCCGCCGGGAACATTGAAACTAAATCGTCCGGGTTTGTAGCCACGGATTTTTGCCTCCGGCATTTGGCTAAAAAGATCCCTGATATTGCTAAAGACTCCAGTGTAGGTCGCTGGGTTTGAACGGGGCGTGCGTCCGATGGGAGATTGATCCACGACGATGACTTTATCAATGTTCTCGATGCCGGTAAGTTTTTTATGGCTGCCGGGTTTTTCATTGGCGTGGTTGATTTTTTGGGCGAGGGCTTTGTAAAGCACATCGTTGATCAAAGTCGATTTCCCAGAGCCGGAGACGCCGGTAATACAGATAAAGGTTCCCAGCGGAAAAGAAACATCGATGTTTTTGAGGTTATGTTCGTTAACACTGTGGAGTTGCAAAAATTTTGTTTTTTTTGTTTCTCGACGATGTTCTGGCATTTTGATGTTTAGCTGCCCGCGTAAATATTGGCCGGTTAAAGATTGAGGAGATTTTAAAAGTCCGGGAATGTCCCCTGCATAAATAATTTGGCCGCCAAATTCGCCGGCACCGGGGCCCATATCAATAATATAGTCGGCGTTTCGGATCGTGTCTTCATCATGTTCGACAACGATCAGAGTATTACCGATATCGCGCAAAGAATGCAGAGTCGAAAGCAGCCGTTCATTATCTTTTTGATGCAGGCCGATAGATGGTTCATCGAGGATGTAAATAACGCCGACTAATCCTGACCCGACTTGTGTCGCCAGGCGAATGCGTTCGGCTTCTCCACCTGAGAGCGTTGCGCTTTTGCGGTCTAAAGTCAGATATTCAAGGCCGACATTGATACAAAAGTCCAGGCGCCGTGCAATTTCTTTGAGGATTTGTTCGCTGATCTTTTTTTGCTCGGTAGTCAGTTTAAGAGAATTAAAAAATCTTTTTGCATCTTTAATTGAAAACTCTGTGACCTGCGCGATATTTTTATCGTTTATTTTAACGGCAAGCGATTCTTTTTTTAGGCGTTTCCCTTGGCATGTATGGCATGGCGATTCGGACATATATTGATTGATTTCACCCTGCAGCCATTCGCTGTCGGTTTCCTTAAAAAGCCGCTGCATGTAATTGAGAATTCCTTCAAAAGGTTTTCCCCAGACTTCATCGTCAGAGCCGTTGAAAATGATATTTTTAAATTTTGCGGGCAAATCTTTAAAACTCGTCGTTTGGTCGATTCGGTACTCTGCCCCAATCTGACGCATGACGGCGCGATAATACATTAAATAATTTTTGTTTCCGCGTTTCCATGGAGCGATGGCTTGCACCCAAGGCTTGGTTGTGTCGGGAATAAGCAGATTGGAGTCAATTTCCATTTTAGTCCCAAGCCCATTGCAGTCAGGACAGGCGCCGTAAGGTGAATTAAACGAAAAAATCCGCGGTTCGATTTCCAACAAATTGATGCCGCAGTCGCTGCAGGCGTAGCGTTCGCTAAAGGTTTTTTCGGGCTGCTGTCCGTTAAAGTCAATGATAACGATTCCCTCGCCGATTTTCAGCGCCGTTTCCAGTGAATCGGTTAAACGTTTTTTGATGGTGCTTTTAATGATTAAACGGTCGACAACGATTTCAATGTGATGGATTTTGAATTTGTCGAATTTGACTTTATCGGTCGCTTCATGGATGACCCCGTCGGCACGGTAGCGGACAAAGCCGGCTTTTGAAACTTGTTTTCCGATATCACGGTACTCACCTTTACGTCCACGGATAAGTGGTGCGAGAATATTGACTTTTGTCTCTTCTGGGACGCAGAGGATTTGCCGGGTGATTTCCTCTGTTGTTTGTCGTTCGATAAGTTTGCCGCAACTATAGCAATGCGGTGTCCCGGCACGCGCGTATAAAAGCCGAAGGTAATCATAGATTTCGGTTTGTGTGGCAACCGTTGAACGGGGATTGCGGCTCGTTGTTTTTTGTTCAATTGAAATTGTCGGCGAGAGACCTTCGATGTATTCAACGTCGGGCTTTTGTAATTGCTCCAAAAATTGGCGGGCGTACGCGGAGAGACTTTCGACATAGCGGCGTTGTCCTTCGGCGTAAATCGTATCAAAAGCTAGAGATGATTTTCCTGAGCCGCTTAATCCGGTTATGACCGTAAATTTATTGCGCGGGATTTTAACATCGATGCTTTTGAGGTTGTGTTCCCGGGCATTGTGTATCGTAATGTAGTCAGTATTCATCAGGGGAAAATAGGGTTAAATATCCCGATAACTCTACGTCAATTTGATATTTCCGTCAAATAAAATAACCCTCAAGCATTTTTGTCTTGCGACAGAAATAAGCGTGAGGGTTATTTTATGCCTTAAACTAGTCTTACTTGCGTTTTTTAGCAACCTTCTTTGCAGCTTTCTTTTTCTTTGCACCACCACGAACCATAGCGGCACAAGCGATATCGCCGTCTTTATCGACGAAATAAAGGAAAC
>CAYNSM010000053.1:0-12726 GCA_964400065.1 uncultured Planctomycetales bacterium
ATTTAATGTTGATGCGACCTTTAACCTGGGTTATATTTACGAACAAACAGGGGAGCCACAAAACGCGTTAAACGCCTATAAAGAAGTTTTAGACTTGACCCCCGAAAGTCCCGACGCTCTTTTTCGAATCGCTAGCATTTACCAAAATCAGGGGCAATGCAGCCAAGCAAAACCATATTACGAAAAAATAATAAGCCTTAAACCGGTCCTAAAAAATGAAATCATCAAAATTTTCCGCAAATGCAATAACGCATCCTAAATAGAACCAAGGCCTAAAAACATTTAGATATCCAAGCGCTTCCAACACTTTGGTATATCTTTAAAATGTTTGACAACACCATACCCCACAGCTATAATTTCTCGTCAGTTAAAAGACAAAAAGAATTCCCCACCCCGATAACCCTTGTAAAGCGAAACGTTTCATTATTATCTTACGCCCAAGGCCCCTTAAAGGTGTGGTTGTCATATTTTCGTAATTTAAATTACATCGGAGGTTGCAATGACTGAAGTCAAAACAGAAACAAAAGCAATGGAAGCAAAAAAAGCGGCTGATCTCGAAAACAAACACAAAGCGCTCGAACTGGCCTTAACGCAAATCGAAAAACAATTTGGCAAAGGCTCGATCATGAAAATGGACGAAGCCACGTGCCTGGACATTCCAGCGATTCCAACGGGTTCGTTGGCTATTGACGTTGCTTTAGGCATTGGCGGCATTCCCCGCGGACGGGTCGTTGAGATTTACGGACCCGAATCGTCCGGAAAAACAACGCTGACGTTAAGCATTATCAATCAAGTCCAAAAATTAGGCGGGGTGGCCGCATTTATCGACGCCGAACACGCGTTTGACGCCAGTTATGCCAAAACCGTCGGCGTCAAGTTGGAAGACCTGCTGATTTCCCAACCTGACACCGGCGAACAAGCTTTGGAAATTGCCGAAACCCTCGTGCGTTCCAACGCGATTGATTTGGTTGTCATCGACTCGGTCGCGGCTTTAACGCCTCGCGCCGAAATCGAAGGGGAGATGGGCGATTCGCACATGGGTTTGCAAGCGCGTCTTATGTCGCAAGCGCTTCGTAAACTCACCGCCGCAATTAATAAGAGTAAGACCTGTGTTATTTTTATCAATCAAATCCGTATGAAAATTGGCGTTATGTTCGGCAATCCGGAAACCACAACCGGCGGCAACGCGCTCAAATTTTATGCCTCCGTTCGTATTGACTTGCGACGCATCGAGTCGCTCAAACGCGGAGATGAAGTCATCGGCAACCGCATTCGTGCGAAGATCGTCAAAAACAAAGTCGCCGCACCGTTTCGCGACGGAGAATTTGAAATCCTTTTTACCGAAGGGATATCAAGGCTCAGCGATATTATCGACATGGGCGTTAAGTCCGAGATCATTCAAAAAGCCGGCGCTTGGTTTTCTTTTGAAAACGAAAAAATCGGGCAAGGCCGCGACAGCGCGCGCAAGTTTCTCGAAGAAAACCCCAAGATCACGAACAAAATCGAAAAAGCGATTATCGAAAAACTGCTTATCAAACGTTAAAAAACTATGAAACGATTGTTTCTGTTTCTTTTTATTCTGTCTCATGCTTGGGCAACAAATCTTTACGCTGACGAACCTAACCTGGTTACGGCCGTCAGCGACGTTGCCCAAAAAACCGGACCAGCCGTGGTCGCCATCAAAACAGAAAAGATCAAGCACTATAGGATAAAATCCAACTATTTCGGCAATCCTTATGATGACGCTATCATGAACCATTTTTTTGAAGACTTTTTTGGAACAACACCGAATTACGAAGAAAAGTCGTTAGGGATTGGTTCGGGCGTCATTGTCGACGGACGCGGCTATATTTTGACTAATGACCATGTGGTCGACGGGGCCGACAAAATCACAGTGACTCTGCCAGATGGCCGAAAGTTTGACGGAGAGTTGACGGGCATCGATGTGCGCAGCGACCTGGCCGTCATCAAAATCACCGCAGATAATCTTCCTGTGGCAAGTTTAGGAAATTCAGAAAACCTTAAAATCGGCCAATGGGTCGTGGCCATCGGTAACCCGTTTGGCAATATTTTAGACGACCCGCAACCGACAGTGACATCCGGCGTTATCAGTGCTCTACACCGCAGCTTACCGCAAACCTCACATCGAGATTCAGACTATTCAGACTTGGTCCAAACGGATGCGGCCATTAATCCCGGCAATTCAGGTGGGCCGCTGGTTAATTTAAGCGGAGAAGTTATTGGCATAAATGTGGCCATCTTTTCAACCTCCGGCGGCTATCAGGGGGTTGGGTTTGCAATTCCGGTCAATTACGCTAAAGCGATTGTTGAACAGCTGACACAGGGCAAAAAAATCGAATACGGCTGGATCGGTATCGGGATTCAGGATATCGACGAGCGTTTAGCGCAATACTTTGCCTTGTCCAGCGAAGAAGGTGTCTTGGTCACAAAAGTTCTCGCAGAGGCGCCGGCTGACAAAGCCGGAATTAAGGAAGGCGACATTATCCTTTCAGCCAACCGGATCAAAATCCGTAATTCATCGGCGCTTGTCAAACAGATCAGCAATGCGACAATCGGCAAGCCGATCGTTTTGCAAATCTCGCGCGATCAAAAGAAATTAGAAATCCCTGTTACCATCGAAAAAAACGAGTCCGTAAACACCAGAACAGATTTAGCCCCTGTGCCTGCAGCTAAAGTACCGAGTGTTAAATCCTGGCGCGGCTTAACGGTTGACGAAATAACATCGACTATCGCCGATAAACTACGTTTGGCCAATACCAACGGTGTTGTCATTACCCAAATTGCGCAAGCAAGTCCTGCCCAATTAAGCGGTTTGGAAAAAAATGACGTGATTATCAGTATCAACAAACAGGTGATTCGCAATTTAGACGATTATTATCAGGCGGTTGCCGCGGCCCAGGGAAGTTGTTTAGTGCGGACCGTCCGCGGTTTTTTTGTACTCGAACCCTGACATGGCTGGGACAAAAGAACAGGACGTTTTATTTTCAAAAGCAAAAGCGGTTGTTTATCGGTTTTTTAAGTTTCGTATCCGCAGTCAACAGGAAATAATCACTAAACTTAAAGACAAAGCTTTTGATAATGCTATTATTGAGCAAGTTATTGCGTTTTTTAAAAATGCCGGGCTGATTGACGATACGGTTTTTGCCAAAGCGTGGATTGTTTCTCGTCTGGCTAAACCAATTGGCGTCAAACGCATACGCCAGGAATTAAAAGAAAAAGGGGTTGCCGACGAAATTGTCAGCGAACAAATCGCAAAACTTACGAAAGATTACGACGAATTAAATGCGGCAGAACAAGTGGCACAGAAACGAATAAAAATTTATCAAAAGCTTGAGAGGACAACACAGCAAAGACGGCTCGAAGGCTATTTACTGCGTCGGGGATTTTCGGCGGAAGTGGTTTATAAAACGTTAAAATTACTTCCATAATTTATAAGACTTTCCCCTCCCCTTGTGGGAGGGGTTCGGGGAGGGGACGATATCGGCAGCGCCATTTCCCCCCGCCCTAACCCTCCCCACGATGGGGGAGGGAAATAGTAAAATAATCATTAAACAAAAAACAAAATATGCTAACTGCAAACGACATACGAAAAAGTTTTTTAGAATTCTTTAAGTCCAAACAGCACTCAGTCATTGCCAGCGATTCTTTGGTGCCCAAAGATGATCCAACGGTCTTGTTTACCACCGCCGGCATGCAGCAGTTTAAACGCCAATTCTTAGGCCATATCGACGACTTTACGCGCGCGACAACTTCCCAAAAATGCCTGCGCACCGACGACCTAGACCAAGTCGGGGTGACCGCGTTTCATCACACGATGTTTGAAATGCTGGGCAATTTTTCTTTTGGCGATTACTTTAAAAAAGAAGCCATCGAATGGGCATGGGAATTTTTGACCCAAGTTCTTAAAATTCCGCCAGAAAAACTCTGGGTTTCTATTTATAAAGAAGACAGCGAAGCACAAAAGATTTGGTTGGAACACATCAAGATTCCTGAGAACAAACTTGTCAAGCTCGGCGATAAAAGCAATTTTTGGCCGTCGAATGCAAAATTAAACGGCCCTAACGGTCCCTGCGGCCCATGCTCCGAAATTTTCTTTGACTACGGCGTCAATCCCCATTGCGACAAGAAAGAAAAATGTGATCCGGATTGCAGCTGCGGCCGTTTTAGTGAAGTCTGGAATCTTGTTTTTACGCAGTACAATCGCAAGGACGGCGGCATCTTGGAACCTTTGCCTAACAAAAACATCGACACCGGCATGGGATTAGAACGTTTGGTTGCGGTCATTCAGGGCAAAAAGACCAATTACGACACAGATCTTTTTATGCCAATCCGCCAGGCGATACGCAAGGACATTTGTACGGATACCATCAAGTTGTCCAGCCGTGACGAATTGGTCATCGCAGACCATATCCGTGCGATTGTTTTTGCAATCTCTGACGGAGTTATCCCGTCGAACAAAGAGCGCGGCAGCGTGGTCAAACGGCTTATCAATGACAGCACGAATCTTGTTTTAAGCGCGGGAGGATTGACCCCAAGCATTTACAAACTTGTACCGGCGGTCATCGAAGTTTTTAAAACGCAGTATCCCGAAATTATTCCTAAACAAAATGACCTGATGAAACTTATTGAAAAAACCGAAGAAGCTTTTATTGCGGTGCGAACACAGCGGCTTCCTGAGTTTACCGCCGAAATCCAAAAAACAACAAACGCTCAAGAACGTGGAGAGGTGTATTTTCGCTTTCATGACACCTACGGCTTGCCTTTGCCGACAATCTCAACAACAGCGCTGTCCGTCGGTATTCCTATCGAAGAAAACCAAAAAGCGTTGGAGTTTTATCACGCATTTATGAAACAGCAACAGGACCGCGCTCGGGCTTCCAGCAAAATGCTCGGCGATGTTTTTGTGGACAACGACTTGCGTTTGGATGTTGCCAAAACAGAATTCATTGGCTACACACACTTAAGCGGCAAGGCAAAATTGCTCAAAATTTTTATCGATAACAAAGAGGTGCTGGAAGCCAGCGAAAATGACAGCGTTAAAATCGTTTTGGACAAAACGCCGTTTTATGCGCAGTCCGGCGGGCAAGTCGGCGACAGCGGACTTTTGTTGACCGGGACAGCCAAGATCCGCATCGAAGACACCCAAAAACTCAATGACGTTATTCTTCACATCGGAAAAGTTGTGGAGGGACTTGTGAAAATTGGCGATCCTTTGCACGCCGAAGTAGATGAAATCAGACGACTTTCTATCATGCGCAATCATACGGCGACCCATATTTTGCAAGCGGCCCTGCGAAAAGTTTTGGGAACACATGTTCAACAGCAAGGTTCACTGGTTGCGGAAGATCGTTTGCGTTTTGACTTTACCCATCCCCAAGCGCTAAGCCCCGACCAAAAGACGCAAATCGAAAGTTTTGTCAACGCCTCAATCAAGGCGCATGACCATGTCGAAAAGAAAGAAATGGCCATTGAAGAAGCCAAAAATTTAGGCGCTTTGTCTTTCTTTGCCGAAAAGTACGGCGCCCGCGTGCGAGTCATTTCGATTGGGAACTTTTCGAAAGAGTTTTGCGGTGGAACCCACTTAGACTCGACGGCACAAATCGAAAAGTTCAAATTAACCAGTGAAGGCGCCGTCGCACAGGGCATTCGCCGTATTGAAGCAAAAACCGCAAACTTTGCAGCTATTTTTGAAGAAGAACAAAAGAAAAACGAAGCCGCAAAAAAACAGCAGGAAGAAGAAAAACTACGGCAAAAAGAGCAAGCCAAAGAACTTGAGAAACAGAAATTTGAAAGCTTTGTCAAAAACGATCTGGTCGATCTGTTGACGAAAGCACAAGGCAAAGCGGGAACAAAAGTAGTTGTCCAAAAATTTCCGAATACTTCAATCGAGTTCTTAAGAAAGATTTCAGATTTTCTAAAAACACACCCCCAATTGACGTCGGGGATATTGCTTTTAGCTAATGATTCGCTCGAACAAACAAATATCTTAATTGCAGTTTCATCAGACCTCGTTAATAGAGTAAACGCAAACGAGATTATTAAACAAATTGCACCCATTTTTAACGGTAATGGCGGCGGGCGTCCAGATCTTGCGCAAGCCGGAAGCAAAGAAAACAAAAACTTAAACCAAGCCATCGAAAAAGCCAAAGAAATCATTTTAGCGAAATTGTGAACTTATGAAAATCATCCAACAAAACGGGCAGAGCGCACAAAACCTTTACAACCGCTACACGACGACTCACAAACGTCACGTCGAGGAAAAGGTTCGCAAAATCATCGAAGATGTTAAAGTTAACGCTGATGAGGCACTTGTCCGTTACACGCGCAAGTTTGATCATGCTCAACTTGAAGCTAAAGATATTAAAGTTCCTGAAAGTGAAATCAGCGGGGCTTTTCAAAACATCACCAGCGACTTTATAGCCAATTTGAAGCAGATCATCAACAATGTGACCGGTTTTTATAAAAAGCAATTGCCTAAGCCCTGCCGCGTCAAGGAAGCGGAAGGGATACTGCTAACCGAAAACATTTTGCCGCTTGATTCCGTCGGCATTTATATTCCAGCCGGAACGGCGCCTTTGGTTTCGACCGTTTATATGACGGTCATTCCCGCTAAGGTCGCTGGTGTCAAACGGATCGTGATTGCCACGCCACCGGACAAAAACGGGCATATTAATCCTTATATTCTCGCGGTTGCCAATCTTTTGAAGGTCAATGAAATTTATAAAGTCGGCGGAGCGCAAGCGATTGCGGCTATGGCCTTGGGAACAAAAACAATCACAAAAGTCGACAAAATTGTCGGACCCGGCAATATGTTTGTCACCGAAGCTAAACGCCAACTTTTTGGCACCGTGGGGATCGACATGCTGGCTGGCCCCTCGGAGTTAGTCGTAATCGCAAACCGTTCAAGCAATCCCGAGTACGTCATCGCTGATTTAGAAGCACAGATGGAACATTTGGGCGGCCTTTCAATTCTTGTCACCAACTCGCGGCGGCTTTTAAAAATTGTGCGTCAAAGGGTGCCGGGCGGCTTTGGGATTTATGCCAAGAATATGGACGAAGCGGTTGAAATCGCTAACCGCATCGCGCCGGAACATTTGCAGGTTTTAACCAGCAACCCCAAAAGTATTGCTTCGAAAATCCGTAACGCCGGAGCCATTTTTTTAGGGCCGTACAGCCCAACCGCTTTAGGGGATTACGCCGCCGGCCCCAGCCATGTTTTGCCCACACTGGGAACGGCGCGTTTCTTTTCCGGAATTTGCACGTCGGATTTTACTAAAAAAAGCCACGTGATTTCCTACACCAAAAAGGCCCTGGAAAAAATCCGCGAGCCGATAGAGAAAGTCGCTCTTATCGAAGGTTTGCAAAAACATTCAGATTCGATCAAAGTCCGTTTCACACATTAATATAATAAAGGAAAGCTCTTATGACACCCCGTCAAACCACATTTGAGAGAAAAAGCAAAGAAACCGAAATACAAATTACGCTTAACATCGACGGCAGCGGCAAGACAAAAATCAAAACACCGATCGGCCTTTTGGATCATATGCTCGAGCTTTTTGCTTTTTGGGGATTCTTCAATTTGGAATTAAGTGTCAAAGGCGACACGCACATTGATATTCACCACACCAACGAAGACATTGGGATTGCCTTGGGCAAAGCGTTCAAAAAAGCTTTGGGCGAAAACCGGACAGGAATCAAACGCTTTGGGTCAGCTTTTGCCCCGATGGAATCAACTGTCGGTCAAACAGTCATTGATTTAAGCGGGAGAGGATACTACCATTTCCGCTGTCCCGACGTGAACAAAGTTTCTGTAAAGCCGCAAGATGGCTATGCGTTAAGCGACCTGGACCATTTTTTAGAATCTTTTGCCCACAATTTGGGAGCAACGCTCAACGTCAAAATCGAAGGATTGTCCGAAGATTTGCACACGGATTTAGAATCGGTTTTTAAATCCTTGGGACTGGCTTTAGATCAAGCCACACAAATTGATCCGCGGCGGCAAGGCGAAGTCCCGTCGACAAAGGGAATTATTGACTAAAAAAATATAGAAGAGGCCTGCGGGTGGGTACCGCGCGCAGTTTGAGCACGGTACCCTATCGTATGGCTCTTAAAAAGTTAATATTAATTATGATTGCCATCATCGATTACGGCATGGGAAATTTACGCAGTGTCCAAAAGGCTTTAGAAAAAGCCGGAGCCACAACTGTGATTACGCAAAACGTCTCTGAAATAGAAAAGGCCGACAAAGTTGTTTTACCCGGCGTGGGCGCTATTCTTCCGGCGATGGAAAAGTTGCGGAGCTTAAATCTTATCTCAGCGATTGAAAAAACGATCAAGCAAGATAAACCTTTCTTGGGAATTTGTTTAGGCTTACAGCTTTTGTTTGAAAAAAGTTTTGAAGGCGGAGAGGTCAAGGCGCTGGGCATTCTTAAAGGTGAGGTCAAACGTTTTGAGTCGCTCAAAGTTCCGCAGATGGGCTGGAACCAAATCACCGTTGCGCAAAACACTTGTCCGCTTTTTAAAGGAATCCCGCAAAGGGCTGATGTCTATTTTTGCCACTCGTATTTTGTCGACCCGACGGACAAAAGCGTTATTGCCGCCACAACAGATTACGGCGTCACGTATACTTGCGCCATTGCACGCAAAAATCTTTTTGGCGTCCAATTCCACCCCGAAAAAAGCCAGACGGTGGGACTAAAAATTTTAGAAAATTTTGTAAGGCTCTAACGACTCCTATGATCATTTTCCCCGCAATAGATATTAAGGACGGCAAGGTGGTGCGATTACGGCAAGGTGAATTCTCCGACGTGACCGAATACTCACTGGACCCGCTTGACGTCGCGTACGAATGGCAAAGGTGCGGTGCCCAATGGTTACATATCGTAGACTTAGACGGCGCGCAGAACGGCGAAATTAAAAATTTTGACACAATTGCCCGAATCGCTAAAGACATTGCGCTTCCTATTCAAATGGGCGGCGGTGTGCGAGGCGAAGCCGAAATTGAAAAACTGCTGGGGGCAGGTGTCCGGCGTGTTATTTTAGGAACACGCGCCGTAGCCGATAAGCCTTTCTTAAAAAAAATCCTTGCTCGCTTTGGTGAAAAAATTGCCGTCAGCCTCGACTGCAAAGACGGCTATGTCACTCAAAAAGGGTGGACCGAAACAACGCAAGTCAAAGGGACTGATTTTGCGAAAGAACTCGAAGCTGCAGGACTTGCGTGCCTTATTTACACGGATATCAAGCGCGACGGTATGCTAACAGGACCCAATTGGGAAGCTTTAAGTGAAATTTTATCGACGGTCAAAATTCCGGTCATAGCCTCCGGAGGCATAGCAAATTTGGAGGACATTAAAAAGTTACTGACAATCAGGCCACGCAAAGTCTTAGGCGCAATTACCGGTAAAGCTATTTATGAAGGAAAGCTGGATTTAAAAGAAGCGATCAAATTAGCAGCGGGAAAATAATTTATCGGTACGGTCGATTAACCTTAAAATATGTTCCTCCCCCTTGATGGGGGAGGGAAATTTCATTTAAATAAAATAACTATTCGTATGTTAAAAAAACGTATCATTCCTTGTTTAGACGTTAAAGATGGCCGAGTGGTTAAAGGGGTCAACTTTGTCCAGCTGCGCGATGCCGGCGATCCGGTGTCTGTCGCCGAGGCCTATGATAAACAAGGCGCCGATGAAATTGTGTTTCTCGATATTACTGCCAGCCACGAAAAGCGCGGAATTATGATCGACATCGTCAAACATACCGCCGAAAAAGTTTTTATGCCCTTGACCGTCGGCGGCGGTATACAATCGCTGGAAGATATTCGCGAACTTTTAAACGCAGGCGCCGACAAAGTTTCGCTTAATTCCTCGGCCATCAAAAACCCGCAGTTAATTACGGATGCGGCCAATCGTTTTGGCAGTCAGTGCATTGTCGTTGCCATCGACGCCAAAAAAGTCGGGCACGAGTGGGACGTTTATTTAAACGGCGGCCGAGTCAAAACAGACAAAGAAGCTGTTCTCTGGGCCAAAGAAGCACAAGAGCGCGGCGCCGGCGAAATCCTTTTGACCAGCATGGACGCTGACGGAACAAAAAACGGTTTTGATTTGGCCTTGACTGACGCCGTTTGCAAAGCGGTCAACATTCCGGTTATCGCATCCGGCGGGGCTGGAAAAATCGAAGACTTTGCGCAAGTTTTTTTAAAAACAAATGCAGACGCCGCCTTGGCCGCATCGGTGTTTCATTATGGAGAACTGACCGTCCCACAGGTAAAAAATTTTCTAAAACAAAAATCCATCGAGGTAAGACTATGAGCGAAATGACAGAAGCCGAAAAAATCCAAATCACAGCAGAGAATTTAGACAAACTCAAATTTAACTCAGACGGCCTGATCCCGGCTATTGTGCAGGACATTGAAAACAGCGAAGTGCTCATGATGGCCTACATGAACATTGACTCGCTTAAAGAAACGATCAAAGTCGGCAAAACGTGCTTTTGGTCGCGTTCGCGTCAAAAATATTGGGTCAAAGGCGAGACCTCGGGACACTTTCAAACGGTCAAGAATATTTATTACGACTGCGACTGCGACACGCTTTTGATCAAAGTTGTGCAAATCGGCGCCGCCTGCCACACGATGAAACGCAGCTGCTTTTATCGGGAAATTAAATAAACTCTAGCAACAGGAGATTTGTTTATGCTCAAAAAAATATTCTTCGTACTGACAATATCAACTTGCCTAATAAGATTGGGTTATGCTCAAGATCTGACGTGCACGGATGTTGTGAACAAAATGGAAACGGCTGTCAGCGGCATTACCAGTGTCAACTTTGAGTTTGTCGAAACCTGCGAAGATAAAGCAAAATGCGACAAAATCTACAAATCGTCAAGACCCGACTGGCTTAACGGACAGTCCATCAAATATTTTTATCATGACCCGTCTTTAGCAATGGCTTACGCTTACGTTCCCACCGATGATGGCGGAAACACATATCAATTGTCGGCACTCACGCAAGTTTTTAAACGTGCCGATAAAACGACAAAAATATTCGAAAGTCGTCAATTTAGCAGAATTGGCATGGTTGATGATTTTTATACTACCGACAGAAGTAGTTTCAGCAAAATTAGTGATTCTCATACTGCCGATAGAAGTAGTTGCACCCATTACACAAATTCCCAAGATTGGGCAACTTGTGAAAACTCATCTTTTCCCGATTGGCTGACATACAAGGGACTGCTGACTTTAATCCAAGACCGGATCAATCAAAGCGTATCCTGCAAAGTCGAAAAAACCAATGTGAACTCGACGAGAGTTTACAATTTAAATATCCTCCAGACGAATCAAAAAGAAGGCCTGCGTATCGAAATTGATCCGTCGAATTGGCTGCCAAACAAATTATTGGGGTATGAACGGGATAAAGTTTTTTTGACCAGCGAATGGAAAAACGTCCAAACCAACGAAAAATCCGTTGAACATTCAGGCGATATAAAATCACTGACGATTACGCATGCCGGACTGATTCGTCCCGCAGCAAATAAAGAAAATTGTTTTTATGCTCTGCCTACTAAAGACGTAAATATTTTTGACACATCAAAAGCATCCGAGCAGCCGACGTGTTACCAAATTGAAGACAGGACTACCATCCCAGCCGCCTATGGCTTAGAAATGGGCATAACATTTAAAATAGAGACGGATGACAAAAGCAATCGTCCGATTCCCCTAATTGTTTCATGGCCTTACCAAGAACTTACCTATTTAAATAAACTCACGGATTTTGAGATAAACTTACTAAACAAATTGACTATCTCATGGCTCGATCCTATTGAACCGATATTCGAAACAATATTGGGAAAAAAATTCGCCCGTAAAACCACATACTACGAATCCGCCTCTTACATTCTCGTTGAACCCGGCAAGGAATATTTATTTAAACTCGGGCCGACTGATGGGACTCTTTATCCATTTTTACATTTCGGCAAAAAATATCCTTCATTTAAAGAAGCAGCATGGGTCGAATTATTCTATTACGACAAAAAGTTAGGCGAACAAAAATTTGCCTTCGAGGATCCCAAAGATCCTTATGCCTTTTTGGGAACCTATGGCCGAAGCATTCCGGAGTTCGAAAAGAGAGTTAAGAAAAATCCAAAAGATTTTAATGCACATTATTTGCTGGCAAAAGGCTATTCAGAAAAATATGACAACCGCGCCACGACGGAGTTTAACAAGGCCATCGAGCTTAATCCCAAGTTTATTCCTGCTTACCTGGATCGAGCGAAATATATACAAAGTCAATTGGAATATATCCACACGGATCCTTTTGATCATAAACTGGTATTAAATGATTATTACAAAGTCATCGATTTAGACCCGAGTTATTCACCCGAACTTTATCCTAAAATCGTGGACTTAACTCACAAAAATTTAAAGAACCTTTATAGTCGCACAAAAAATTATTTTGCAGAAGCCATCAAAAAAGATCCACAAAATCCTAAACTTTTTTATAATAGAGGCCTATTTTATAAAGACGCGGGGAAAGTCCAAAAAGCACTGGCCGACTTTCAAAAAGTGCTTGAGCTAGACCACAATTTTAAGGATGCCCAAGAGCAGATTCGAATATTACAAGAGAAGCCTGTTGAAAAAAATTAATAGCACAACAAATCTTTCGGTCGAAGCGAAGACCATCAAGGTCAAGCGGCTTGTGTTTTTATCTATTC
>CAYNSM010000054.1:0-12664 GCA_964400065.1 uncultured Planctomycetales bacterium
ACGTTTGAGGGGCGTGTGGGGTAACCCATGAGGGTTCGAGTCCCTCCCCGCGCATAAAAACAAGACGTTGGAGGCTAGACGCTGGTGCTTTACTAGCGTCCAACATCTAAGCATCCGATTAAAATTTTTATTTACTTATGTCTCATCCCATCAAAGTTAATGCCAGTGTCTTGTGCGCAGACTTCACCAAGCTTGCAAGTCAAATTGCGATGTGTGAAGATGCCGGCGCAGAGATGATTCACGTCGATGTTATGGACGGACATTTTGTGCCCAACATTACGATAGGCCCGGTGATTGTGCAGGCGATACGTGCCGTGACAAAACTTCCCATTGAAGCACATCTGATGATCGAAAATCCCGGTTTGTATATTGATGATTTTATTAATGCGGGCGCAGACATTATTTCGCTGCAAGTTGAGTGTTATGGGCAGAGGACGAAAGATTCGCGCGCTTTTGGCCAGTATCCAAAAGTTTTGGAAAGTTTTGATGCAGATGCCGCACGTGTTGATATAGCCAAGGTCAAATCAAGGGGCAAAAAAGTTTTTCTTGTCGTTAATCCTGCTACAGGCTTGTGTTTCGATGCGCTGCTCAAAGAAATCGACGGGGTTTTGATCATGTCGGTTAATCCCGGGTTTGCCAAACAGAAATTTATGCCCGACGTTTTGGAAAAAATTAAAACTTTGCGCAGTCGTTTTGCTGGCGATATAGAAGTTGATGGTGGAGTCAATGCCCAGACAGCGCCGGATATCGTCAAGGCGGGAGCTAATCTTTTAGTTTCCGCCAGTTATTTTTTTGGATCGCCAAACCCCAAAGATGTTGTTAAGTTCTTGAAGAGTTTATAGCTTATCATCGTTATTGCGTTGTTTGAAATGCTTTATCCGTCGTGGTATAGTTAAAGCGTTAAAAGGGAGTTGACAATCTTGCAAAAATTTCCTCGTCAGAATAAAGCAATTGAACATGGTGGCCAGACGGCGATAGAATATCTTCTCCTTTTGTCCGTGATGGTGATCCTTGCTTTAACGGCTTTTCGTACAATGCTCCCGGAAGTTTTAGTTAAAACCAATGGACATTTTGGAAATGCTGTAACCAATATGGTTGGTGATTTACCTGCGTCTTCCGTCAACGGCCCGTTTCCTTAAGTTTTTCTTATTTTCCTTTGCGCTGGTCCCGCACAAAAATACTTTCCTGAAAGCTTTTTGCGTATTTCTTAAGTTCTGCTCCCTTTTCGCTGATTTGCGCGACGTGCGTAATCGGTTGGTTGGCGTTTGAAACTATCCCGATTGAGATTGAGAGAAGCCCGGTCTTAATTTCATTGCCCAAGCGGTCTTTCCCGATGATATAGCCGGCTTTGCGGTCTTCCTCGTTATAAAACTGTGGCGCGGTTTTGTCGAATTCAATAATAATTTGTTTGCAGACATTTTCGACAAGTTCATCGCTGGTCACAAAAACAAAATCATCTCCGCCGATGTGTCCAATAAAAGTTTCGCTGCCTCCGACAGAGCGAACAACTTTGACTAAGAGCCGCGCTAATTCGCGGATGACCTCGTCTCCTTTTTCAAAACCGTATTTGTCATTATAAATTTTGAATTTGTCCAGATCAGCATATCCGACGGCAAATGTTTTGCCGCTGGCAATTTTGCCTTGAAGTTCTTCCATGATCGAAGTGTTCCCCGGCAAATGGGTCAGGGGATTAGCGTCCAGGCTGCGATTGGTACGCCGCAAAATCATTTTGATACGGGCTAAAAGAGCACTGGGTTCAAAAGGCTTGACAATATAATCATCCGCTCCGGCTTCAATCCCGCCGACCATGTCTTTCGTCTCTCCTTTTCCGGTCAGCATGATAATCGGAATATGTTCAAGTAGGATATCTTTTTTCATCGCTTTGCAAAATTCTTTGCCGGTCATAACCGGCATCATAAAGTCGCAAATGACAAGATTTGGATTTTTGGCTTGAACCATTTTTAAGCCTTCCTGTCCGTTAGGCGCCTGAATGACTTCGTAAGATTCACAAAGCGTTAAATCCAGCACGTCAAGGATGTCAGGATCATCGTCGATGGTAAGAATGCGTTCTTTTGTCATGATTGTTTTTCTGCCTTTTTATTTTAGGTTTTTTTAGCCGCAAACGGCAAAGTAAAATAGAAAACAGACCCTTTGTTGAGTTTGCTTTCAACCCAAATCCGTCCGCCGTGCGCTTCAATAATTTTTTTGCAAAGAGCTAATCCGAGCCCTGTTCCTTTGACGTTTTGGTTGATCTCATTTTCAATGCGATAAAATTCATTAAAAAGCTGTTTGATGTTTTCTTCGTTGATCCCAATTCCCGTATCGGAAATGGCAAAGGTGACTTTGTCAGGTTGTACAGTAGAATCGATTGTGATTGCCCCGCCGTTATGCGTAAATTTGATGGCATTGTTAATCAAGTTGATAAAGACTCTTTCGATTTGGTTTAAATCAACCAGAATGCTCGGACAATTGACAGGGACTTTATTGATAAAATGAATATTTTTGTCTTTCATTTGCGGCGTTAAAAGATCATGGACATTCTCAACGATCGGGGCCATCGGGTGAGGGGTCAATTTCATTTCTGTTTTTCCCGACTCGATGCGTGAAATATCCAGAAGGTCATTGATCAGCGAGACTAAGTTGTCGGATTGTTTGTTGATCTTGTCGAGCCGTTCCTTGACTTTGGCGGGAATTTCCCCGATGGTTCCGGCGCTAAGAAGAGCGGCATAACCCTTGATGGATGTCAAAGGAGTCCTAAGTTCATGCGAAACGGCAGAGATAAATTCGCTTTTGTTTCGGCTAATCGCTTGCACGTCGGAAAGGGCCAAGGAAAGTTGTTTGGTGCGCTCTTGGACTTTGGCTTCAAGCGCCTGTTGGGCGCGGTAAGCTTGTTCAAATAGACGCGCGTTTTCCAGGGCTTGTCCGATTTGGTCGGCGAGAATTGAAATAAGCTCGGTATCGCCCTGTGTGACGGCAAACGCATCGCCGGGGTTGCCGGCACATATAATGCCTGTCATTTTGTCCTGAGCGAGAATTGGTGTTAAGACAAAATTGCGGACGTGAATGATATCAAAAATGAGGTTTTGGATTTCCGGCGTACTTTTTAACGACGAGAGCATATTGCCGTTTTTGAGCAATTCCAAAATTTGGGTGTTTGTGCTTAGTTTCTCGGTGATTTTGTCTTGATCGGGTTGCGTGTACCCTAAAGACACCCGCAAAGAAAGCTTTTGGTCCAAGGCTAATGCATAGATTAAATATTTTTCAAACCCCAATTCATTTAACAGACTCGGGTTGAGCCTTTGAAACGTTTCGTTTTCGTCGAGTGTTGTGGTAATCAGACGTGAGGTTTTTTGCAGCGCATCAAGACCGTTAAGCCGTTTGTCGAGTTCTTCCTGGGTTTTGTTAAGTTCAAGGTCGGTTTTAACAATAAGTTTAGCCTGTTCATCAAGTTCGGCAAACGAGTCTGCAAGTTTGCGCAAACTATCTTTTAGAACATCGATTTCTTTAAGGGTATGGTACAAGAAATATCCCAAAATTCCTGATCCGACAAGAAGCAGCAGGATAAAGAATTGATAAATTGTTTGTGCAAAATTATCCATAAGTTTAGGTTATTGCAGCAATAAGAATGCTTTCATTTTGCAAAAGTGTTTCTGGCCCGTCGGGGGAAGTGTATGTAAAAATTTCGCCAAACGAATACATGCCAAAAATCGGGACGTTGAATCCTAAGATTTCGTGCACTTTCTGGATTTCGGCATGAGCAGAGCGCCCCAAAATCCGGTAACGCGACAGGGATTCAAAAATAAAAATCAGTTTGGGCGTGCGTCCCTGCATTTGTGATTTGACGTCCTCTGCGGCCAATTGGGCAGCTTGCAGGCATGACTCTTTATTGCCGATCATAAGATGAATCGTTTTACCTTTGGCCATCGTGTCTTGTAGGACAATGCTGTCGTCGTCGAGTGTTTTGATGATATTTCTTAAAAGATATTCACGGCCGGCGCCTGTGGGCGAACCTAAAGGATAGCGCGTATTTAAGTAGGATAAATTGCTCGCGCGCAGTGTTTCGGTTGTTGTATCAAAATATTCCTGATAAATTTCTGCGGCAGGTTTGTGGTCAATGGATTTGATCACATTGCCTTCGCTGTCATTGATCATGCGCGGTTTGCCTAATGGTCGAAAGCCATGGCGACAGCTTAAAGCAGCTTGCATGCGTCCCCCAAAGAGAACAGCGCATGCGCCGGAAGCTAGAACGGTATTTTCATAATATTGATAAGTTTTTTTAAAATGAAAATCATCGCTGCTGCCGGCCCCGATGATTGGAAAAATTCCTTCAAAGGTTTGCGTTATGCCTGAAATAAATTGAGAGAGTTCTTGCAAAAGCCCGTCGGAGAAAAATAAAAAAAGCTTGCGGTGTTCTTTGCCGTAATCCGAAAGACAGCTGTTGGCCAATTGCTGCCCGCCGGCTTTTAAATCTTGTAGACGCAAGTTGTCGACCATTGCGGATTCAAAACGAATTTCGTCTGAATACAAAAGCAAAACAGCAATCCCGCGGGTTTCAATGTGCTCGCCAAAAATGATTCCGGCGGTTGATGAACCGAGCAATTTGGGATTTTTTAATTGCGTAAAAAGGCCGGGAAGAAAGTCATCCGGATTATAGTGGGCGGTGTTTAAAACGATCGCCAAGTCAATGTTGCTTGAGTGTAAATTAAGTTTGGCTTGGTCCGCTGCATCTTTTGCTGCTTTAGCAGCGTCGAGGTCTTTGCTAAATCCCATGCCGATATACGTTGACACGCACAAGCTCCTTGAGACGACAAGAACGTTAATAATTGGTATTAAATATAACACACTTGGGAAGGTCAGAAAATCATTGTCTTAAATAAATCGTTTTGACGCAAAACCCGGATGTGATATCATGGGGCTCTCAAATTTCAATTGTTCTTATCGGCCCCATCGTCTAGCCTGGTTAGGACGTCTGCTTCTCAGGCAGAAAACACCGGTTCAAATCCGGTTGGGGCTACCAAACGCAACTCTTTGGGGCTTTTTGTCGCTAGATCGGTGAGGTTAGTAAGAAAGAAATTATAGTAATTGAGAGATCTTTTAATATCATCCTGATATATCTGCATTTTATTTATTTAATTTGTTTTGCTAAAAATTTTCTCTTTAAATCTTCAGAGTCTCTTCTATACGATCGATTTTAATTTTTTATTTTCTTGCGATTGGTGGATTAACATTTTGTTAATTTGCTTTTGTAATCATGGTTACCTGCCGGGCAAGGCGGATATGTTTTCGAACTGGCGATGTTTTTATATAAGGCTGGGCTGATTTTTATTGGGTTTAAAACCGCATCTTCGTCATAAAAATAAGCGTTCTTAATCCCACTGGGTGGGGCTATTGTGCTTAGCGACATACGCAATATTTGCTTAAAAAGTGTTTTTCATAAAGCGTAGCGCTTCAGTGCGGGTAGTAAAGACTCTTAATCCAGTTTTTTGAAAATAAACTAAATGGTAAGATGGATATTGCGAAATGTAGGGCTTGAATAAAAGTTCAAATTCGTGACTTTGTGTGCTGTTTTTCTTGGGGACAGACAGTGGCAGCGGTAGACTAAATTCGGCATAGACGATTTGGAAAGAAAAATTCTTTTCTTTACGGTGTGATTTTACAAAATGATCTGTCTTAATGAGAAAATTTGTCCACGGCTTCATTCTTTTGGCGAGTGCATAATAAATTTGATAGGTAGACAAGGCGTTGACTACGATTAAAAGGCTAATAGCAATCGTCAATATTCTGTACGGCCAAGCGGTGCGCTCAGAGATTTTTTGTGCAGGCAAAGTGGCAGGAAGCCATAAAAAGATCAGCAATAAAGTAAAATAGTAGTGATAGAGGCTAAGGTTCATATAATTGTCCAGTGGATGCAAGGCGACACGGACTAAGATGAAACACGATTGCAGAATAAAAAGAAAGACGAGTGTTGTCGATAAGGGCCTGTTTTTAGCTAAAGCAGCCCTTGGTGTCTGTTTTGTGCAGTAAATTATTCCAAGAATAAAGAGCAATATTGCTAGGATATTGATAGACAAAAGTATATTGGGTTTTGCGAATTCCATTTTGTTCAAACAGAGTCTTCCGACGTTCGGTTCAAAAGAAAGCGTGGTTGGCAACAAGGCATAGGGAATTCCCATTAAGACTTTGCGGAGGCTATCAACCCATTTGGTTAAATTTAATGGATGAAAGATAATAGGGTGACGACAAGCTGTTGAAAAAAGAAAAGGCAAGACAATTGTCGTTGGCATCAAAATTAACCATGGTTGGACCTGTGGAATTTTTAAATTTTTCTTGGCTGATTGCAAGGTGAAGAAAAAAACGATACAGCAAATGAATGAGAATTCATAAAATAATCCGCCCAGAAGAAGCCAAAATGTCAGCGGTAAGGTTTTGTCTTTCCCAGCGATGGTAGTGCTTAAAGATTTGAATGCTTGTAAAAAACAGAGAATAAAAATTAGGTAGCCTGAAATTTGCGGCCACGCCACCATTTCGGCGCTGATGGTGAGGACTGAAAAAAGAGTGATCCATGTGTACCATAAGAAAGATTGACGGATTTCAGGGAAGGTTTTTGTCATTTGCCAGATCACAGCGATATGTAATAAAAAGGAAATGATTTGACAGTAGAAGAAATTAAAACGAAATAGCCAGATTTCTATTGCCAGCCATGTGTGCAACAATGGTCTAAACAGCAGGGCTTCGTTTGTTTCTTGGCTCAAAAAAAACGTCAGTAGATCTGCAAGCGAATTTAATGTGCTCGTATTAGCTAGATGTGCGAGGCTGTCTGCGCGGGGCCCAAGAGAAAAAGCAGGCAGAAAAACAATAATATTTAAAGCTGCCAGTCCGCAGGCAAAGAGGGAATTTTTGGAAATTGCTTTCATGTTGGCAATTATGGTTTAAGGAGGCGTTTCTCACAATAGATTTTTCAATTTTTGGCAGATGAGATTTTTTTGAGCATGCTTAAAGTAGATGACAAGGTATTGAATTTGAATATTTTCTTAAACTTTGCTAATATCTGCTTTTGAGAAATTGTCCGTGTTTTTATTTGCAACTCAATCTGTGAAGATATTTTAAATGATGATTAAAAAACATTATTTTATAGTTTTTGTCGTAACGATTTTGGGTGTTACGACAGTTTTTGCGTAGCAAGATTTATCTTTGGCGGCGTGTTAAAAAGACACGGATTGTACGTTTGTTGTATATGCTTGTAATCAGGTGGCAGATTTTAATAAAACTCATATTGGGCAGGAGAAGAATAAATTTTGTGAAGTTGAGGATTCTTCGTTAAGAGAATGCGAGATGCTTCGTTGTTTTGATCATTTTTCGTAATGTCTTAAAGGAGAATGCAGCGTCAAGAATGTTCCCAGGGATAATTTAGGTCCCGACGCGAAAGAATGGATTAAAAGATTTGTATGTATAAAACGGCCTAACTTTGCAAAAAATTAAAATAAAAAGAACTTGGTTCCTTTTAGCATTACCGGGAAATCTTCTTCGTATGTGCTTAGGTGTCCTTTAGATGAAGAATCCGATGTTTAATATTCTTAAAGGTTTAACCATTGTCCTTGTTGTTTATGGCCATGTGCTTCAGCGCGCGATGGCCGCTGCTGGTCAGGACTTTTTCCCCCATCCTGTTTTTAAAACGATTTACACGTTTCATATGCCGGTGTTTTTTTTGATTAGCGGCTTTTTGCTTGCGCAGAGCTGTGAGCGAAAACCGGTAGGTGAAGTTTTTGTCGCCCGCTGCAAAAGTCTTTTTGTCCCGTTTGTCGCGTGGGGCGCGATTGGGATTTTGACAAGTTTCTTTCTTGGGATTATCGACGGAAAAGATATTAGTTTTTTTTCTTTGGCACAAAATACCGAAGTTTGGTTTATCTGGTTTCTATTTACTTTATTTGTCTCTAGCGCGCTTATCCTTTTTTCTGAGTATCTTAAAGAGCGGTTGGGCGCATGGGTCTTTTTTGCGGTATATCTTTTGGTCTTACTTATTCCTTGGAATGATTTTTGTTCGATTTATTACGTCAAATGGTTTTATCCATTCTCTCTGGCCGGATATTTTTTAAATCGCTTTGGACCAAAAACAATAGCGCATTTTAACAATGCCGCTGGCTTTGGCGTTTGTTTAGCTCTCTTTATGTGCTTTGCGTTTTTTTGGAGCAAAAGTGACTATATTTATATTCATCAAATGAGTTTTTCGTCGATCAATTGTGTTGAACAAATTTTGCGTTTTGCGTATCGCTATTCTGCCGGGTTTCTGGGAATCGCCGTTCTTTATTTTGTCGGGGCATATCTTGCAAAAACAAAATTCGGTAATCTTTTAGAATGGCTTGGCGTGTATTCTTTGGATATCTATTTATTGCAGAGATATTTTGTCGAAGGCTTATTCCCGAGGATTTTGGCGCGGACGCATTGGAATTTTGATTTTTATTCGCCGTTGTTTCTTTTTGTTTTTGTGCCAAGCGTTGTGATCGTTTCGGTGGTAATCTCTGTAGCAACTTCCCGTTTCTTGTTTAGAAAAATCCCATCGCTTAACAGTTTGTTTTTAGGCGGCCGGGGATAAGATTTCTTTCTAATTCTCGTCGACAATTATGCATATTTTTTTAAATTTTCTTGACATTTTAGAAGGGCATAATTACTATTAACGCATTCCAGAAGGCAATGGCGTCTTTTGGAGTTGGTCGCAATGAGGCACCAATATTTTCGGGCATCGTCGCCCAGGCGTGGGACTTACTCTGTCCACAGGTCTGGGTTTTTTATTTTTAGACTGGATTTTAGGACAAGGAGTAAATCATATGGACTTTCCTTTAGAAATTAATACCGGAGACACGGCTTGGGTTTTGGTTTCGGCAGCGCTTGTCATGCTTATGACGCCGGCGCTTGCGTTTTTTTATGGTGGCATGGTTCGGCGCAAAAATATCCTCGCAATTCTCATGAAATGTTTTTCCTGCCTTTCGATTTGTTTAGTCGCATGGGTGGTTTATGGATATAGTTTGGCGTATAGCCCGGGCAATGGTTTTATCGGTGGCTTAAGCTGGGCGGGCTTGCGCACTGTTGGGTTAGAGCCGCATCCGGACTATGGCCCGACGATTCCCCATTGTGCGTTTATGATTTTTCAGGCGATGTTTGCGGTCATTACTCCAGCGGTTATCATCGGTTCGTTGGTTGAGCGTATAAAATTTTCAGCATTTTTGATGTTTGTTATTCTTTGGCTGACCTTTGTTTATATTCCGATTTGTCATATGGTCTGGGCGACTGACGGGTGGTTGTATAAGGCAGGTATCTTAGACTTTGCTGGCGGGACAGTTGTAGAAATTAACTGCGGGGTTGCTGGTTTGGTCAGCGCTCTTTTTTTGGGTAAACGCGTAGGGTCGCATTTGCCAACCTTGCATAATTTGCCGTTTGTTGTTTTAGGCGGCGGGCTTTTGTGGTTTGGATGGTTGGGATTTAATGCCGGTTCCGCGCTTAGCGCTAACGGCGTTGCCGCCAACGCTTTTGTGACGACTAATGTCGCGGCTGCGGCCGCTTCGATGAGCTGGGCAGCGATTGAATGGATGACAACTGGAAAGCCAACGATTTTTGGAACGATCTCCGGTGTTGTTGCCGGTCTTGTGGCGATTACTCCGGCGTGCGGTTTTGTTGATCCCTTAGGAGCGCTTATTATCGGTCTTGTCGTCGGCGTTTTAAGCTATTATGCGGTGGGCGTTGTAAAACAGAAATTTGGTTACGACGATTCTCTCGATGCTTTTGGTGTGCATGGCGTCGGCGGTTTTTGGGGAATGATTGCAACCGGAATTTTGGCCACCAAATCTGTTAACCCCAATGGTTCAAATGGTCTTTTAGCCGGGGATTTTAGCCAATTTAAAATTCAAGCTATCGGTGCTGTTTTTACGGTTGTTTATTGTGCGACGGCAACTGCGATTGTCTGTTTTGTTGTTGATAAAGTTGTTGGCTTGCGGGTATCGTTGGAACATGAAATTATGGGGCTTGACTTGACCCAGCACCATGAACGCGCGTACACGATTTTGGAATAATCTTTTTTGTCTCTTTTGACGGCGATCGAAAGAAACGTGCTATAATTTCGTCCATATAAGATTTGCTTAGCGCAATGTGACGAAAGGACAGCTATGGACAATCCCCGCAAGGTCAGTATACAAAAATGTTTGAAAGATTTAGCCGGTTGTCCGGGTCACGAATACCGATTGGGTCCTCTCACGCCTTTGATTGGATATCCGCTGATTGTTTCGTTTAGTCTTTTTCTTCTGCCGTTGTTTATTTATATGCTTTTTTTTAATCAGGTTTATTTTTGGCTTCGCAAAGAAAAACCGGTTAACCGCAAAGAGTTTTATCAGTACGATCGGCACAAGATTCCCCACTTGAGTCTTTTGGACAAAATTTGGTGTGAATATTGCGAGTGGGCCAACGGAACCTTGCAGTGGACGCTAGCTGTCATCAACGAAGTCGAGCGGCGCTATTGCCCGATTAAGAATAAAGAAAATCCGCATTGCCATAAGGCCAAAGCTTGGCGTGAAGAATTTTTGGCCGCTGATCATAGCCCGCAAGATTTAGAAAATTATTATAAAAATCAATACCCTAAGCATAAACGTTAGCAGGTTTTTTAAAGTGTTTTTGAAAATATTTTAATGTTCTTTTCCCGGCGCCCCAAAAATTTTTTGATTCTTGCCGCGGTCCTTTTTATTGTCGCCGCAGCATTTTCTCCGACGCTATTTAACGGGTTTATCAAAAACGACGATCCCGGGCATTTGCTTGAGAATCCCACCTTGCGTGCCCTGACGCCTGAAAATTTTCGCGCGATGTTCCAAAGCATCATCAACACGACCTATATCCCCCTGACAACTGTTTCGTTTGCTTTCGAATATCATTTGTTTGGCTACAATCCGTTTGTGTATCACTTGGATAATTTGCTTTTGCATCTTGCCGTTGTGGTGTTTGTATTTTTCTTTTTTAAAAAAATGGGGCTTTCGGTTCTGGGCGCGGGAATTGGCGCTTTGCTTTTTGGGATACATCCTTTGCATGTCGAGTCGGTTGCTTGGGTCACCGAACGCAAAGATGTCCTGTATGCGTTTTTTTATATGGCCTCCATATTGCTTTATTCGCGCTATGCTTTGTCGGGCGAAAGATTATTTTATCTGGGTAGCTTGATAGTAGGTTTTTTAAGCGTGCTGGCTAAGCCCATGGCTTTGAGCTTGCCGCTTATTCTTTTATTGTGCGATTGGTGGATGGGCCGCGGCTGGAAGCCTGCGATTTTCTTTGAAAAAATTCTTTTTGGGGTTGTCGTTGTGCCGATTGCCGCGATCACGTATCTTTATAATGCCCGCGTGCCTTGGCAGAGTGTCGGCGAAGCGCTGATGATTTGGATATGGTGCTTTGTTTTTTATATTCGAAAATTTATTTTTCCTTGGAAGCTGAGTATTTTTTATCAATTTCCTCAACCGCTTGCCTGGAATAACAGTGAGTTCTTATTTTTGGCATTTGTTTTTGTTGTTATTTGTGCGGCGTGCTTTTATTTACGACACAATAAATTATTTATTTTTTCTGTTTTATTTTATTTTTTTTCGATCTTTTTTCTTTTACGATTTGACGATGTCGAAAATATCAACCCGGTTTCAGACCGGTTTATGTATTTGCCCAGCGTCGGATTTTGCGCGCTTTTGGGCGCCGGTTTTGCGGGGTTTATCGAGAATAAAATGCGGCCGGATTTTTTGCGAAAGAGCGTCATTGCCGCCGTGATTATTTTGGTTGTGGGTTTGGCAGCAAAAACTTTTATGCAATGCCGAGCGTGGAAAGATGCCGTAATTCTTTGGAATGCAGTCATTGAACGCTCACCTAATTTGGCGTTAGCGTATGTGCATCGCGGGACAGCGTATCAGGAAAAAGGCGATTTTGTCGCGGCTTCAGCCGATTATCAAAAAGCGATTGCTCTTAAAGATGACCCGTATGCGCATAGCAATTTGGCAATGATCTATAAGGAAGCGGGACATTTTGACGAAGCTCAGGCCGAATATACGAAAGCCATTGCTTTAAAACCGCAATTTTGGGGCGCTTATTTTGATCGCGGCAATCTTTATCGGGAAAACGGCAAATTCTTCTTGGCGATTTCGGATTATACAAAAGCTCTAGAGTTTCTTCCCGGCTATGCGCAAGCGTATGCTAATCGCGGGACAGCGTATTTTCTTAATCAGCAGGAAAGTTTGGCGTTAGCAGATTTTAATTGGGCCATTCGCTTTGACCCGCGGGCGATCAATGCGATCAATAATCGCGCTGTCCTTTATGCGCGTCGAGGACATTTTAAAAAAGCGATTTCTGATTTTTCTAAATCGCTGGCTTTGGATCCTAAGAATCCGTCGGTTTATTTTAATCGCGGGCTTGCGTATTCGCAAAGCGGCCAAAATGATTTAGCGATCGCGGATTTTGATCGTGCGTTGCAGATTGATCCAACCTACAAAGAAGCATATTTGCAAAAAATGCAAATTATCGGCAAACGTTAAAAATATTTTTGAATCTTTAATGAGGTGAACGATGGCAATAGTATTAAAAAAGAAAATTCCTTGGCAAGAGCGGGAGAGTTTGGGCAATACAAAAGCTTTTTTTATGACGCTGATCGAAGCTTTGATAA
>CAYNSM010000055.1:0-12588 GCA_964400065.1 uncultured Planctomycetales bacterium
TTTCCATCCAGTTTAAATAAACTTTTGTCCAGCGGTCAGGATAAAATTTGATCGTTTCCTCTTTGACGGCTTTGAGCGCTGGTTGGGCTAATGGCGCCATCTTCACAAACCACTGCCAGGACAAATATGGTTCGACAACGGTACTGCATCGATAACAATGGCCAACTGCGTGGGTGTGCGGCTCCACTTTATCCAGAAGTTTTAAGTTCTTTAAAGTTTCGATAATTGCTTCGCGGGCTTCAAAACGATCCATGCCGGCAAATTCACCGGCGTTGGTATTGAGTTTTGCGTCGGGTTCCAAAATATTTATGAAATCCAGTTTGTGCCGCGTTCCCATAATAAAGTCATTGGGGTCGTGCGCTGGCGTCACTTTGACCGCGCCGCTGCCAAAGCTTATGTCAACCAAGTCGTCGGCGATAATTTTGATCTCGCGGTTAAGAATTGGCAGAATAAGAATTTTGCCAATCAAACTTTTATAGCGTTCATCATTTGGGTTGACCGCAACCGCCGTGTCGCCTAACATCGTCTCAGGTCGTGTAGTTGCGACGATGATCTGTTGGTCAGGAAAATCTTTTAAAGGATATTTGATGTGATAAAGCGCGCCTTGTTTTTCACGGTGTTCGGCTTCTTCGTCGGAAAGAGCGGTTTGACAGCGCGGGCACCAGTGGATGATTCTCTTGCCTCTGTAAATCAAATCTTTTTCATAAAGCCGGATAAAAACTTCTTTGACCGCTTCGCTGTAACCGTCATCCATTGTAAAACGCAGGCGCTGCCAGTCGCAGGAACTGCCCAGTTTCTTTAATTGATTAATGATTGTGCCGCCGTATTGCTCTTTCCATTGCCAAAGGCGTTTGAGCATCTCTTCCCGGCCGATATCGTGACGCGTTTTTCCCTCTTTAGCCAGCTGTTTTTCGACGACGTTTTGGGTCGCAATTCCAGCATGATCGGTGCCGACCATCCAGCAGGTTTCAAAACCGTTCATGCGCTTGTAGCGCGCCATAATGTCTTGCAGCGTATTATTTAGGCCGTGGCCCATGTGCAAAATGCCGGTGACATTCGGCGGCGGAATGACGATCGTGTACGGCTTTTTGTCGGGGTTTGGTTTAGCGTGGAAAGTTTTGTTCTCTTCCCAATACTTACACCATTTGGCCTCGACGGCGGTAAAATCAAAACGTGGCGGTAGTTCTTCTGGCATAAGGTTTTAATTATTTCTTATCTTTTAATAATTTATACTCAATCGAGTCCGTCAAAGCTTCCCAAGAGGCTTCGATGATGTTTTCGTGTACGCCCATTGTCGTCCATGAATCATGTTCATCTTGTGATTCGATTAAAACACGGACTTTGGCGGCAGTGCCTTCCTTGGAATCTAAGACGCGCACCTTGTAATCCGTCAAATGCATTTGCACTAAGGTCGGATAAAATTTAGACAGCGCTTGTCGTGCGGCTTTGTCCAGCGCATCGACAGGCCCGTCGCCTGTGGCGGCACAAAATTCTTCGTGGCCTTTAACATTTAAACGCACCGAGCCTTCGGCAAACGTGCGGCCGTCAAAACGCTTTTCGGTAGTGACTTTAAAGCTTTCGAGCGTAAAAAACGGCGTATATTTATTGAGCGCGCGTTTCATAAATAACTCGAACGACGCATCGGCTGCTTCAAATTGGTATCCAGCGTGTTCCATCTCCTGCAGTTTCTTTAAAAGTTCCTGCGACTGCGGAGACTTTTTGTCGAGATCGATATTCATCTTTTTGGCGCGCAAAATAATCGGCATTTTGCCGGCTAATTCTGAGGTGACAAAACGCCGGTGATTACCGACGATCGACGGCTCAATATGCTCATAGGCCAGCGGGTTTTTGAGCATTGCGTCAATATGCACTCCCCCTTTGTGCGCAAACGCTGAGTGCCCGACAAAAGCGTGATTATCCGCGAGTTTGACATTACTGATTTCGCTGATGAAATAGGATGTTTCGGTCAAAAGTTTGATCTTGTTGTCAGCAAGCGATTTGCGGTTTAATTTGGTATGCAAAATCCCGACGACGGTTCCTAAGTCCGCATTGCCGCAGCGCTCGCCTAAACCGTTAAAAGTCCCCTGCACTTGCACAGCGCCCATTTCAATTGCCGCAAGCGAATTGGCCACAGCCAGATCAAGGTCATTGTGCGTGTGAATGCCTAAGGGCGTTTTGATTTTCTTTTTAACTTGCGCGACGATTTTGCTCACCTCTTGCGGCAGTGTCCCGCCGTTGGTGTCACAGAGGATGATGCAATCGGCTTTGGCTTTTTGCGCGGCCAAAATCGTTTTAAGCGCATACTGCGGATTGCGCTTGTATCCGTCAAAGAAATGTTCCGCGTCGTAAAAGACTTCCTTTTTCTTTTTCTTTAAAAAGTCCACAGACTCAAAAATCATTTTAAGATTTTCGTCTAAAGTCGTCTTGATAATATCAGTGACATGCAAATCCCAACTTTTGCCGAAGATCGTTACCGTCGGAGTTTCGGACTTGATAAGCTCCTGCAGGTTAGCATCATCCTCGGGTTTGACATTCGCCCGTCGGGTTGAACCGAAGGCCGCAATTTTAGCGTGCTTAAGTTTTTTTTCTTTGACAGCAAGAAAATAATCGCGGTCCTTGGGGTTGGATCCCGGCCAGCCGCCTTCGATGTAATGAACGCCTAAGCTATCAAGCTTTTCGGTGATTTTAAGTTTGTCATTGACCGTAAACGATATCCCTTCGGTCTGGGAACCGTCGCGAAGGGTTGTGTCGTAAATGGTGATGGGTTTTGCCATAAAGAATTATCCTTCCAAGCCAAACGCTTTATGCAGGGCTTTGACTGCTTTTTCTGCCTGCGTTTGTTCGATGATACACGAGACGCTGATGTCGGATGTGGTGATCATTTCGATATTGACTTCGTTTTCGGCCAAGGTTTGAAACATTTTTGCCGCCACCCCGCGATGTGAGCGCATGCCGGAACCGACGATGGAAATGCGCGCAATGTTTTTGTCGTGCAAAACTTCGCCGGCTTTTAATTTTTCGGCGATACTCGTCGTGGCTTTGAGTGCTTTGGCTAAATCAGTTTTAAGCACAGTAAAGGAAATATCCGTTTGGCGCGTATGTCCGACGTTTTGGACGATCGTGTCAACCATGACCCCGGCGTTAGAAATTTGTGTAAAAATTTCAGCCGCCACCCCCGGCTTGTCTTGAACGCCGCAAATGGTAATTTTGGCTTCCGCTTTGTTGCAAGTAATGCCGCTGACGGCTAAGTCTTCGAGTTTTTGAGTGTTCTTGATAATCATAGTCCCTTCCTCCTTGGAGAAGCTTGAACGAACATGTAATGGAATATTAAATCGTCGGGCAACTTCAATCGAACGAGGCTGCATGACTTGTGCGCCCAATGAAGCCATTTCGAGCATTTCATCGAAAGTAATTTCCTTGATCTTTTGTGCGCCAGGCACGATGCGCGGGTCGGTTGTATAAATGCCCTCGACATCGGTAAAAATTTCGCATACCTTAGCTTCGATTGCGATAGCCAGAGCAACTGCTGTTAAATCTGATCCGCCACGACCTAATGTCGTAATTTCATTGTCTTTGGTCACTCCTTGAAATCCGGCGACGATGACAATTTTATTGGCTTTAAGTGCTTTGCGAATTGCTCTTGCGCTAATGTTTTGAATTTTGGCTTTGGTGTGCGTATCGTCGGTCAAAATACCGACTTGCCCGCCTGTGAAAGAAACAGCGTCGTGACCAAGTTCTTTGACAGCCATGGCCACAAGTGCACAGGAAATTTGCTCGCCGGTTGCCATGAGCATATCCATTTCGCGTTCCGGCGGATGCTCAGAAATTTTTGCGGCCAAGTCCACCAAATCGTCGGTCGTGTCGCCTAATGCGGAGACAACGACGACAACATTATTTCTTTTCGTTTTGGTTTCGACGATTCTTTGCGCGACAGCTTTGATGCGTTCGACATTTGCGACGGAAGATCCGCCAAATTTTTGTACAATAATCGGTTTTGCCATTTCTTAGATGTTCTCCTCTCGTTCTTTAGATATTCCTGCGCATGAAATATTCCATGAACTCTTCGCCATTTTTAAATTTTATTCCTTTTTCTTTACACGAAGATTCAGTATAGCTTACCGAATCATCGGGGATAATCCCTTTACCGAACATCACAAACCCAACGGGTTCACGGGTGTGCGTGCGCAGTTTGACAGGTGTTGGGTGATCCGGCAAGACAACCATGCGTATGTCCGTGCTCTTCTCGAAATGATTAACGATCGGCCCGACAATTTCGCGGTCGATATGTTCAATGCAATGGATCTTCGCCTTATAGTCGCCATTGTGACCGGCTTCGTCGGGGCCTTCAATATGAATAAACACAAAATCTTTTGTTTTTAACGAGTCTATCGCGGCCTGTGCTTTGCCGGCATAGTTGGTGTCATAGTAGCCGTTTGCGCCGGGAACTTTGATAACTTCTAAACCCGCCAGCCGGCCTATGCCATTGATCAAATCAACGGCGGAAATAATCGATCCTTCGACGTTAAATTTTTCTCTAAACGATGGCAAATGCGGTTTTGTCCCCTGCCCCCAAAGCCAAATGTGACTGCCGGGATTTTCCTTAAGATCTACGCGGACTTTATTGATCGGGTGTTCAGAAAGAATTCGCGCTGCTTTTTCCATATATTTTAAAAGTAGAGCGCCTGATGTCCCCGACGGCAAATGTTTCTCAATATTTTGATTGATTATATCATGCGGCGGAGTGCACTTGATTTTCATCAGGTCCGAAACATTGCGGATTTTTATGACCAAAAGATGCCGATAGCTTTGTCCGGCATAAAACTTGATGTCGGGTTCGGCGATTTTTTCGTTTAAGGATGCAATAAGCTCGGAGGCTTCGTTTGTTGAAATATGTCCGGCGCTGTAATCGGCCATTTTCCCAGCAACAATTGTCACCAGATTGCATCGAAAGGCAATTTCATCATCCGCAAGCTCGATCCCTAAATTGGCAGCTTCCAGAGGCGCGCGTCCGGTAAAATGATTTTCTGGCCTATAACCCATGAGGGAAAGATTTCCGATTTCGGAGCCGGGATGAAAATTGTCGGGAATCGTTTTAATCAAACCTGTCATTCCATGCTTGGCCAAATAATCCATATTTGTGCGTCGGCAAGCCTCTAGCGGCGTTTTATTGCCAAGCTCTTCAATTGGATTGTCCGCCATCCCGTCAGGGACGATGATAATATGTTTCATAATAAAACTTTCTTAATTCTTATTTTTGAAAGAAATTTTCTTTTAAGGCACGAACAAGATTTTTGGTCAATTGCGATCGCGAATACGCTTGGCTGCAAACTTTGGCGTCGCGATCTAAAAGGGTGGCTTTGTAGCCCCCTTTTAAGGTATTGGCCACGACCAGATCGCATTGCGAGTTTGCGATCAGTTTTTGGGCTTCTGATACGACATCTTTTTCGTTTTTGAAATCCTCAAGCTTAAATCCGACTAAAAATGTTTTTGGCGCCAGAACTTTTATTGTACTAATCAGTTTTTTCGTCGGGACAAGCGTTATGGTCAAAGTTTTTTTGTCGGAATCAAGTTTTGATGCAAATGGTTTTTTGAGTTGATAGTCCGAAACTGCGGCATTGTGAATGACCGCATCATATTTTTTTTTAAGCTCTGTTTTTAAAAGTGCTGCTAGCTCGTCGTAAAAATAAAATCTTTTGATCCGGATGCTTTTTGCCTGGAATTGTTGCGCGACGGCTCCTTGCAACAAAGTGACCTTAGCCCCGATTTGGCTTAAGGCGACTGCAATTTTTTGTCCTAATTCTCCGGTTGCCCGATTGCTGATGACTCGCATCGGATCAAGCCCTACAGCCGTGGGCCCACTGGTAATCAAGATGCGTTTGCCCGCCAATGATTTTTTTGTTTGTGTTAAACGAATCATTAGAGGCCGACTTCTTTTAAAATTTCCTTAATATCTGCATTAAGCACAACCGGCTGCCCGACATTTTTTATTGCGATGTTCGGATCCTTTAACCCATGGCCGGTCAGAGTGCAGACAATACGGGCGCCTTTAAAATTTTTGAAATAGCCTTGGCCGCCTAATTTAATAATTCCGGCAACGCAAGCGGCAGATGCCGGTTCGGCAAAAACGCCGCCTTTGGCTAAACGCTTATAGGCACAAACGATTTCTTCGTCGGTGACGCTATCAATTAAGCCCTTGGACTGATCGCGCGCTTCAAGGGCCTGTTTCCAACTGGCCGGATTTCCAATACGAATTGCCGTCGCCAGGGTTTGAGGGTTTTCAACAACATGATTTAAAACAATCGGGGCGGATCCCGCAGCCTGAAACCCAAGCATTTTGGGCAAGGTTTTTGACTTGCCGGCTGTTTGGTATTCTTTATAGCCTTTCCAGTAAGCGGTGATGTTCCCAGCGTTGCCGACGGGAATCGCATGAAATTCCGGTGCATCACCTAAGCTGTCGCAAATTTCAAACGCTGCGGTTTTTTGGCCTTCAATCCGAAACGGATTTAAAGAATTGACCAATTCGATCGGGTATTTTCCGGTGATCGTTTTGACTAAATTAAGAGCATCGTCAAAATTGCCGCGGATCGCAATGACTTTAGCATTGTGGATCATCGCTTGGGCCAGTTTTCCTAAAGCGATATTCCCGTCAGGAATAAGGACGGCGCATTGAAGTCCGCATTTAGCTGCATAGGCAGCGGCGGACGCGGACGTGTTTCCTGTCGATGCACACATCACAGTTGTCGCCTTTTTTTCTTTGGCCTTGGAAATCGCCATGGTCATCCCGCGATCTTTAAAAGAACCGGTCGGGTTTAAGCCTTCATATTTAAGATAGACCTTAAGTCCAAGATCGTTGGAAAGATCCTCAGAAAAAATAAGCGGCGTGTTTCCTTCGCACAAAGTCACGACAGGTGTTTTGTCGCTCACAGGCAAAAATGCCCGATATTTTTCGATAAGGCCTTTATATAACATTACTTTAACTCTTCCATGCGGATCGCGACGGGCTTTGACTTGACAATGCCTTGTTTGTGAATTTTATCGAGTGCGATGCGGACCATTTTTTCCTGTGCGACGTCGGTCAACATAATGACCGGAAGCGCGGATGCCCAATGATCATGAGCTTTTTGGGTGACCGAATTAATACTGATCTTATGCTTGCTTAAAATTCCGGTGATCTTTGAAAGCACGCCGACTTTGTCAGGGGCCATAAAACGGATATAAAATCGTGTCGAAATATCGTCGATTTTACGGATTTTTGTTTCGGGAGCTTCGCGGTAAATATTGGCCAAATATTGGTCGGCTGGGCAACCTACGCGGGAAGCTAATTGAAAAAGATCACTGATAACCCCGGATGCGGCTGTCATCTGTCCTGCCCCTTCGCCAGACAAAAGCACATCACCCATGGGACTTGCGTTTATAAACATCGCGTTAAAAATTCCATTAACGTCGGATAGCGGATGTTTTTTGGAAATAAGCGTCGGATGCACGCGGGCCTCGATTTCGTGATTTGCTTTTTTAGCAATCGCCAAAAGTTTGATTGTCAGCCCTAAACTTTCGGCGTGCTCAATATCGTGATGCGAAATTTGTGTAATCCCTTCAGTGTAAACTTGTTGGGCGCTGATAAATTTTCCCATCGTTAAGGAAACGAGGATCGCCAGCTTCGACGCTGAGTCCATGCCGTTGATGTCAAGTGTGGGATTGCTTTCGGCAAAACCTTTGGCTTGCGCCGCGGCGAGCGCTTGGCCAAAATTAAGGTCCTTTTGCGTCATCTCGGTCAAAATATAATTGCAGGTCCCATTGATAATTCCATAAAGGCTTTTGAATTTATTCCCTGCCAAGCCTTCGGTGAGCATTTTGATCAAAGGAACGCCGGCCATAACCGAGGATTCAAAATATATATTGCGGTTGCAGCTATGTGCTTCTTGAAAAAGTTCTTTGCCGTGCATGGCCAAAAGACTTTTGTTGGCGGTCACGATGTGTTTGCCTTTTTTAAGCGCCTCAAGGACGATTTCGCGGGCCGGAGTAATTCCGCCAATCAGTTCGATGACCGCATCAATTTCGGGGTCATTGATCACTTTTTTATAGTCGGTGGTCAAAAGCGTTGTGCTGTCTAAGCCCGTCGGTAACTTTTTTTTGATGCTGCGGTCACAAATGGCCCTTAGGTCAAACTCGATATTATATTTGTCCTTAAAAAAACTTTTGCGTTTTTGTAAAAAGTTAACAACGCCGCTGCCGACATTGCCGTAGCCAATAAGCCCTAAAGTGATCTTATTCATGGTGTCCGTTTGCCTTTTCGTTTCTAAAATGCTCAATGAGTTTTGAAAGTACGGCGTGTGCGGCCAGAGGGATATCATCAAACTGCACACGGGTTTCGTAAATAATATTGCGTATTTTTTCTTTGGACTCTAAAACGGTCCCTTTTAAATGGATAAACTCTGATAGAAAAGGGGTTTTTAGTTCAATTCCAAGTCTTGTTCCCGTCGAGAATGACTTGGATGTGATCAAACATAAACCGCCTAAGCCAATATTTTTTAGTTGCGAAGCATTATGCTTGACCAGAGGATCATTAAGGTCAAAATACGACAACATAAAATGCTTATCAATGCGTGGATATTTTCGCTTTTCTGGTTGCGGTTCGTTGATCATCGGGATCCCCTTTCCACGTGTAACCTTTGGTAAAAGTCGGAGCGGTGAGGTTTGAACTCACGACCTCTTGAACCCCATTCAAGTGCGCTAGCCAACTGCGCTACGCTCCGTAAAATTTGCAAATGAGATCTATGTAAAGAGCGTAAATGAATACAAAGTTGCGTTTGGGTATTATCCTGCTTTCCTTAAATCAATCAATGGTTCGTAAATTCTTGAAGAAGCAGTATACTATAATCGCCAAAACCTGCAAAGGAAAAGTTAGACGAACGAGAACGTAATGTTTGCGTGAGTGCCGAGTTTTTGCAGACGGGGTCGAAAATCATTTTTATTCAGCTTTTGTTTTGCGGGTCATAAGATCCGTGACGGCGGCTTGTGCGGATTTTGCTTTAAAAAGAATATTGTAAACTTCGCTGGTAATCGGCATTGGGATTTTATGTTTACGGCTTAAGCGGTAAGCAGCTTTGGCGGTTTCGACCCCTTCGGCTACCATGCTCATGTTGCCAAGAATAGTTTTGATCGCAATTCCCTTCCCTAATTGTTCGCCGACACTGCGATTGCGGCTTTGCGGGCTAAAACAGGTCGTAATCAAATCGCCTAAACCAGTCAATCCAGCAAAAGTTTTGGACTTGGCCCCTAATGCCGCGCCTAACCGTGACATTTCCGCCAAGCCACGTGTGACAATTGCCGCTTTCGTGTTGGTGCCATACCCTAATCCATCGCAAACGCCGCAGGAAATGGCGATTACGTTTTTTAAACTGCCGCCTACTTCAACGCCTATCATATCCGTGTTGGTATAAATCCTGAAAGTTTCGGAATTAAAAATTTCCTGTAAAATTCTTGTGGTTTTGCTGTTTTTCCCGGCGATAACCGCAGTTGTTGGAATCCCTTTGACGACCTCCCCTGCGATTGTCGGGCCCGAAAGAACAGCTAAATTGACATTTCCCAAAACATCGTTAATCACTTCACTGACGCGCAGCAAAGTTTTTGTTTCGATGCCTTTAACGACGCTGAGAATAATTTTGTTTTTGAGATTGTAAGACTTCATTTTTTTCAAAACCGAACGCAAAAATTGGGACGGGACCGCGAGCACAAGAATATCGCTTTCATTGACCGCTAAATTTAAATCGCTGGTGATCTTAACGCTTGCGGGAATTTCAACGCCGGGAAGAAATTTACGGTTGATGCGTGTTTCGTGGACTTGCGCGGTGTACTCGGGAAACGCGCCCCAGAGCTTGACGCGATATTCTTTCTTGGCAAGGTAAATCGCCAAGGTCGTTCCCCATCCCCCGTCGCCGATAATCGAAATGCTGTGTTTTGTTTTAGGCATGGGGCTTATTATAACGAAACAAAGACAAGTTGCAAGGTTGTATTAAATTGGATTTGCGACGACCCGATACAGGGTGAAAGTTTCGTTTTCGTAAACGGGGTCAAGTATAGCGTTTTTGCCGGGATTGAAATAACGCATAAAAACGATGTAATTGACTTTGTATTTTGTCAACGCATTGACCAGAGCAGGTTTGATATCGCCGTCGATAAAAACCTTGAAATGTTCAACGTCTTTTAAACGTTTTTGCCATTCGAGCGCCGCTTTGTAATCAAAACCAATAACGCCGCAGTCGCGGTAACAGACCAAGACTTTTCTCTCCGAAAAAATACGAAAGCCGCCCATTTCCATATCATTGGGCGTTAAGATTAAAGCATTTTTTGGCGTATGTTTCCGGACAAAGTTTTGCATGTCAATCCAATTGCGCTGCAGCTGCCAAAAGCCTGAGGCCTTTGTTTCGACTTGCAGGCGCAGGGAATGGTAATAAATATTGCTGGCGGTCAAAAGTAAAAAAGGCACAAGGATAAGAATTTGTACGAGCAACTGTCGTTTATTGGCGAAAAGAAAGTTTAGCAGATAAATAAGCAGAGTCAGTCCTGCGATGACAAAAAAGATCAGGATGGCCGATGTACTAAAATGATTATACCGAAACTCAAAAAGAATACCGACGAGCGAAAGAACAAAAAGAACTGAAGAAAACACCTTAAAGAATCCACGTTTTTCTTGCAGAAGAAAAAACATGGCCACACAGCAAAGCGTTGCGACAAAATTGCCGAAACGTATCAACGAAAACAGCAAAATGATTAAGCTGGCGATTTCTAAGCGAGTGGTTTTTGATCGCTCAATAATCAAAATCGTTGTGTAGCCGATCAAAATAAACTGCATAAATTGGATATTGCGCGAAAGGTTAAGATCGAGAAAGAATCGGCTGGGGACAATATAAGAGAAGACAAAACTAAGGGCTAAAAAAATTGCAGCGCCGACAATAAATGCATGAGCTTTTTGGTCTTTACGAAAGGCAGGGTTGTAAACACTATTAAGAGCGAGCATTGCTATGGCTGGCCAAAAGGCTTGCGTCCCTTTTAAAAATGACGGGAAGCTATGCGCCATTTGATTTAATGTTTCACTGTCAAAAAGAAAAGTCGGCGGACAGGCGATTTTGTATAAGTCGATCCAGTTTTGGTAAATAGAAGGATCGTCGGGTAAATGTGAAAATACGCGTTTAAAGGTCCAGATGATAAACGGGGCGCTAAAAAGAGCAAATAATCCGATCGATCTTAAAAGTGTTTTGCCTTGGGTCTTTTTTGCATTCCAAAGAAGATAAAGTGACATATAACAGAACGGGAAAAAACTGTAAAGCGCATGAAAATTTGCGGCTATGCCAAAAAGCATTGCGGCGGTCATAAAACGGTTTTTATAAAAATAATATATCGCAGCCATGACGATCGCTAGAGCGAACTCTTGATGTGAAAAAGTTCGATAGAGAAATTCTTCGACGCGAAAAATCAGAAAGAATGACAATGTGCACAATACCCCAGTTAGTCGGCTGGCTGTGATACTTTTCCAAAGCTTGTAGGCGTAAAAAAACAAAAAGAAACGGCTTAAGAGATACAGGATAAAATACGCCTTTGGCACTTGAGCGGTTGTGATCATTTTGGCAAGAAGAACAAAAAGAAACGACGTGAAGTTTGTTTTAAGTGCTTCTACATAATAATCGCCGACAAAGAGAGTTGGGTCGATGAGACTTTTAAGAAGTGGAATTTCAAGGTGCTGATCGTCCCATGCGTATGTGTAGCCGTTGGTTGCTAAAAAGATGAGGAAAAGTCCCAGCCCGATAAACCAATCGTTTTGGGAAAATTTTTTTAGCTGTTTGATGAGACTCATGAAAAGTCAAAGATGTTGGGAGGCGAACATTTTAAGCGGGAGAAGGGAATCGAACCCTCGTGACCAGCTTGGAAGGCTAGCGTTCTACCACTGAACTACTCCCGCAGAAATTTTGCTTTAAAGTAAAGGTTTGTTTCTTAGAACCTTTTGCTCAAAGCGCTTGTGTTCCGTTTTCGGGACTGAACTACGCCAGCGATTTCATTTATTAATTTCAGAAAAATCGCCAGTCCCCTTTTGGGGACTCCCGCGAAGACAAAATGGGCAGAGCAGGATTCGAACCTACGAAGGCAAAGCCAGCAGATTTACAGTCTGCCCCCGTTGACCACTTGGGTATCTGCCCCAAATTACCTTAAAAAAACTACCAGTTCTACATTTAGAAAGATTTGGGGCAAGTCCTGATGAACAAAATTTAAACCATCAGGGCTGCCCACGAAAAAAACTAAAATTACTAGTCCTACCTTTAGAACGATTATGGGCTAGTAGTTGCTTCAACAAATTTATTAAGAAAAGCAACTGCTGCCCCAAAACATTTATTTAAACCATCAGGGCTGCCCACAAAAAAACTTAAAACTACCAGTCCTACCTTCAGAAAGATTGAAATTTAACTTTAAGCTGGCGAGAGGAATTCTTGTCCGCTTTTGCGGAGAACCCTCAACTCGCGCAAGCGAGTTATTTCCTTTATTTTAAGCTGGCGAGAGGAATTCTTGTCCGCTTTTGCGGAGAACCCTCAACTCGCG
>CAYNSM010000056.1:0-11077 GCA_964400065.1 uncultured Planctomycetales bacterium
TGCGTCGCAGACTTTGGATTTATTAAATGTCTATAAAAACGATTAGAAAATCCCGTAAGCCGCGTCTGGTTTCGGAAATCAATATTACGCCTTTTACGGACGTCATTTTGGTTTTGCTCGTCATTTTTATGGTGACAACGCCGCTTTTGTCTCAATCGACCCTCAAGGTCAAGCTGCCGGAAGCCAAAAGCGCCAAGCCTTTAGAGAGTGGAAATCAAACCAGGGCGTATGTAACGATTAACAATGAAGGGCTTCTTTTTTTAGACGACAAAATTATCACCCGCAAAGAACTTAAAGAAAAGCTTAGCGTTATCAAAAAGAAAAACCCTGAGATTGGCGTTGTTTTGCGTGCGGATAAAGCGGCGCGGTTTAAGGATGTTGTTGAGGTTTTAGACGCGCTCAATGAGCTGGCGATCGCTAAGCTCGACATTGAAACACTCACTGCAAATTTAAGATAATATTATTTGAAAATTTATTTTTGACGCAGTGGAAATTTTTTGTGTTGATAAAATTCCCAGACACCTGGCAGAAGTGAAATGAAGATAATGGCAAAAATGACAGCTGTAAAATTCTTTTTGACAAACGCAAGATTTCCAAAGAAATAACCTCCTAAAATAAACAAGCAAACCCAAAGTAAGCCACCGATCACATTATAGAGAAAGAATCTGCGGTAGCTCATTTTTCCTACGCCTGCCAAAAATGGCGCAAAGGTACGAATGATTGGGAAAAAGCGGGCAAGGATAATTGTCTTTCCGCCGTATTTTTCAAAGAATTTTTGAGTGCGGTCTAAATATTCGGGTTTTAAAATGCGCTGGTATTTTGGATGAAAAATTTTGGGTGCCATAAAGTGGCCAATCCAATAGTTGACGCTGTCACCTAAAATAGCCGCGATAGACAAAAGTCCGAGTGCGAATTCGAGTTTTAGCGATCCGTTTGCGGTGAGTGTCCCTGTTACAAAAAGCAGTGAATCGCCCGGCAAGAAGGGGGTCACGACCAAACCTGTTTCGCAAAAGATAATAATAAAAAGAACCAGATACGTCCATGTCCCGTAATTGGCGACAAATTCGAACATGTGTTTGTCCAAGTGCAAAAAGAAACTGATGAATTGTAAAAATATTTCCATGGGATTTTTGTTCGTTCTTTTGAAATTAATTTTCAATATGATAGCATTGGAAAGTTTTTTTACTATCGTAAAGTGCAAAAATCAGGTTTGCCAGATATAAACCGTTGATTGATTAACAAATAGGGCTGTGAGGAGTTGACAATTAAAATATTTTCGATAGAATTAGCCCATTATTAGGGACATAAAAATTTTTAGTACTTAGGATAAGTAAATTTCAACCGTAAGTAGCGCTTTGCATTTTTCTTTTGCAAAAGAAAGTCGAGATTTAAGATGAACAGCCTCAAAGTATCCGTTCTTGTTCTTGCGTCATTTGTTTTCGTCGTCGGTTGTGGGTCCAAAAAAGAAGAAGCGATGTCCTTGCCGCCCGAGCAGGTTTTAGCGGGTAATGCAATTTTAGCTCCGCAGTCAGTCACGCTTGAAGCGCACAATGTTGCGTTGCCTGTTAATGCAATCCCTGCACAAGTTGTAGAGCCAACCTCAGGCCTTGAACTGACACCTGCAGAATCAAGCGACAAGCCGACCAACAAAAATATTCAGCAAGCGCTTAAAAACGCCGGTCTTTACAATGGTCCGATCGACGGCAATATCGGGCCTAAGAGCAAAAAAGCTATCCGTGAGTTTCAGACACAAAACGGTTTAACTGCTGATGGAAAAGTTGGTGCACGCACCTGGAAAAAGCTTTCTTCGCATCTTCAAAGTGCTGTGACTGAAGTGCTTGATTCTGCGCCGATTTCAAATTAGGCAACACTGTTAATTTTCGTTACCAAGATTTGTATTTTTTAAAAGGAGAAAAAACATGGCGACTAAAAAAGCAAAAAAACCAGTTAAAAAAGCAGTGAAAAAAGTTGCGGCAAAATCATCTTGCGGGTCTTCGTCCTGCGGATGTCATTAAGCTACGCGGATTTTGTTTTTAAAAAATTCCTGCCTTAATTCTGTTGGTTTGGCTGTCGCTTCTGTAGATTTTTTTTCTTAAGGGGCGACAGCCTTTTTTAACTATTACCTGAAAAAACAATGTCTGAGGTTAAATCCAAAGCCTCCCATACTAAAACGCGTGACCGCTGGTCTTCGCGTTTAGGTATTATTTTAGCCGTCGCCGGTTCGGCGATCGGCCTAGGAAATTTTTTGCGTTTTCCGGCTAAGGCCGCGGCCAATGGTGGCGGGGCGTTTATGATCCCGTATTTTATTTCTTTTTTGCTTATCGGGATCCCGCTGATGTGGATTGAATGGACTTTGGGACGCCATGGCGGCGGCTGGGGTAACGCAACAGCGCCGGGGATTTTTCACAGTCTTCGTCCTAATAACCGTTATATGAAGTATTTAGGTGTTTTAGGAATTTTGGGACCGCTCATTATTTTTATTTATTATACGTACATTGAGTCTTGGACTTTGGGGTATAGTTTTTTTCATTGGTAGGCAAGTTAAGTGCTCTTGATCAACAAGCTGATTTTAAGAATTTCTTAGCTGGATATCAGGGGATTGAGCATAATCAATATTTTTCAGGAATTACGACGGCGTATATTTTTTTCTTAATTACTTTTTTTGCTAATATTAGTGTTGTTTATTTTGGGATTAGCAAGGGAATTGAAACCCTCAACAAGATTGCTTTGCCGATTTTATTTATTTGTGGAGTTTTGCTTTTTGTACGCGTTGTGACTTTAGGTGCGTCAAATTTGCAACATCCGCAATGGAATATTTCATCGGGGTTTGGTTTTTTATGGAATCCGGATTTTTCCAAATTATTAAAAGCTAAAGTTTGGATTGAGGCGGCCGGCCAGATTTTTTTCACATTAAGCGTGGGGATTGGCGTTATTTTAACCTATGCGAGTTATCTCAATTTTTTAGAAGATGAATTTAAGTTTACCCGCAAAAAAGCTGTTGGTCTTTTGGCGGGGATTGCTTTTGTGTTCTGCCAGCCGGCGATTTTCTTTTTAAAGCATGGCATCGTCGATGAAATGGATTTTTGGGGAGGGTCGTTTTGTTTGATTGTTTTTGCAATTATTGAAACGATTCTCTTTGCCTGGGTTTTGGGCACTGATCAGTCGTGGGATTTGCTTCATCAAGGGTCGATGATTAAGGTTCCGCGGATTTATAAATTTATTATCAAATACGTGACGCCGACGTATTTATTGGTTATTTTAGGTGTGTGGTTTTGGCAGGATTGGCGTCCGATTTTTATGTTAAAAAATGTTGTACAGGCAGATAAAATTTATGTTCTTTCTGCGCGCATTGGGATTATAGTGCTTTTATTCTTGATGCTTGGTCTGATTCGCGTGGCCTGGCGTCATCGACAAAAAGAGAGTGCGATTCTATGACAGCGGGCGGGTGGATATTTTTGATTGCATCGTGGGGTTTTTTGATTGCTTTAACAGTGTTTTGTTTTAACAAGGTTTTGCGCGGGAAACATAAATAATTTTTTAGCCAAAGGGAGTTTATGAAAAAACCAACACTTCTTGAACATTTTATGAGTTTTGTATTTCGCGGTTTACTCGCTTCGATTCCATTATTTTTGTCGTATTTAGCGATCCAGTTTATTTATGTGATGATCGACCGGCGGGTTAGGGACAGCATTGAATCATGGACCGGGTATCATATTATGGGGCCGGGGTTAGGGATTGTTTTGGTTCTTGCGATTCTTTATTTTTTGGGGCTTTTTGCTAGCAATGTTGTCGGAAGGCGGATTTTTCGAATTGTTGAAGGGATCACGACGAGGATTCCGATTTTGAAAACAACGTATCAGGTTGGCAAACAGGTTTCGATGGCGTTTTCTTTGCCGGAGAAACAGGTTTTTCGCAAAGCACTTTTAGTTGAAGGTTTTCGGCAGGGCCAGTGGTTGATAGGTTTTGTTACTGGCGAAGTCGATGATCCTGACAAAAATGAAAAATGGATCAAGCTTTTTTTGCCGACTGTCCCAAATCCGACGTCTGGATTCTTATTGCATGTTAAGCAGTCCGATACAATTGATCCTAAATGGACGATTGATGAGGCGATGAAGGCGGTGATTTCTGGCGGAATCATTGGGCCGCAGGCAATTGGTCGAAGCGGTATTGTAGAAAACGAAATGGATTTTGGCGATAAAGCCTAAAGTGTTGATATGGCGACGATTCTTTTGCTTATTGTTTCAAATGTGTTTATGACAATAGCGTGGTACGGTCATTTAAAATATAAAAGTTCGCCTTTGTTCAAGGTAATTTTAATCAGTTGGCTGATTGCTTTTGCGGAGTACTGTTTTCAGGTGCCGGCAAATCGTTTTGGCCATGGGCAGTTTAGTGCTGCGCAGCTTAAAACGATGCAGGAAGTTATCACTTTGATCGTTTTTTGTGTGTTTTCGATTTTATATTTAAAGGAAGATCTTAAGTGGAATTATCTGGTCGGATTTTTCTTTATGATTGTGGCGGTGTTCTTTGTTTTCAAAAAATGGTAGAGAAATATTTTTTCAAAAATAGCGATGGCAGCTTATTTAACTCAGACAAACGACGAAGTTTTGCGGCTTTATGAAAAGCTCGATCAGAAAATCGAGGAATTTAAAGTCGCAAGCAATCTGCGATGTCCAAGCGGTTGCGGCCGCTGTTGTGAGAATCCCAATGTTTTTTGTAGTGTTTTAGAAGTCCTTCCTTTGGCTGGCCAACTCTGGCAAAATAAGAGCGCGACAAAGATCCTTTCAAGGATTGGGGAATCGACTTGCGGCGTGTGCGTTTTTTATGAGCCCAATTCTTTAAAAATCGGCAACGGCCGCTGCAGTGTTTATCCGTGGCGCCCCTTAATTTGCCGGCTTTTTGGTTATGCGGCTAAACAGGGTAAGCATCTTAAGAGGCAGCTGGTGACTTGTCCGACGATAAAGGAACATTGCGCCCAAGAGTATCAGCGGGTTGTCAAAAATTTAGATCAGGAAAAAATCACCATCCCTCTTATGCGCGAGTACACAATGCAGCTTTTGAGTATCGAGCCTCATTTGGGAAGAGAACAATTTTCTATTAATACAGCTGTCAGAATAGCGATAGAAAAAATCGGATTATTAAATGCGCAATAAAAAATCGAAGAAAGCCAAGAAGTACCAAAAAATCCTCTTTGGGTTTGCTGTTTTTGCTTTTATTTTTATTGGCGTTATCTTATTCTTTACGTCGACGCCGACGGGTTTGCGCTTGATAAGTAAAAAATTTCTGCCCGACTTTATTGCGGCTGACAACATTGAGGTTGGCAAGGTCGATGCGGGTCTGTCAGATCAGTTGACTTTTAATCAGGTTGAATTTAAAGACTTGAAATGGTTTCCCGTCGGAACAGTCATCCGCATCCAGCGGCTGACGATCAAGATGACATCGCTTAATCCTTACGATGCGCAAATTGACTTTGAAAATATACGGTTGTTTATGCCCTATAGTGATCCGATTGTTTTTTCGGGTCATTATTATAAGGGCGAGGTTTCGGCGAATGTTTATACGAGCAATATCTCTATTGAAGAGGTCTTAAGCCTTTTGCCGCGCAAGATTGAGAGTAATCCAAAAGGAGTGATTAAGAATATCGATTTGGATTTGCAAGGGCCGATTTCGGCACTTAATGTGAAAGGGGCTTTTGTGATTGAAGAATTGGCGATGCCGAAGTTTGTGATTTTGCAAGCGCCCGGGGATTTGGAGCTGGTTTTTCGCCGAACTCCCAGCGGTTATGGCCCGTCGGGGGAATTGCGCGTCAATCAGGGCAAGGTCAAAACAAAGAATGCGCTTCTTAAATTAGAAAAAAGCAAACTCTTTTTTTCGGGAAGTTTTATAAAACCAATTTTTGATATCAAGGCTAATGCCGCTATCAGTAAAGTCTCTATTGATGTTATGTTAACGGGCACTCCGCAGTCGCCACAGTGGCAATTTAGTTCCAGCCCGCCTTTAGCTCAAGAGGTTTTGATGCTTATGTTTTTGACTGGAAAGAATTTGGAAGTTGTTCAGACATCCGTCGAAGAAAAGCGCCTTACGCCGGATTTGGCTAAAGACCTCATTGATTATTTTTTGTTAGGCGGCGAGGGCGGACGGCTTGCCCAAAAATTGGGGATCAAGGATGTTTCCATCATTTATGACAAGGATGTCGCTGGCTTTGGGGTCAAAAAAGAGGTCACCGACTTTCTTGACGTTGGTTATCAGGTCGAACAAAAAGGCTTTGATCATCCACAAACATCAGATCTTAAACATACATTGGGGGCAGAGTTAAAACTTAATTCTCGAATTTCTGTGGAAGTTGATAAAGAGCTGTATCAGTTTCATAATCAGCAACAATTGCCAGATTCGTTTAAGCCTGAGGAAAAAATCCTTTTGAAATACAAGACCCAGTTTTAATTAGAGACAAGGAGCGTTAAGGGATGTCGCGCTATATTAAGAAAGTTTCCAAAAAGTTAGGGCTTGCCCCTGGGACTTTGGTCCATATTGGGAAGAAGGTCTCCTCGGATATTAAGATCACAGCTTTAGAATATGATGGGGTGCATTGTCAAGAAAAGCCAGTCACTCAATTAGAAGACCTTCAGGCCTATAAAGATAGTTTAGCGGTAACGTGGATAAATATTGACGGTTTGCACGATGTGCAAGCCATTGCCCAGATTGGTTCCATTTTTGGCATTGATGCGTTGGTGTTGGAAGATATTGTCAATACGAATCAACGTCCTAAAATGGAGGATTTTCAGGACTATATTTTTATTGTTTTCAAAATGATTTATCCGTCCGTCGAGAAAGACGAAGTGATTTCCGAGCAGGTGAGCTTGATTCTCGGTGCCAACTATGTGATTTCGTTTCAAGAAGAAGCTGGGAGGGATGTGTTTGAGGTTGTTCGTCAGCGTATCCGAGACGGTAAAGGGCGCATCCGCAAGGCCAAGGGAGATTATTTGGTTTATTCTCTGATGGATGCGGTTGTGGATCATTACTTTTTGGTTTTAGAAAAATTGGGCGATAAGATCGAGGAGATTGAGGAGATCCTTTTGGTGGATCCTAAGACCAGTGTTCCTCGACAGATTCACCAGTTAAAGCGCGACATGATATATTTGCGAAAACAAGTTTGGCCGCTTCGGGAGCTGCTTTTTGAATTGGCGCATTGTGAATCGGCTTTGATCCAAGCAGAAAGTGAGCCTTATTTTCGTGATCTTTACGATCATGCCGTGCAGGTCATTGACACCGTCGAGTCGTTTCGGGATATTTTAAGCGGGTTGCAGGATATTTATCTTTCTTTTGTCAGCACGCGCTTAAATGAAGTTATGAAAATATTGACGATTTTTTCGACAATTTTTATTCCATTGACATTTTTAGTTGGCGTGTATGGAATGAATTTTAAAGTCATGCCCGAGTTAGGATGGCCTTGGGCATATTTTGCCCTTTGGGGGTTTATGATCGCGCTTTCCGTCGGAATGGTGGTTTATTTTAAAAAAAAGAAATGGTTTTAAGCGAAGGGTTACGTTACTATAGCGCAATGGCCAAGATCAATAAAATCAAACTTTCTCAGGAGATAGGTGCAGATGAAAGCATGTGCAAAAAGATTTTGGTTTTTTGTATGGATCATTTACTTGCAAAGCAGATTGTCCAGCAGCTTGAAAAAAGGGATTTTCTTGTCTGTCTAGTTAACGATGAAAGAAAACTTTTTGCGCAACTTGATCAAGCTGATCCGGAACTGATATTAATAGACATTAGCGTTCTGACGAGTCGACCGCTTGATGTGATTGTGGCCGAAATTTTTGCGTGGATGCGAACGCGCGCACGAGCGATCAATAAATTTTTGCATACGCCCAGTCAATATCTTTGGCAGCATTGCAAGGTTGTTTTGTTTAAAAGTGACAGCGAAATAAGTGCGACAGGTTCACTCACGGCAGAAATGGCGGATACCGACGAGCTTGTCCGTCTTTGTTCACTTTTAGGTGATGTGAAATATATCGGATTGTATTCGTCTTTTTCGTTTATTTCTAAAATTCGGCCTTTTTTGGAAAATTCTTATGAAGGATGACTCTAAAGAAATAACGCAAATCCCTGGCATAGAAAAACGGACAGAGCCTTTGCGTGCGGTTGTTTTTGGTTGTGATTCAAAGCAAGTTAAGCAAATGACCGACCAGTTGACCAGAAAGAAAATTATTTCGCATGGAGTTGTCGACGAGAAGTTTTTGTTGGCGACTTTGTCAGAGTTTGATCCAGATCTTATTTTTTTGGAAATCAACGGCATAACCAGAAGCCCGGTTGAGCAAATTGTCAAAGTCGTTTTTTTGTGGACGAGAAATTATGCGCGTAAAATCAATGCGGCGCTAAACAGTCCTTCGTCGCGGTTGTGGGCCAAAGCCAAGGTCATTATGTATAGAAGTGAAACGCAACAGCAGGATTTTAATCCTTCCGGCGTTGTGATTACGGATTTCGACGAAATTTTGTTTAAATGTAAGGAAGCTGGGGACATTATTTATATCGGTTTATATTCGTCGTGGTCATTTTATTCCAAAATCGAGCCTTTGCTTCTTAATCCATGATGTTTTTTAAAAAATATTTTCTTTGTTTTGTGGTCGGGCTATTGTCTTTTCTGACATTTTCAGGTTGTGATTTTGTGTATCGGATTCTCCAAAAAGAGGGGGCAGAAGAAAAAGAGATTATTGGCGAAACACTCCCGATGCAGCCAAATGAGCAGGTTAAAAAAGTGCAGATGTTTTTGAAGATTTATGGTTACGGGGCAGGAAATATCGACGGGACATTAGGCAATAATACGCGGGTTGCCATTGGCAAATTTCAAGAAGACAACGGCCTAAAGGTGACACGGTTTGTTGATTATGCGACGTGGGGGAGGTTAAAATTTCACGAAGACATCGGGCTTATCAAAGACGGTAAAATTCATATTGAGACCCTTCAGCGGGCACTTATGGCTGCAGGTTTTGATCCTGGAAAAATTGATGGTTATGCTGGGAAAAAAACTTGGGAAGCCATTCGAATTTTTCAGAAAGCCAAAGGGCTTAAAGCTGATGGTCGGGTTGGCCTTAAAACTTTGCGGGAATTAGCAGAGTATTTACAATGATCTTTTCTTTTGACAAGGGTTTATTGCGAGAGTATGCTCTTCAAACTTGTTGTTGCGGAGAGTCTTTTTGTGAATTATTTGTGCTCTGACTTTTAAAAGGGAGGATTGAGAGGTGAAAACAATGCAAGCTGTTGCCACGGGAGATATTGTTAAGCAGTTATTTGAAGAGTATTATGTCAAATCGAACATTGACGCAGATTCCTATACGTCATCTCATTGGCAAGAATTGCATAAAAATGTTAACGTGGTTTTTGATGCAGACAATGTGGCTTTATTAGCAGGAACCGGTTTCGGAGATCTTCAAAACCGTTCTTTAGTTTACCGGTGTTGTTCAGCGATGACGATTCTTTGCTATTTGATTATTTTGAAACAGCGCGGTCAGCTTATCCAATTGTTTCCTGAAGCGGTCAGGCTTTCTAAAAAAATAGGTTTGTACTTTACTTATGATGCATTTCGTCAAGTTTGTGTTTTGGCTGCGTTGGAGCCGTATTTAAAAAAGCCGGGCGTGCGGGTCATTATTATTGGCGATGGTTACGGATTTCTGTCTGCGCTAATCAAGAACAAATATCCACAGGCAAAGATTTCTTTGCTTGATTTGGGAAAAACACTTTTATTCCAGGCTTATGATTGTCAAAAAGCATTTACGCAGGCGCAGTTTCACTTGGTAACAACTGGTGGGACGATACCCGCTAACGCGGATTTTGTATTTTGTCCGACGGAAGACTTGGAATGTTTAAGTTCACAGGAATTCGATATTGTTATTAATGTTGCTTCTATGCAGGAAATGAATAGCCAGACGATTAAGCGGTATTTTGATTTTTTGCGGAGGACAATTGCCAAGGATGGTGTTTTTTATTGCTGCAATCGTGAGGAAAAAATAATGCCTGGTGGAGAAGTTGCGCGTTTAAATGAGTATCCGTGGGACAAGGATGACCAATTTGTTTGGGATGAAGTTTGTCCTTGGTATCGTTTCTTTTTATCATTTCAGCGCGGGACGCAGGGCCCAAAGATCGGAAAGATACGGATTCCTTTGATAAATTATTTTGATGGCGTGGTACGGCATCGTTTGGTCAAATTTGCAAAAACCTCCAGGGCATCTCTATAAAAGAGCGTTTGTCGCGTTTCACAGCTAGGATTAAGAAGTGAAAATTCACGAATATCAAGCGATACAGATTTTCAAAGAAGCCGCAATCCAGACGCCCGGCGGAGAAGTCACGTCTGCTTTAGCCCAAGGCCTGGAAATTGCTCGGCGTTTGGGATTTCCCGTTGTTCTTAAGGCGCAGGTTTTAGTTGGTGGGCGCGGCAAGGCCGGCGGTGTAAAGGTTGTCAAAAATGAAAATGAATTTAAAGAGCATTTTGCCCGCATTAAAGATTTAAAAATTAAGGGTTGTCCTGTCGAGAAAATATTTATCGTTCCTGCCATTGATATTAAACAAGAGTTTTATGCCGCGGTTGCTATTGACAATATAAAGGCGGATGTTGTCCTGATTGTCAGCGCAGAAGGCGGTGTTGACATTGAAGAGACGGCCAAGACTAATCCACAGGCGATCAAAAAGTTTTATTTAAACGGTCAAAGTATTCTTGATCCTTTGCGTTTTCCGGAGTTTATCAAATCCATTTTTTCAGATGAAGCTGACCGAAAGTTCTCCGGTGAGATTTTACAAAAGCTCGTCAATGTTTTTTTCTCTTTTGACTGCTCGATTGCCGAAATAAATCCTTTGGTCAAAGATGCTTTGGGCCGCTGGTATGCGGCGGATGCAAAAATTAATTTTGATGACAATGCGCTTTATCGTCACGCGGATTTGGAAAATTTGCGGGATCTTTCTTATGAAGATGCAGATGAAGCAGAAGCGAAAAGTTTGAGTTTGAGTTTTGTCAAAATGGATGGCGATGTAGGCTGCATCGTCAATGGTGCGGGCTTGGCGATGGCAACGATGGATACGATCAAGC
>CAYNSM010000057.1:0-10979 GCA_964400065.1 uncultured Planctomycetales bacterium
ACAAAAAAACTTTGTAAAAAATCCGCTCCCGCACCCGGCGTCCAAAGCAAAATCGCCGGATTTACAACGGGCTTTAAGGACTTCAAGAATACGCCGCTTTGACCAGCTGATCTTGGAAAATCGCTGGCTTTGGCTGCGTCCCCAAAATTTGTCCCAATCGCTATCTTGTGGTGTTTGAATAGTTTTCATCTCGGAAAAGACTACGCAAATAATGATTTACTGATTTTGGAAATCCTTTTTAGGCTCAATTGTTTGGCGCCTCTATGGCGCTATTCGCCTAAAAAAGGACTTCCAAAATCCGCTTTCATTGAGCACACAACTTTATTCTTTTTTAAAATTCTTGCGTATTTCTCGAAACTCATTTTCGAGCAAGCCAATCTTTTGAGCCATCCGATCATTACGGCTATTCTGCTGGCAAAGAAAAATTGTCAAAATCAGGCTTAAAAACACCAAACCGCAAGAAACCGTAAAGAATATAAAATTACTCGTCAGCTGAAATCCAAGCTTTGCGGCAAATCCAGCTAAAAATTTATCAAAAATCGCCATCAAAATTCCCAAAGCTGTCACGCCCAACCAACCCGCAGCGTATTTGAACGTTAATTTTTCGCGCCGGATCAAGTCAATGACCAAAAAGAAAAACAAAACGGCAAGAATGATTGATAAGAGACGCACATTCATTTTAAACTTCCTTTTTCGACAATCGGGACGACATGGTATCCCGATTTACTACTCTTTAGCATGTCCAGCAAGATCGCGACGGTAACTTTAATCATGTAATACAACGTTTTAAAATACCGTATCGAACTCTGCCCGTAGACTCGCTTGCGCATTTGCACCGGAACTTCCATCAACCGCAACCCAAAACAACGGGCAATGACTATCGATTCCGGCTCAGGAAAATCCTGCGGATAATTCTGAGCAAATGTTTCAATCGCTTTTGTATTAAACGCACGAAACCCCGACGTCGGGTCCGTAACACGAAACCCCGTCAAACCACTGATCAACCATGCAAAAAAATGAATTCCTACACGGCGTATCGCCGATGAGCGCCAGCTAGATTGACGGCCCACGCCTGGCCCAGATGGGCTCGGCATTCCTTCGGACGTCGCTGCGCGATCCTCAGGCATAAAACGGCTTCCAACGACAATATCGGCTTTTGCATTCAAAACAGGGTCTAAAATCACTCTTAAATACTCTGCATCATGCTGCCCGTCGCCGTCAACCTGCACTGCAAAATCATAACCATTCGCAAGCGCATACAAAAATCCCGTCTGCACAGCCCCGCCGATTCCCAAATTAAACGGCAACGAAACGACATTGGCACCTGCAAGTTGAGCTTGTTGCGCTGTTTGATCAACCGAGCCATCATCGACAACCAAAATATCGAGAGCAAAAGAAAGCTTTTGCAATTCACGAACGGTTTGACCAATATTGCCGCTTTCATTAAAAGCCGGCAAAATAGCAAGAATTTTAGGATCAGCCATTTTCAACGCGCCCGCCGCAAACGATCAATCAAACTGCAATCCACCGTGTTATCACCGAAACGGATAATCATGCCGCCCAAAATTTTAGCATCGATCTGAAAATCCACCTCGACTTTGCCGGCCATATTTTTTGCCAATGCTTTTAAAATTCGATCCCGATAAATCTCATCAATTTTTTTGTGGGTAATGACCACAAATTTAACGTTTGGTGAATCAAAACTCTTTTTAAAATTCACCCGCCCTGACTCGAGCTGACCTATCGCTAAATCGGCCAAATTTCCGTCTAGGATTCGCTTTAAAATCACCACAATAACACTAATGGCAATCACCTGCGAAACGACAAAAATCGGAAATATATTCATAGGCCGATTACTTGGCTTTTGCCTTGTGAGCCACTAAATATTCTGCGGCATAATGGATCAAATCACTCGAATCCGCTGGCTCAGGCACATTCGGAACAACACCGCCAAAGCTAAACACTTCCCCGTCGGGTCGATGACCGCGCGCGGTCACCAAAAGCAGCATCGAATTATCATCAAAGTTAAACATACTCTTTAAAAAAACTTGTCCGGCGGTATTCTTACCCATAACAATCGCCCGATTACGCCACTGCATAATCCCGCTAAAAAGCTCGGAGGCGCTTCCGCTTTTTTCATTGACGAGGATTGCAATGTCGCCGCGATATTGGTATTTTGCCGGAAATTCCGGGACATAAAGCTTGGCCGGCGGTCGATTTTTCCACTTAAAATATGTCAACTGTTCTTTCGGCGTTAAGAAGAACCCTGAAATTTCCTGCGCCGCCAAAGGCGGGCCACCGGGGTTTCCCCGCAAGTCAATAATCAAGCTCGAGTCCCCGTACGATAAAATTTCATCCATCAGCCGCGTCATGTCCTCACCGGTCATACGGTTAAAATGCTCAATTTTAAAGCAATAAACGCCCGGCACATCGACAGGGACCATAAAGACCAATTGCTTAAAATACTCTTTGCTTATCGCTTCGATACTATGAATTTCTTTTTTAACACTGTCGCGATACTCCAAAAGAACTTTGGCATTCTCAAGCGGCGTTAAAAGATCAATGATTTTTTTGTCAGTCAAAGTCCCGACTAAAACGCCATCGATTTTAAGAATCACATCTTTTTCGCGCAAACCTTTTTCGTAGGCATCGGAACGGATTTCAACCTTGCTGAGCAAATATCCGTCGGGCGTCAGCTTGCCTTCAATCCCTAAATCAATTTTTTTGCCGAGCGCTTCTTTTTCATATTTTTCAGCAAACTTAGGCGGCATAAAGGCTGAAAAAATATCTTCCGACGACTTCATCGCCTCGACAAGATAAGCCGCACTTCGCCATTTGATAAAATCCGCACTTTTACCCGCGGTTTTTAACCGCGAATAAATTTTTTGATCAAACTTTGCAACAAAACGCTCATAGACGTCACGAGAAACAGGATAGTAGTAATTTTTATCCATCGTGTCATAAACTTTTTCAAAAAACTTCAAATAATCTTCGTGGGTCATGGCCGTTGCGGGAAGGTTTTTGGCAACAGACGTTTGGGGGGCAGGCGCTTCTTGACTTTGCGCCAGACAAGAACAGAAGGGAAAAAACAAAAACACAGAAAGAACAGAGCAAAATTTTTTCATTTTCACCTTAATAAGAAGTATCCTTTTTGATTTCGTCGATCTCAAGTTTACTGATAATCCCGTCCTTATTTTTATCGTAAGCCTTTAACAAAACGCTGTCCGAAACATTAAAGCTGTTCTTGGCAGAAACTTCGGCAAGAACGTCGCGCAAAAAGATTTTTGTTTCAGAGGTTTGCAAAATCTCGTCGCGATTGATATCGTAGCGTTTTTCAGTTTTTGAAGTCACCTTGGGCAACTCTTTGGCCCAAAAAGCAGTTGGCGCCGGCGGCTTTGTTTCTTTGGCGTCGGAGGATTTATCCTTGGCCTGAGACTGAGCATAAACTGCCGATCCGACGGCCAAAGCCATCACAAAAAATAAAAAAAGAATTTTTTTCATCCGCATCTCCTGATTTTAAAAATTCTTTTTCATTATAGATTGCGCTTAAAGACTGTCAACGCAAACTCTTTAAAATTTCTAAACTTTTAAAACACAAGGGCGCAAACGCAAAAATTGAGAAAGACGATCTTGTTCTTGAAAGGTTGGCTCGGTGCAAATCTGGCCATCGACCGGCGGGTAACAACTTTTAAACTGTGCTATCAAATCTTTTTTTGCCACGGAAATATTTGTAACAAACTCTCCATGCGAGCGGCCTTTACGATATTCGGGAATATCTTTTGGCATCCTAAGATAACGCGAAATTCGTCCAAGATTAAAATCATAGAGAATTGTCCCATGATGGAGAATAAAATTTCGCCCACGCCGCTGTGCGTTTCCCGAGAATTTTTTTTCACTATTTTCCAAAGCCAAATCGGAAATCGGCCGAAACACAGGCCTAATCGCCAAATTTGATAACAGAGTCAAAACTCCTTCCAAGATAATATGATACGAACCTCGCAGATCATTTAATGACGGGGTCGTTTCTTTAGAAAGAACGAAGGAATAATTAAGACATCCCGGCCCTTGAACAACCGTTCCGCCACCTGAGCTGCGGCGCAAAACCGGCACACGGTCCGCCTTGAGATTGTCCAAATCAAGGTCCTCCTCAACTTTTCCTGTTCGCCCCAAAACAGCAAAATAAACCGGCGACTCCCAAATCCGCAAAGTGTTCCCAAGCTTGCCTTCCTCGGCCAAACTCAAAAGAACATCATCATAAAGGATATTTTGACTTGGATCGGCAAAAGAAATGTCTTTAAGGTGATCGACTTTAACTGTAATCATCAAAAATTACGCGACTATGGATTGCCTAGATTTCTTTGTGAGAACGTCAGCTGGGACTTTCTGGAAAAAGTTTGTGTTCAAATCCCGCGCGGCCTTGACTTCGTCGGGGCGACTGACAGGCATTGTTTTTGGAAAGTCCTTAAAACTCTCTGGAGCACTTTGGCTAAGTTGATCAGCTGCAAGCATCAGCAAAATAAAGTCATCCAGCGTTTGTTTTGATTCATTTTCGGTAGGTTCAATCATAATTGCTTCTTTAACCGTAAGCGGAAAATATACCGTCGGCGGATGAACGCCTTGATCGATAAGATATTTTGCAATATCCGTCGCATGAACGCCACGCGATGCCTGTTTGCTAGCAGACAGGACGACTTCGTGCATACAAATCCGATCGAAAGGAAGGTCAAAATTATTTTTCAATTTCTTGAGTAAATAATTCGCGTTAAGAACCGCGTGATTGCTCGCTTCAATCAAGCCTTGTTTACCTAAAAGTAAAATGTACGCATACGCACGCAAAAGCAGAGCAAAATTTCCATACAAGGACGCGACATAACCAATCGAGTCGGGATAATCGTAATCAAGGGCAAACACGCCATCAGCACGCTTGACAACGCGCGAAATCGGCAAATACTTGGCGAGCTTTTTGTTAACGCCCACAGGTCCGGCGCCCGGCCCGCCTCCGCCGTGAGGCGTCGAAAAAGTTTTATGGACGTTTAAATGCATCACGTCAAATCCAATATCCCCGGGCCGGCAACGGCCTAAAATCGCGTTCAAATTGGCTCCGTCATAATACATAAGCCCATCGACGCTATGAACCATTTGCGCAATCTGGTCAATATCCGAGTCAAAAATACCAACCGTATTAGGGTTTGTGATCATAAGGCCAGCAACATCCGGCGTTATTTTTTCCTTTAGCAGGGCCAAATCCATGACCCCTTTTTCATTGGAAGGAATTGTAATAATTTCATACCCGGCAATCGCCGCCGTCGCTGGATTTGTTCCATGTGCTGAATCGGGAACGAGAATATATTTTTTGTTGTTGCCTTTGGCCTTATGATACGCGGCCATCATCATAACTCCGGTTAATTCGCCATGCGCACCGGCCAAAGGCTGAAGCGTATAGTTGTCCATCCCGGTAATTTCGCAGAGGAGTTTTTCTAAGTCATACAAAACTTCAAGCGCCCCTTGGGTTAACGTTTCTCCCTGACGCAATTGCGGCAGCAAAGGATGTAGGTCAGCCATGCCACTTAGGTTAGCGACGCGTTCGGTAAATTTAGGGTTGTATTTCATCGTGCACGAACCCAACGGATAAAAGTTGGTGTCAATACAGTAATTAAGCCGCGACAACTGCGTAAAATGACGTACAACTTCTAGTTCCGTAACCTGCGCCAGCGCTGCAGGCTCTTGACGCAAATATTTGGTCTCAACCTGGCATTTGACGCGCACGTCACTTGAGGGAAGACCAAAACTATGTCGGCCGGGAACACTTTTTTCAAAAATAAGTTTCATTTGAGCACTTCCTTTAAAGCTTCTGCATAACGCTCAATTTCTTCGCGTGTCCGCTTTTCGGTAACCGCCACAATCATATAGTTTTCCATGCCCGGATAATAGCGGCCCAACGGAAACCCAGCGGCAAAACCCTTGGCAAGCATCGCTTCAATCACAAAATTAGCATCTTTGTTAAGACAAACCGTAAACTCATTAAACGTCGGGTTACTGCGCTTGACTTGGACGCCGGGAATTTTTTCCAAAAGCTGGCGGCAAAACTCGGCTTTGTCTAAATTCAGCTGCGCTAACTGTTGCAACCCTTCTTTTCCTAAAAGAGACATGAACATTGACGCCTGAACAGCGCATAACGAGACATTTGTACAAATATTGGATGTCGCCTTTTCCCGACGGATATGCTGTTCGCGCGCCTGAAGCGTATTGACAAAACACCGCCGGCCATACGAATCGACGGTTTGGGCGACGATACGCCCGGGCATTTTTCGAATAAATTCTTTGCGCGTGGTCATAAAACCCAAATACGGACCGCCAAAATTTAACGATAGCCCCAAACTTTGTCCTTCGCCAGTCACAATGTCCGCACCCATTTCTCCGGGCGTTTTTAAAAGCGCCATCGCAATCGGATAAACGCTGGCAATAGCCAAAATGCCCTTGGCATGCGCCTGGGCTATGATGTCGGTATGATCGTCGATGGTTCCAAAAAAGTTCGGATTCTGCAAAATGATCGCAGCGGTATTTGTGTCCAGATGTTTGGCAATGGCCGACCGATCTGCCTGACCGTGACTGACCGAGGTTTCTAAAAATTCGATATCAAGGCTTTTGGTGTACGTACGCAAAATCGTACGATAAATTGGACTGACTCCCCCGTCCATAATGACACGTTTGCGCCCGGTAATACGCACCGCCATCATAAGCGCTTCATAAAGCGCCGTTCCCCCGTCATAAATAGACGCATTTGACACGTCCATTCCCGTTAAGGCACAAATCGCACTCTGATATTCATAAAGCGCTTGCAGAGTCCCTTGCGAACATTCAGGCTGATATGGGGTGTAGGCGGTATAAAATTCGGCGCGCGAAATAAGGGCGCTGACGGCCGAAGGGACATAATGATCGTAATACCCGCCGCCTAAAAAAAGCACAAGGTCATCGCGGTTTTTGGCAGCTAAGCGGCGAATGTGTTCGACGACTTGCATTTCGGATTTGCCGGAGGGAATATCAAAACTTTTAGGCCGCTGAGTAGGCTTAATATCCGCAAAAAGATCGTCGATGGTTTTAACCCCTATGACAGAAAGCATTTGCGATATTTCGTCCTGCGTATTGGCGATATAAGGATTCAAGAAAATTACTCCAGGCTTTCTAAAAATTTTTGATATTCGACCGATGTCATCAAATTCGCTTTATCTTCAAGATTTGAAATTTCGATTTTAACCAACCACCCTTTTTCATAGCAATCACGATTAACCAAATCCGGTGATGAATCAAGCTCTTCGTTAACTTCAATGACGGTCCCTGACATAGGACAATAAATATCGCTGGCCGCCTTGACAGATTCAACGGACGCAAACTGTTCAAATTGTTCAACTTCCAACCCTTCTTCGGGCAATTCAACAAAGGTAATATCGCCTAATGCGGATTGGGCATATTCGCTAATCCCAACGGTCGCAATATTATCATCGATACGGACCCACTCATGTTCTTTCGTGTAAAAATAATCTTCGATCACTTCCATTGTACTTGACTCCTTTTTACTTGCGGAAAGTTCCGTGTTTATAAAATGGTTTGGCCACAACGCTGACTTCAAAACGATTTTGTCCTTGACCGACGGAAAGCTTTTCCCCGATTTTTGCGTATCCGGGTTCGACAAAACCAAGACCGATTCCCTTTTCAAGCGTCGGCGAAAAGGTTCCGCTGGTCACATGACCGATTTTTTTACTGTCGGTTGAATAAATTTCAAAATCGCTGCGCGGCGAACGCCGGGTGGCTGAAACAAAAGCGATCAGACTGCGCTTTAACCCGGCTTGTTTTTGACTGACCAAAACCGACTTACCGATAAAATCTTTTTCCCAGTCGATAAATCGTTCCAAGCCAGCCTCAAGCGGAGAAATATCCTCGCCTAATTCATGGCCATAAAGGCTATATCCCATCTCCAGGCGCAAAACATCACGACTTCCCAAACCCGCCGGTTTAGCGCCCAACGCCAAAATTTTGTTCCACAAAGCAGGAGTCTGCTCCCAAGGGAAATAAATTTCATAACCCAATTCACCCGTATAACCGCTGCGACTGACGATTGCCTGTGTCCCCAAAACGTCAAACTCGCCAAAGGTATAATAGGAAAGTTTTTCAATCCCTTTAATAAATTGCGAAAGAAGCTCCCGCGATTTGGGGCCTTGGATATCCAATTTCCCCGTCGAGGAAGAAATATTTGAAAATTGCGCCTCGGAGGCTAGATGGCTGGCAAACTGCGATGCGTCTTTTTCTATCGTCGCGCTGTTAACGACAATCATCCATTTTTCTTGTGCTAAACGATAAACAATCAAATCATCTAAAACGCCGCCATCTTCCTTTAATAAAACGCCATACCGACAAGCGCCGGGTACTAAATCACTCAAACGCTGCGTAACCAACCGATCCAAACCACACGTTTGCAAAGAGCCTGTAACGACAAATTCACCCATGTGCGAGGTGTCAAAAACCGAAACTTCCCGTCGAGTTGCTGTATATTCAGCCAGAATCCCTTCATACTGCAAGGGCATGTCCCAACCGCCAAAGCCAACCATTTTAGCGCTAAGATCAAGATGTTTTTGATAAAGCGGCGTTTGCTTGAGTGCTGTTTGTTGTAAATGCATTAACCCTGCGATCAGATGAAATTAAATTTTTAATAATCGGTATGATATATAAATGTTTAAAAAATGTAAAGAAGCAAATTGCGTTTTCTTCAGAATCTTTACTTGACGGCAAAATGCCGACTGTCGATCTGATAATAATTCTTGTCGTCGGGCTTTCCCGTGCGGTAAATCACAAAATTGTAAACACCGCGATTAAGAACAAGCGGTTCTTTAAAATAAAAAACAGCAATGCCTTCTTCCGTTCTGGGTTTAATTTCTTCCGCTGTCAAAGGTTCTGAGGTAAAATTTTTTCCCAGAGGCAGCCAAATCGGTTCGTTTGGATCTGTGCGATAAACTGACACAACCAACGAGTCATCCGGATTACCTTTTTTCCAAACTTGAGTCAAAAGAAACCGAACGACTGTCGTTTGACGCATTGCAAGACGCTGACCTTCGAACATATAAAATTTCTCTGCGGTGCCGATATTATTAACCTTACCCGACAACAAGACACGATCTTCTAAAGAAAATTTAATGTTTCCTTTTTGTGCCTTGACCTTCGCGGCATCCAAGAGCCAAACGCGCCCTAGCGCATCCTGCGGGAATCGATGGTTTAAAATCAAATCGCGGTAACTTAAAATTTCTTCTTCCTGCTGCCAAATCCGGCTGCTGGCCAAAGTCCGATAGGAAGCCACCGCACAATTCTTTAATAAATCATTGCGAAGCAAACCGACTAAAACAGGGTCTTCGTCAAAATTATTATACGACGTTGATGCAGCGACATAAATCGAATCTCCCGTCGCTGGCGGAACAATCACGTAACCTTGTTCAACCTGTTCTAAAGACTTGATCCCATACCAGTGCAGATTTTCACGCAATTTTGCATTTAAACAAAACACAAATTGATTCCGATGAAAATGCACTCGATAGGTCGCCAGACGATCAACGCCTAACGACTTGATTTTTTCCGACAAAAATGTCGTAGCCATGCGGGGAACATAAACATCGTTAACAAAAATAAAGAGATTCATCGACGCATACAACACCAAAAACCCAAGAAAAAAAATGCGAACCCTTTTCGTGACACGCGGATCCTTAAAATCAATTTTTTTAGCCAAGTCGCTTAACGCATACGCGATCAAAACAATAATGCCGACAATAGTTGGGAAATAATTTGAACCATACTGTGCCACTTTTGCCGCTTCGGCCATCGCTGGGGACGATATGCTCAAAAAAATCATTCCCAAAATTTTTAATCGCGAAACCCAGGATTTTTCCTTAAAGATACGCCCACACAGATAAATGACACTTGCAAAATATACGGGCAACAAAATCGGCAGGATCAAAAAAAGATATTTTAAAACCCATATCCACCCAGCTCTAATCTCGCCTACGTTAATATGGGCAAACCATTGCTGCAAAGCGACTTGGTTATAATAAAAATGATTAAACGCCCCGCTGATATGCACATACTGGGCACAATTTTTAATGTTGAGAAAAACATCCGGCAAATTCACATAAATAAAAACACTGAGAGTTCCACCAACAACCAAAAGTCCACGGGCCAGCAGACTTTTGATAAAATTTCCAAAACTTTTATACTTTTCTGAGAAGAAAACGAAGAAGAAAACAGCAAAATAATAAAATACATACAAACTGCTAACTGTTGACGAAAAAAAGCTAGCCCCCAAACTCAAACCCGACAATAAAACCCATGCCGGCCAAAAACGGAGCTTTGCCGAATTAAGTAAAAACACGACCGAAAGCAAAAAGAGCATTAACCCCAAGATTTGATGTTTCGCAAAGAGAATATAAATGTACGGCCAAAAATTAAGTGCAAACGCAAAATAACACCCCAAAGCGATCCATTCTCCCCAAAGCCGCCGAGCGATATAAAAAATTAAAATCGAACTGATGGCAATCGCCGCAAGACCCAAAAGCATAAACGGACGCAGGCTTTCAAAATCATTGAGCATGAATTGAAAAAACGATATCCCAACCACATAAAATTCCTTGCCATGAAGCCAACGAACTTTTTCCATGCCCTCGGTGACATGAATTTCGGAAAGATATTGAATATGGGGAATGCGCAAAGCCGCCGGCAAATAATAAGTTTCTGCGTCAGTGGGCCACGGGTTCATATTCCATACCGCCGCACCCAAACACACAGCAATCAAAAATGAGAATAAAATGACAAAGCGGGAAATAAAATAGGATTGTTTGGCAGAATTCACGTTGGTCAACTTTGATAAAAATTAACAACTTCAAAAATAGCGCGCCCAGAGGGATTTGAACCCCCAACACCTAGTTCCGAAGACTAGTGCTCTA
>CAYNSM010000058.1:0-10850 GCA_964400065.1 uncultured Planctomycetales bacterium
TCAGGTTTTTTTCTTCGACATTAAGCTTTAAACAAACCATGCCTTCAGCGGCAATGGCCCCATGCAAAAGCATGGCAACTTGTTCCATTTTGGCCTTTTTCCACGGATCTTTGGCTGCGGATTTATTAGCAATAAATTGCGTCGTCGATTCGCAGAGAGTTGTGACAATCCGCAAATTGTGCGCTTTTAAACTGCTTCCCGTTTCGGTCAATTCAACAATCGCATCCACGAGCCCTGTGGCCACTTTTGCCTCTGTCGCGCCCCAGCTAAATTCCACATCCGCTTTAATTTTATTGTCTTTCAAATAGTTACGCGTGACGTTAACCAGTTCAGTTGCCAAACGCTTGCCTTCCAAATCTTTAACCGACTTAATATTCGACGCTTCGGGAACAGCTAAAACCCAGCGGACTTTAACCGAAGACGTTTTAGCATAAACTAAATCAGCAATCGTATGGACTTTGGATTCGTTTTCTAAAATCCAGTCGGCACCGGTAATCCCGCAATCCAAAACCCCCTGCTCAACATAACGCGACATTTCCTGAGCACGCAAAAGTACAAGTTCAATTTCCTGATCATCGATCGTTGGAAAATAGGAACGTCCCGAAACATGCACCTTATAGCCGGCCCGTTCAAAAACTTTGACGGTGGCATCCTGCAAACTTCCCTTGGGTAACCCTAATTTTAATTTTGGCATAAATGATATTCCTTTTTAAGTAAGGCGACATTATAACCATCGACACGGTGATTGTAAAGAAATTTTCTTGTCAAAGCCAAAAGTGGCGGTTATACTGCTTCTTTTTAAACGTACAAATTAACAATTTAAGGAAAGCAGTATAATACCCAAACGCAATAATTTAGATAATTTCAATTTCGTCAACTCATTGCATTTGGGTATATAATGCGCCCTTTACACAAATCACCCCATAAAAAATTCCTTTAAGGAGCAAAAATGCTTAAAGTTCTGCGTAGAAAAGGTGTTTCAAAAATCATTCTCTGGTTTCTGGCGGTCATTATCATATTAGCGTTCGGCGTATTTGGCTCAACGTACCGGATGGAATCCAGCGCTGAAAAAAAATTAAAATATGCCGGGAAAGTCTTTGGCCAAAAGATTCGTTTTGCGGAATTTCAAAATCAACTCGAACAAACCATCATTGTTGACGAAATCAATTTTGGCAATAATTTCAGCAAATTCAAACATCAGCTCGACGAAGACCGCGTTCAACGAACCTGGGTAAGAATTTTACTCTTACAGGAAGCAAACAAACGCAATATCCAGATTTCGGATGATGAAGTCATTAATTTCATCGAAAATTATCCACCTTTCCAAGTTTCAGAAAAATTTAACAAAATGCTTTATCAGGATATTCTCAAGAATTTCTTGCGCGTCTCACCGAGGACTTTCGAAGAATGCCTGCGCGACAAACTCAAAATCGACAAAGTCACCCAGCAAGAAACAGCGAATATTACCACAACAGATAGTGAGGTCAAAGACGCTTTTCGCAAATACAACGAAAAGGTACAGGTCAGTTATTTCTTTTTTGCCAACGACAACTTCAAGAATCAAGTAACGCCTGACGAGAATGCAATAAAGAAATATTACGAAGAACACAAAGCCGACTTTGCCACACCGCCTATGGTCAATGTAGAATTTGTGCGTTTTGATTTTCCCGTTTCCGCCAATAAGGCCGAAAAAATCAATGACACAGATAGTATAAGTGAAGCCGACAAAGACGCCACCTGGCATAAAGCGTATGACGCCCGCCAGGAACTTATGACAAATCCCAACTTTAGCGCGATCGCCGCAAAAAATAACACAAAGGTCGAAGAAAGCGGCTTTTTTAGCCTCGAACAACCAAATCTCAAAGCCGGCTGGTCTTTTGAATTGATCCAAAAAATCTTTGAAATGAAGCTAAACGATATCAGTCAGCCGCTGGAAACAGCAACAGGATTTCAAATTTTACGCCTCAAAGCGACTAAAGATGCCGCAATGCCATCATTAGATGAAATCAAAACCGAAGTTACCGACGAGTGGAAAACGCTCGAAGCCTCTAAGCTGGCAAAGGCCAAGGCCGAGGATATTTTAACAAAATTGCGCCAAGCCGCCGGCAAAACTCCCAGCTTTGATTTGGCTAAAACCGCCAAGGAGTTAGGCCTGGAACTTTCACAGACACCGGTTTTTGGCCGCAAAGAAAATTACTTGCCTAAGCTGGGGCCCGCGCCGGACTTTATGGAAAAAGCCTTTTTACTGACAAAGGATGCGCCGTTAAGCGAAGTGGCCCAAACCTCCAAGGGCTTTTGCATTCTTTATTTGGACAATCGGACCGACGCTGACATGACAGATTTTGAAAAAGAAAAAGAAAAATACACCAACGCGATTCTTATGGAAAAAAAGACCAAAGCCGTCAATGATTTCTTAACTCACCTGCGGCTTAAGTCGAATCTCGAGTCTTATTTGCCCGAGGACAAAAAGCTTTTCCGCTAAGGATCCCTTCCAAATAAAAAACCCCGTGCTTAAAGAAAGCGCGGGGTTTTTTAGTGCCAAAACGGTTGAATTTATTTTTTCTTATCCGGCGACACTTTTAACATTTCTAAATAATCTTGCGGCAAGCCGTGTTCCATCCCGGAGACAACACCATTTTTGTCCACAAAAAATAAACTCGGCAAACCGATAATACTATACTGGCCGGCAACTTCTGATGTTTCATCAAGAAAAACCGAATACGGCAATTTGATTTTATCGATAAATGCTTTAACAAGCCGCGGGTTTTCCTCGACATTGACCAAAACAATTTTAATGCCGCTTTTGACAAAACGCTCTGACTCTCTGCTTAAAGTCCGCAATTCTTCGCGACAATGAGGGCACCACGTGGCCCAAAAAAAGATAATCGCCGGCTCGCTGCCTCGGTATTTATTTAAACTCATCGACTCTCCCGAAGTCAAGTTGAGCATAAAATCCGGCGCCTGCTTTCCGATCAAGGGATTTTCGTCAAAAACAAATTGCCCCTGTGCGGATAATGGCGAAAAACAAAATATCAGGACAACCGCTATAAAAAAAATCTTATAAAAATTTTTCATCCTATTCTCCTATTGAGTCTCCTGCCTAAGCCACGCCAAATATTTCTTATCTCCCGCAACAATCGGCAAAGCAATAATTTCGGGAACATTGTAACTATGGATACCCTTGACCGCTTTTGTAAGCTTTGCAAAATGCGTCTTACGGGTCTTGATCACCAAAAGCACTTCCGACGACTGCTCAAGCTTGCCTTCCCAGCGATAATGCGATTCAATACCGGAAACGATATTAACACAAGCGGCTAATTTTTGCGCTAAAAGTTGTTGCGCAATTTTGCGCCCCTCTGCCAAATCACACGCTGTAACATACACAACAACAAATTCCATAATTGATTCTCCTAAAATAAATATTTTATTTTCACCAGCCACCAACGTCTAACGTCCAGCCACTGCTGTTAACAAATCCTCATCAAAGACAAATGCCGCCCGGCCTTTTCTTTGTCCCGGCGAAAAGAAAAAAAATCTTGGCCACACACCGTACAAACATCGCACTCAAAGATATTTTCAGATTTTACGCCGGCTTTCAGCAATTGATTTTTGTTGACCAAAGGTAAATCCAAAAACCGGTTATTGGAAATATAGAAAATCTCATCCGGAAAAATCTTTTCAAATTCTTCGCCTACCTGATAACAACATCGACCAATCGCCGGCCCCAAAGCAGCTAGAATGTCGGCGGGGGCACTGCCATAATTTTGCACCAAAGTTTCAACGGTTTTTTGGGTGATCGATTGCGCAGAGCTTTTCCAACCGGCATGCGCAAGCCCAATACATTTCTTTTTAGGGTCATAAAGAAAAATCGGCACACAATCGGCTGTACGGATAGAAAGGACAATTCCAGGGACATTTGTCACGACGCCATCCGCCTCGGGAAGGACACCTTGCTGCGGAAAATTATTCGCACCGATACTTACGATTTTATCGCCGTGAACCTGACGAATTGTAAAAACTTTTTCGGGCGCAAGATGATGCTCTTTTACTAAAAATTCTTTCTGAATATCGGATAATCCAACAGCCTCTGGCGGCAAAATAAAGTCACAAGTTTTGTCCGTAAAAACAGCTTTAACTTGCGAGGGGGGGAAAATTTCGAACATTTTACAATTCACGGGCAAACTCTGATTTTAAATTGATTACGGGAATATCCGCCTGCGTAACACCGGGATTACCTTGCTTATATTCTTCAATCTGCCGGATCTTGGTATCTAGCTGCACAAAATTTTTTGTTTTAATATCACTATATAAAAGATTTAGTTTCTCAACTTGTTTGCCAAGCTCGTCGTCAAATCGTCCTTTAAAACGGTCATACAAGCCAATAAACTGTTCAATAAGCCCGATGATTTTGCGGATATCGTTTTCGTAGCGAAAATTTTCGTGCGCTTGGCGAATGACAGAGAGCATCGCATAAAGCGTAAAGGGCGAACAAAGAACAACCTTGTCCTGCAATGCTTGCGTCATGAGTTCTGGCAAATTCTCCTGAATAAACCCAAAGACCTGTTCATTAGGAATAAACAAAAGCACAAAATCCAGCGTATTTTCGGACGGATTGATATATTCGCGATTCTGGATTTCCTTGATCCGCTCCTTGACGTTTTTTAAAAATTCTTTCAGCGCCGCCGCACGTTCAACGCCATCGGGCAAGTTGACCATCTTGATATAATTATCCAGAGGAAACTTCGCGTCCATGTTGACCCGATGATTGTCGGGTAAAAAAAATGCAAAATCCGGCTTGGTCGCGCTACTTTCGATTTTCTTTTGTTTCTCGTAATTGACCCCTTCGATCAAGCCCGCGTAGCGGATAATATCCTCAGCCATGCGCTCGCCCCATTGCCCGCGCAGCTTGACATTGCCCAAAATATTATTCAAATGATTCGTCGACTCCTGCAGCCGCGCCGTCGCTAAAGAGGCATTTTTTAACTCATTCTCAAGTTTGCCGTATTTGACAGACCGGTCTTGTTCAAAATCACGAACCTGTTTTTGGTATTGCGACAATTCTTCCTTTAATTGGACAACCCACGTCTCAACGGCTTGTTTGCGGATTTCCAACTCGCCGGCGGCCTTGCTCTGTTCAGCCTTAAACTGTTGCCCGGCCAAAAGCAAAAACTGCTCCTGATTGGCTTTCATCTGTTCGGCGATTCTTTTTTCAAAAAACGCAACCTGCGCCTGCGCCTGCGAGTACAAAACCTTTTGCAGAACAAACACAAACGCAGCTAAAACAATAATGCCAGCGACGATACCCAAAATCAAAAACCCCATAACAATATCTCCTATATGATTGACAGAGTTGATATTGAGTTTTTAGGCGAATTGCGCCATAGAGGCGCCAAACAATTGAGCCGAAAAACTCAATATCAACTCTGTCGCTTATACCTTCCCTCTTACGATTGCATCCTCGCCGAACTTCGTTTTAATCACATCAACGGCCGAATGAATTTTTTCCCGGCGTTCATTGTCGGGGGCAGAAAACAAACTCTCCTGAATATAATCGTCCTCAAAATTATTGACCTTAACCCCAATCAATCGCACCTTCATTCCGGACTTGAAAAACTTCTGCAATGTTTCTTTTGCTGTCCCAAAAATCACGTCGGTAAAATTCGTCCGTTCCGCCAGAGTCTGGGCGCGGGTATACGTCTGAAATCCATGCAGACGTATTTTAACGGTGATTGTCCTGCCTTTCAAGCTGTACTTTCGAAGCCGGCGCGAAACTTGCTCGGACAAAGAAAGCATCACGCCTAAAATTTCTTCGATATTTCCTGTATCCCTTTCAAAAGTATGCTCATGACTAACCGACTTGATGTCTGTTTCTTCGACGACGTCGCGATCGTCTTTGCCATGCGCCAAATGATAAAGATGCTCCCCGCTTTCACCAAAATGTTTTCGCAAATCTTCCAACGGAATTTGCGCCAACTCCCCTACCGTTTGAATTCCGCGGCTGTGTAAAACTTCGGCTGTCTTAGGGCCCACGCCCCAGAGCCGTTCAATTTTAAGCGGCTTTAAAAATTCTACGACTTGGCCTTCTATAATTTCCAAAAGTCCGTCGGGCTTGGACAGATCGGAAGCAATCTTGGCAACAAATTTGACTGGCGCAATGCCTACGGAGGCGGTTAAACCCACAGATTGACGGACTTGCTCTTTTAAACGTTTGGCCGCTGACACTGCGCCGCCAAAAAGATGGCTGCTGGTCGTCACATCCAAAAACGCTTCATCAATACTGATGCCTTCAATATGGGGCGTGAAGTCATAAAATATTTTAAAAACCGATCGGGAAGCTTCACTATATTTTTTAAAATTAGGTGGGACAAAAATTGCCTGTGGACACAATTGATACGCTTTAGAAACCGGCATGGCCGAATGAATGCCAAATTTGCGCGCTTCGTAAGAGCACGTTGAAACCACCCCGCGGCCAGCTCCCCCCTTGGGATCTGCGCCGACGACGACCGGTTTGCCGCGAAGTTTAGGATCATCCCTTTGCTCGACCGCCGCAAAAAATGCGTCGAGGTCGACATGAAAAATCGTTTTGGTCATTTATGGAAATTAATATCCTAGTTGAGCGCATAAACCTGCCGGCCCGCCGGAACAGGTAATGGAAGGACGTGTTGTTGTATTTGAAATAACCATGCTTAACGTGTAACTAGGGGCCTTACGAGTAATCGTATAGGTATAACTTAGGACTGGCGCCATACTAACCGTAAAAACGACCTGATTAAAATAATCCTCCTCATCCATCCATCGCAGATCCGCCAAAAATGGATCTGTCCCTTCGACCATAACACCTGCTATGCTTCCTTGTTCAACCTTGATGCGTTGCGTATTAGCAAAAATCGCTTGCAATCTTAGTTTCGCCTGTTCTGCTTTTTGTTTTTCAATCACCACTCCAAAATTACTAAATGCAAGGGAAGCAATCACCCCGACAAGGATCGTCGTAATAATAATCTCCATCAAAGTAAAACCACTTGCTCGATTTTTCATATTGTGGGCGTCCTTTTGATAATGAATTTAGCTGCTGAAAGTATAGCACTTTAGAAACCAAAAACCGAATGAACTGTTCAAAGGCGAGATTTAACGCTTTTTAAGTGGCGCTGCATGAACCGCCGTCATCGTACCACCCGGCGAAAAATCATAAATTTGAAGATAACCTTGCAGGTTAAAATAAAGATAAACCTTGTCCGAACCAAAAAACTTCGTTGAATAGCGATAGAGCCAAACATTGTACCTTGCGCCGTCAATGGTAACTTTTTTTTCAAGAACCGGCCGTCCAAACTTTGTCCAAATACTCTTGTCATCCGGGTATTGTTTAAGCGCCCCGCTTTTGGCCGCGGCTAATAAGAGTTCAAAACTTTTATTCTGCTTTTCAACCAAAATCCCCTGCCGGTCTTTTTCCTGCGAATACCCTTTAAGACGCAATAATTCGTCCATATGTGCAATTTTTGCGCAGCCGCTGAAAGCCAAAACACTTAAAAGAAACACAGAAAGAATAGGATTAAAATTTTTCATTGCCGGCATTATATACTCCGTTTCCAAAGCTCTTCAATATTTATTTTAGAAAAACTTACCCATTTATCCGGTCGCGTTCCTCTGTCAATTCCTTGATTTTTGTCGCTATCTCGCGCACACGCTGTTGTATCCACTTAAGCCTTTGACCGTATTCTTTGAGCATTTGCGGATCTTTGCCGTAGGCGTTAGAAAGAACTCGCGCCTTAACATAACTCTCCGACTCAATTTCTTTATTTTCATCCTCGAGGGCTTTAATTTCTTTTTTAATGTCCGCCAGACGCTTAAGCGCCTGATTATGTTGACTGCGCGCCTCTTGCATCTTCTGATTCTCGCTGTCAAAAACTTTGCGTTTTTCATCCTTAATCCGCAACTCTTCTTGACGCGCGGCCCGCTCACTTTCTTGGCCTAGCGTTTCGCCGGCTGCTTTTTTGTCGAGATAATAATCCAAGCCGCCCGAATAAACTTTTATCCGTCCCCGGTCAACCTCAATGATATGATCCGCAATCTCTTTAACAAAGAAAAGGTCGTGGCTGATAAAAACAAGCGTGCCCTGATACTTTTGGAAACACTCAGTCAGTGCCTCAACCCCGTCGATATCCAAATGGGTTGTCGGCTCATCAAGCAGAACAAAATTCGGCGGATTTAATAATAACTTCGCCAAAATCAAACGGCTCTTTTCCCCGCCGGACAAAACCTTAACGTGCTTAAAAACATCGTCTCCACGAAAATTAAAAATACTCAACAGCGTGCGCATCGTTTGCGCCGGAACACTTTTGCTTGAGGCTGTCGCAAGTTCTTCTAGTGCAGTATTGTTGGGATTTAAAACATCCAACCGCGTCTGTGAAAAATACCCGCGCGTCACATTAAAGCCAAGCTTCACATTCCCGGCATCCGGTGGAATAATGTCAGCAAGCATTTTAAGCAGTGTCGATTTACCCGCCCCGTTGGGCCCAATCAAACAGATCTTTTGGCCTTTGATAATTTCCAAGTCCAAATTTTTATAAACCTGTTTTTCACCATAGGCTTTACTTAAATTCTGCGCATTGGCAACGACATAACCGCTTTCTTGCGTCGGAGGAAATTCGAAATCTCGAATACTGCGCCGCTCCTGCGGCAAGTCCACTTGCTGTTCTTCAATCTTTTCTAACATCTTGCGTTTATTACGAACAGCCGCTGCACGATTTGGCTGCGCGTGAAAGCGCTGGGCAAACTTTTCCAACTGATCTTTCTTTTGCTCCAGCGACTTTTGTTTCTTTTCCATGGAGCGAAGCATCAAATCTTTTTGCTCCTCGTAAGCCTGATAATTTCCCTTGATCTTAGTCATCTGGCCGTTTTCCAAAACGATCGTATAGTTGGTGACATCGTTTAAAAAAATCTTATCGTGCGAAATAATCACAAACGTCCCCGGATACGTAGCCAAAAATCCCTTAAGCCACAATGTGGCGTGCAAATCCAAATAGTTGGTTGGCTCGTCGAGTAAAATGATATCGTATGGATACAAAAGCAATTTGGCCAACAGAGCACGCATCTGCCAGCCGCCGCTTAAGGTATTGACCGGCTTGTGAAATTCTTCTTCCTTAAAACCCAAACCAGTCAAAATACGTTCGGCCTTGTTTTCCAGTTCATAAATCCCCGCCGCCTCAAGCTCTTGTAAAATATCGCCATAGCGCATACTGTCGGCTTTGTTGTCATCTTCCAACTGATGCTTTTCTTTCAAAAGTTTTTTGATTCGGTCATCTCCGGAGGTGACCTCATCTAGCACTGTTTGCGTCGAGGCAAAATGCGCTTCTTGCGCTAAATGCCCAATGTTCAAATTCCTTTGCATCTGCACACTGCCGCCGGTCGACTCCATTTGCCCGAGAATAATTGAAAAAAGCGTAGACTTTCCCGATCCGTTAGGCCCAGTCAAACCAATCTTTTCGCCGGCAAAAATGCTTAAGCTGACATCCTTAAATAGTGTCCGTCCTGTAAAACCTTTTGATAATCCGTTGATTGTGATCATAGAAAATCCTTAATATTGTTGTCACCTGTCCAAATTCTAAACTCGTTTCCCTCCCCCGCCGTGGGGAGGGTTAGGGCGGGGGGAATTGCCGCTGACATCAACCCCTCCCCTACCCCTCCCACAAGGGGAGGGGAAATTTTTCAGAAAATCATTTCTGTATTTTCAAATTCCGAATTTCATCCACTGTCAAAGCCCGATACTTTCCCGTTTCCAAATGACCCAAAGACAAAGGCCCCTGCTGTATTCGCTTTAAAAAAGTGACATAATGCCCGATTTGAGAAAGCATCAGCCGAATCTGCCGCTTGCGGCCTTCATGAATCGTAATAAAAAATTCACAGCCGTTTTTCAAAGCCTTAAGCCCCGCAATTTTAGCCGGCGCGGTTTTTTCACCGTCGATAACAACGCCTGCCTCGAGCTTTTTTTGATCCTCAGGACTTAATTTCTTTTGGATCTGAACAATATACGTTTTGTCCACATCATATCGCGGATGCGTCAGTTGATTAGCCAACTCTCCGTCATTGGTCATCACAAGCAAGCCTTCGGTGTTTTTGTCAAGCCGGCCCACAGGATTTAAATGCCGCAAGCCGGTCGGCAAAAGGTCCAAAACCGTTTTTTGCGCAAAACGATCCTCGCGGGTCGTCACATACCCGACCGGTTTATTGAGCATGATATATTCATAAGCTTTTTTCTGAACAATCTTGCCGTCGACAACAACCCGGTCTTTGGAGGCGTTAACCGGCGTTGAGGGTTCGCGCACGACTTTGCCATTGACGCTGACAAAGCCCTGTTGTATCGCTTCCATCGCTTTGCGGCGCGAACAAATGCCCTGATGGGCCAAATAAACATTAAGCCGTTGAAATTCTTTCGATGCATCCATATTACTAATTCCCCTTGCCGAAAGCTCCTGCTTTCGGCACTTTCGCATCAGCCTCGATGGCTTCGCTTCGCTGCCTCAAGGCCTCGTAAGCAATGAGTGCAGCCGCTACCGACGTGTTTAAAGAATCTGCCTTACCCTTCATCGGGATCACAATTTTTTCATCTGCACAGTCAAGCCAAAAGCCGCTTAAGCCGCTCTTTTCACTGCCGACGGCAATCGCAATCCCGCCGCGCAAATCCACGTCCGTGTAAACTTTTTTCCCCGCCGGAGTAGCCGCCACAACCTTAACTTTTTTGCTCTTAAAGAATTCCACGATCTTCTCTGGCGTTTGGACAATAACCGCAACGCTAAAAACAGTTCCCAAACTCGCACGGATCACATTGGGATTAAAAATATCTGTCGTCGTATCGC
>CAYNSM010000059.1:0-10764 GCA_964400065.1 uncultured Planctomycetales bacterium
AACGAACCAGCGGCGTGTTGCCGATTAACTCTGTAATGTCGTTTGCGATTTTCATGACATTTGCCCTTTCTTGTTCTTGTTCATTAATAAAATTTAAATTCCTGCCCCGTCGACAAGAACCATTTCAATCTTGTTTAGGGCCTCTTTTTCTTCTTCCCCTTCAGAAACAACGGTAATTTGCGATTTTTGTGTTGCCTCAAGAATCAAAAGCTCCAAAATCGACTGCGCGCTTGCTTTTTTGCCATCCTTATAAAAAGTGACCTTCGATTTATAACGCCGCGCCGTTTGAACAACTTGCGCTGCTACCCTCAAATGCATTCCGTTAGGATTTCGTACTGTAATTATTTTTGACAACATGTCTGCCCCCTATCATTGGATTAAATATCATATTCGCTATACGTGATATTTTTAGGGGTCAAACAAATCTCCTCATTCTTTGTTAATTTTAAATTCTTATAATCTTCCTGTGAAATTTCTGCCTGCACAGCTTGCCCGTCACTCGTTAACGCATCGATCTTAACCACGGCTCCGGCAGGATTAATAAACGTGATTCGCGCCTTAATCGAATTGACAGAAACAAGATTGCGCGTAATAGACAATTCGTGGGGCCGGACATACATTTTCTTTGCCTTGGCCGCCAGATTGCCATCCTCAATCCGGGCATGAAACAAATTCACATTGCCCAAAAAATTTAAAACAAAAACGTTGGCCGGATTATGATAGACATCCTCCGGCGTACCAACTTGTTCGATCTTTCCCTTATTCATAACGACAACTCGATCCGCTACCTCAAGAGCTTCCTCCTGATCGTGCGTCACAAAAAGCGTTGTAATGTGCAGGTCATCATGAAATCGTCTAAGCCACTGACGCAGCTCTTTTCGAACTTTGGCATCGAGCGATCCAAACGGCTCGTCGAGCAAAAGCACTTTTGGCTCAATGGCCAAAGCACGCGCTAAAGCAATGCGCTGGCGCTGGCCGCCAGACAATTGCGCGGGATAACGTTCTGCAACCCAATCTAATTGAACAAGTTTAAGCAGTTCGTAAACCTTGGCTTTTATCTGCTCTTGACTTGGGCGAATTGCCTTGGGCTTAACCCTAAGCCCAAAAGCGATGTTTTCAAAAACACTCATATGGCGAAAAAGCGCATAATGCTGAAAAACAAACCCGACACTGCGGTCTTTTGTCTTTTCTTCCTTGACATCTTTCCCATGAAAGAAAATCTCGCCACAATCCGCATTTTCCAACCCCGCAATAATCCGCAGAAGCGTCGTTTTGCCAGATCCCGACGGGCCCAGCAAAGCAATCAGCTCGCCGGTCTGAATCTTTAAATCAACATTTTCAAGCGCGTGAAAAGACCCAAAGGCTTTTGTGACCGCTTTAACTTCAATACTCATGATAAGTTTTCCGTTTTTAATGCTGCTTTTCCACCAAAAGGGGATCCGCCTCGGGCGGAAAGTTGCGCCCGATATTTAAATTCGACAAGCGTTTTTAAAAATAATGTCACAAGCGCCAGCATCGCCAGCAAAGATGCTGCGGCAAATGCGCCGGTAAAATTGTATTCATTATACAAAATTTCAATATGCAAAGGCAAGGTATTAGTCTGTCCGCGAATATGCCCTGACACGACGGAAACAGCACCAAATTCCCCCATCGCCCGCGCATTGCAAAGAATAACGCCATAAAGAAGACCCCATTTGATATTAGGTAACGTCACTCGCCAAAACGTCTGAAACCCGCTAGCCCCAAGAGTAATTGCCGCCTCTTCTTCTTCGTTGCCTTGTGCTTTCATGACAGGAATAAGTTCGCGGGCTACCATCGGAAACGTCACAAAAATCGTCGCGAGAATAATGGCCGGCGGAGCAAAAATAATTTTGATTCCCCTCTCAATAAACCACGGCCCCAAAGCCCCCTGAGCACCAAACATCAGAACATAAATCAAACCAGAAATAACCGGCGAGACTGAAAGCGGCAAATCGATAAGGGTTGTCAAAAAACCTTTTCCCCAAAAATCAAATTTGGCAATCGCCCACGACGCAGCAATACCAAAAATCACATTAAGCGGAACTGCTATAAGCGCCGTCATAACCGTCAAACGAATTGCGGATAAAGCATCCGGATTGTTGATAGACTTGAAATAAATTTCTATTCCTTTGCCAAACCCCGTCGTAAAAACCATTGTTAACGGTAAAAAAATAAAAAACCCTAAGAAAACTAAAGCTATCCCAATTAAAATCCAACGCACCCAAGTCGGTTCACTGCGGCTGGCCATTTTAATTCATTCCTATTTTTCTTGAAGAGAAAGCCTGCAAACTATTAATAACCGCAAGCATCACAAAAGAAACCAAAAGCATCACAACCGCAATCGCAGTCGCTCCCGGATAATCGTATTGCTCTAATTTTGTCATAATCAACAATGGCGCAATTTCTGTTTTGCCAGGCATATTTCCGGCGATAAAAATAACCGAACCGTACTCGCCAATGCCGCGCGCGAACGCTAAAACAAAACCAGTAATCAAAGGCGGAACAAGTGTTGGGAAAATGACTTTTACAAAAACCTGCCAGCGATTGGCGCCCAAACTCGCCGCAGCATCTTCCAGCTCGCCGTCAAATTCCTGCAAAACCGGTTCAAGGGTACGCACCACAAAAGGCAAACCAATAAAAATCAGCGCCAGCGTGATCCCCAAAGGACTGTAAGCCGATTGTATGCCTAACGCATAGAGATGTTTTCCGATGAAGCCATTTTGCGCATACAGCGACGTTAACGCAATCCCGGCAACCGCCGTCGGAAGTGCTAAGGGAAAATCAACGAGAGAATCAATAATTTTTTTCCCCGGAAATTGATAGCGCGCCAAAACCCACGCGATCAAAAATCCAAAAACAACATTGATCAAGCCGGCCACAAAACTTGCGCCAAAACTTAGCCGATACGCAGAAAGCGTCCGCGGGCTTAGGATCACTTCAATAAAATGCCCCCAACCCATCGTCGATGTTTTCAAAAAAAGCATCGATAATGGAATTAGAACAATCAAGCTTAGGTAAAAAATCGTGTACCCTAAGGCAAGTTTAAACCCGGGAAGCGTAGATTTTTGTTTTAAAAAAAACATAACATTCCAATCAATTCTTGACTCAATCAGCGATAGTAGTATGTGCCGTGCTCAAACAGTGATTTTTGCTTTTTCAAAATTGAAATGATGGGAGTAAGCAAAAATCAAACTGCGCGCGGCGCATACTACTATCGCTGATTAACTTTAGTTACTGCCCCGTCAACCGATTTAATAAGCATGATGACGGGATAAATTCGCACTAATGGTTTACATTCACTTTGTTCTGTAAACCCTGTGCTCATTGATAAATCTGATCAAACGTTCCTTTATCAGCAAAATGCGTTTTTTGCGCTTTTTGCCAGCCGCCGAAAACCTCATCAATTGTAAACAAATTGACCGGCTTAAAATTTTCGGTATATCGTTTAGCAATTTCTTCAGAACGCGGACGATAATAATTCTTTGCCGCAATTTCCTGCCCTTCTTCTGAATAAAGATACTTTAAATATTCTTCTGCGGCTTTAAGCGTTCCGTGACGGCTGGCATTGCGCTCGACAACAGCAACCGGCGGCTCGGCCAAAATACTGACCGATGGAATCACAATTTCAAACTTGTCTTTACCTAATTGATTAACTGCCAAATACGCCTCATTTTCCCACGAAATAAAAACATCGCCAATCCCCCGCTCGACAAACGTCGTCGTAGAGCCGCGCGCGCCGGAGTCAAGAACAGACACATTTTTAAAAATCGCTTTTAAAAAATCCTGCGCCTTGACTTGGTCATTATCCCATTTCTTAAGCGCATAACCCCACGCAGCCAAATAATTCCAGCGCGCCCCGCCGGAAGTTTTGGGATTTGGCGTGACCACATTAATCCCGGGCTTGGCTAAATCGTCCCAGTCTTTGATATTTTTAGGATTGCCTTTGCGCACCAAAAGAACAATCGTTGACGTATACGGCGAGCTATTGTTCGGCAAGCGCTCTTGCCATTTTGTTGAAAAAAGCCCTGATTTTTCTGCAATCGAATCGATATCATACGCAAGAGCCAGCGTCACAACATCTGCCTCCAAGCCGTCGATAACGCCACGAGCCTGCTTGCCCGACCCGCCGTGGGATTGGTTGATTTCAAGCGTTTCTCCGGTTAACTCTTGCCAATGCTTGATAAAAGCCTTGTTGTACTCTTCATAAAGTTCACGCGTCGGGTCATAAGAAACATTAAGAAGCGCTTTTGGTTTAGCCGCAAAAGCCTGCGGAACGCTTACGCTAAAAATAATCAGCGCTAGAATCATAAAAAATATTTTACGCATCTTCTTCTCCTTAGAAATCCTGACCAAATCAGGAATATTTATTTTTAATAAGAAACCTGAACACGAGTCAAAATAACATTTTCTGTTCTACGATCACCAAAAGTTGCTCCACGATCAAATTGCGTCTGCTCAAACCCAAAAGAAACACGATAATTCTTACTCAAATACCAATTAGCCCCAACGCCCCAAGCGTCAGCGCCGGAAACTGAACTGCCAAGACTGGCAAAGCCGCTGTCAAAAATACTATTATCGATGGATAAATGTCCAACGCGGCCTACGACGTCAAAAGCGCCCCATGTTCCTTTGGCAAGATCAAAATTATTCCGCGGCGTAACCCCCTTAAACGTCGCCAACTCGCCGGTCAAAACATAATTTCCAGAAATTTGCCAAGCCGTATTTTCAAACGTTGCGCGAATAATATTTGATCCGCTAGTCCGGACAACTTTTTGATTAGATTGAATGTATTCTCCAAGCAAGCCCAGAGAACCTTTGTAAAAATACGCTTGCGGCGTCAAGCGCGCGTGAAGCCCGTCGGCCGTAACCCCCGTGGAGTAGCTAAAAATACTCGCCTGTCCTGTAGACTTATACGTCGGAATCGTGGATCCTTCGTTGTGTCCAAAAGAACCGGCAAGCCCTACGCCAAGACCTTTTAAAAATTCCGGCCCCTTATTTTTAAACGGCGAAACAAAAACACGGCCAATGACATCTTTGTCATTATTGTTGTCTGTGTCCTGGCCAGTTGAGCTAGCCAAATCTGCAGAACCGTTAAAAATACCGACGTTATAATTTACGGTTTCCTTTAAAAGATCGCCCGACAACTGAAAACCAACTTCACGATTCGGCGCTAAATTGCTTGGCAAACCGACTTCGGTAAAATTATTTGCACTGTCAGATTGGAAACGTTCTAAAGCAAAAGGCACTTTGAATTTACCGCCTTTTAACTTAAGCGCCGGTGAAAACTTAAATTCGCCATAAGCATCGACGAGCGTTGAAGCGCCGCTTCCAAAATCCGGCATGATATAAAAATCAAAAGTCTTTCCGACGGTGCCTTCAAAAATTAAACGCGCACGACGCACCGAAAATGTGTCATTAACACCAAGATTTTTTTTGTCATAAAAAAAGAAACGGCCGTCGGTCTGCACATATCCGCGCAACTTTAATTTAAAGCTTTCATCCGCGCTTTTAATACTAAAACCATCCTTGACATTTGCGGTAACAATCGGTGTTTCGCCGGTCTTTTTTGCTTCCTCTTCCTTTTTAACTTCCAATTGCCGTTTAAGAACAGCAATTTCCTGCTCTAAGCCTTCAAGCCGCTTCTCAATTGCAGAGGTTGATGAAGAATCCGCAACAGCCGTCGGCTGCGCTGACTCTGGCCCATCAGATGCCCAAGCTATTAATGGAGAAACGCCTCCCAAAATCAACAATGCCATTAAAAAACCTTTAAACTTTTTCATTCCCTTCTCCTTTATATATCTATTGTTGTTTTAAATTTGATAATTCGAAATCATTCCCAAATTTTTACTGTCCGTTTTTTCAATAACATCTTCCAAGCTTGTTTTATCCAGAATATTGGCAATCGCATCACGAACTTCCTTCATCACTATGCGTATGCCACAACAACTTTCTTCGCGACACTCATCGCATTTTCGATAAGCGGTTTGACTAACACACGCCACCGGGGCCAAAGGACCATCCAGAATTCTAATAACTTGCCCCATCTTTATATCTTTTGGATGTCTTGAAAGGGCGTATCCTCCACCTTTGCCTTTTTTGCTTTCTAATACTCCCTGTTTCTTTAACTCAAGCAAAATTGCTTCCAAGAATTTTCTTGGAATACGTTCCTGTTTGGCAAGATCTGCAATGAGAGCAGGCCCACTGCTATAATGCTTGGCCAAGTAAATTAAAGCGTGCAAACCATATTTTGTTTTTTTCGAAATCATAATATCTATATCCCTATGGATTTAGTAGAGAATAAATTCAAAACATGATTTTGTCAAGAATTATTTTCAAATAATTTTTAGATAAAATGTAAAGACTTGAAGAATAATAATTTAGTGCAGAAAAATATTTTTTCCCAATAAATATGCAACAGCCGAAATCGAGGCCGCGCAAGGAATCGTGATGATCCACGCCCAAATAATTCGGCCCGCAACACCCCAGCGAACAGCACTTAATCGACGCAAAGATCCAACGCCCATAATCGCGCCGGTAATGGTGTGTGTCGTGCTAACCGGAATTCCAAACGAAGAAGATGTAAACAAAGTGACTGCCGCACCAAGTTCCGCGCAAAAACCATCGACAGGACGCAATTTTGCGACCTTTTGTCCCATCGTTTTAACAATGCGCCAACCGCCAAACATCGTGCCAAGAGAAATCGCTGTATAGCAAGCAATAACAACCCAGCCGGGGACATAAAATTCTTTTCCCAATAGCCCAGCACTAAACAATAAACTTGCAATAATCCCCATCGTTTTTTGTGCGTCATTGCCGCCATGGCCCATGCTATAAAACGCGGCCGAAACCAGCTGCCCCTTGCGAAAAAACTGGTCAACTTTGCCTGGAACGCTTTTATGAAAAATCCAATGGACCGCAATCCCAAACAAAAGACCTAACATCAATCCTACAATCGGCGAAACAAAAATAAACGTCACAGTTTTTAAAATTCCCTTAGCAACAAGCGCACCAGGGCCCGCCTTGACTAAAGCGGCACCGATCATTCCGCCAATAAGCGCGTGAGAAGAGCTCGTCGGCAAACCAAAATACCACGTAATAATATTCCAACCGCAAGCACCGATCAAAATCCCAAAAACAACCGCCTGATCAATAATGGCAATATCGATGATGCCTTTGCCAATCGTGTTAGCCACATGATGCCCAAAAAAGAAATAAGCGACAAGATTAAAAAATGCCGCCCAAATGACAGCCAGCCGCGGCGATAAAACACGCGTAGAAACAATCGTGGCAATCGAATTAGCCGAATCGTGAAATCCGTTAAGGAAATCAAAAACAAGTGCCAAAATAATTAAAAAAATAATCGTTTCCGTCATACTTATGCCTGCTTAACAAGAATAGATTCAACCACGTGCGCAACATCTTCGCAAATATCCAAAATCGTTTCGGCATCCTCATAAATCTCTTTCCACTTAATAATGGCAATCGCATCTTTTCCCGTCTCAAAAAGATCCATAATAACCGCATCGCGCATCGCGTCCCCGACATTTTCCAATCGATTAACCTCAACACAGGACTCTAAAATAGATTTGGAATTTTTCATCGAGCTAAGTCCCTTGACCGCTGCCGCAACCGCCCAAATCGACTCTTCAATGATTTTTGCAAAATCGATAAGATTTTTGTTGCCGCCTTCAATCTTATAAATCTTAATCCGCACGACCAAAGCGTCAACCATATCAATAATGTCGTCGAGCTCTTTAGTCAAAGCATGAATATCTTCGCGATCAAAAGGCGTAATGAACGTCTTGTTAAGCCGCTCCATAATTTCATGGCAAGCTTCATCGCCCTGATGTTCCAAAATCTGAATACGTTTAAAATGCGCTTCTGAGATAACCCCAGGCGTTACCGCAATTTCTCTTAAGGTCTTGGCCGCCTCAACCGCATGGTCGACCTGCTTATTAAATAATTCAAAAAAATTAAAATCTTTTGGCAAAAACCTAAAAAACATTTTTTCCTCCTCGATTAAGAAATTTATTAATCAATACGCTACCGAACGCTTTTAAGGCTATGGTGTTTGCTGATAAAAAACTTCTCTTGTCCAATCGGTACAAAATTAAGCGAAACATTATAAAACAAATCAAAATTATCAGCCAGCCCATCGATCGCTTGCCCAGACCCTGATTTTGTACTACCCTGAGCATTCTTGATCCGCTTATTACTAAGAGCTATCAATTTATAACTATTGTCAACGACCTTACGAAAAATGAGAACGCTCAAAGCTCTGTACTTCTCTGCCAACTCCTTGGGCCACAACTGAATATAATCCAATTGCATGCTCTCCTGAAGATCTTTTTGTGTCAATCGCGCAGATTTTGCAAAATGCTCACTTGCCATAGTGTATTGACCCCGCTTAAAATAAACAAGTCCCAAATTATAATTTAACCAAAACTCTTGGGGCTCAAGCTCAATGGCTTTTTTAAAATACACAAGCGCCTCGTCGGCATTATCAAGATAATAATCACAAATTGCAATCATCGCATAAACGCGACTTAAAGCCGTCGGCTTTAAAACCATGTCTCTTTTTTCATAATAAGAGACAGCATAAGAAATAGCTTGATAATATTTCTTTGCACGCCGAAACTCCTTTTGATCAAAAGCCGCGCGTCGGGTCAAATACATAACAGGGTACGCTGCCGAGTCTTGCAAAAAATTTACTCTTGCCAATTTGACTTTTTCGACATCAAGACATAAAACAAGCATCAGCCCAATCAGACAATAATACGCCCCTACCCGGGAAAAACATTGACGAAAAAAGGACAAGCCAGCAAACAACATGCGCTTATTTCTCCTTTATCCTAAGCCACAATAAATAAAACAAAAGCAGCAGCAAAACAATCGCAAGTAAAACAGAAATAAACAACACGTCTGCCGGCATATATTGCAAATCAATTTCATTAATCCCAGGCGGCAGATATATTCCCTTAAAGGCCATATTCGCCCGATAAATAACAGCCGGCTTCCCATTGATAAACGCCTTCCAATCTTTATGATAACTGTCAGTATAAACTAAGAACTTCTCGTCGGAATACTGCGTTTGGACCTTGATTGAATTGACATCAAAGGAAAGCACCTTAAATAAATCCGACGGGCCGCGAACAATCGAAACTGGCCCTGAAAGCGCCTGCGGGATTTTTGCCATCAATCCGGATAATTGTTTGATCTCCTGCCCTGAGGCAATGAAAGCCACATTGCGCTGTGTTCTAAAACTGTTTGCAAGCTCTTGAAGATTTTCACTATTTTTTAAAACATCTACCGCATCATAAATATAAAATTTATTCGCCGTATACTTCTGCAAATCATCAAAAGGCACCTTTAATGTCAAATCATACGACCAAAATGTCGGAAAACCATTCTCGAAAAACCGTGAAGCATCTTTCATGGCAATTCGCCAATAAGCGGTATCGTCATTACCTACAACAATCGGCGAAACCGGACGCGTATAAACAAAAACTGGCTTGGCAGATGCAAGACAAACCGCATTTTTAAGAAATGCTTTATTGATATACGAAGACTCCCGGATCCCGGCGTGATTATGTCGCCAAAACATTTCAAAAGGTTGCGTTACGATACTCAAAAACAATAAAACTGTTAGGGCAAACTTCATTCTGCCTTGACAATCAAAAACAAATACGATCCAAAACATCAAACTAAAGCCCAGCGTCCAGTAGGACGAGATGAAAATATATGGATGCCGCAAAAGAAAAACTCCAACACCAGCATGCACAAGCACAATAAAAAAAAGAAACCATCGCCGTTTTTTCCCAATAAAAGAATTTTGCTCATTAAAAAACAGCCGTAATTGTTCGGCGACAAGCAAAACAAGCGCCCCCAAAAAAAATACAAGAAAAAAATGCATATTGCGTATTAATCTAAAGTACGCAACATGCTCAAATAAAAAACGATGAAATCCCGATCCCGACTCGATAATAAGAAAAAATAATGTCACTGCCGTCAACCCGCAAATAGCTAATACTTTACTGGTCCGCAAAAAAACGGCTACGATCAAAACAATATAAAAAAACAATGACACATAAAAAAAACAATCATCCCCATATTGAACAAGATCAAAATTAGAATATAAATCTTCCAAATCCATACGGCTGGCAAACCCATTTTTGTCAATCTTTTCGTAATTGTTAAAATAAACACCTGTATTCTTACTTACATCTTCATTGCGAAAAGGGGCGACGAACTGCTGTTGAGTCGTGCTTTGATAAGCAAGATAGCCGGGGATAAAACTAAGAATAACAACGCCAACAGATAAAACAATCTGCGCGAAATGAGCTTGACCAAATCGACATACCGCCCCAATAACTACTTTTACCGTCGAGAAATAAAAAATAGATATCAAAGCCATCACAATAATAAATACCGTCAAAAAATAAAACGGCAGATACGAAGTCAGAATAATTGCAGCCGTTAAAATAAGACCCGTCCATGAAAAACAAGATGGCTTCTGTAAAAAAGAAAAAAGAAAATAAAAGAACCACATGCCCGGAATATAGAGTAACGGGGGATGAAATTGGGCAAACACGGATAGGCTTGCGGATGAAAATAGAAACAAAAGAAAAGCGACATAGGCTGCACGGTTATTTTTTAAAATAGTTCTGGCCAATAAATAAAACCCCAACTGTCCAACCCAAAAATACAAACTAACCGTGCACAAAAATGATTGATAAAAACTCA
>CAYNSM010000060.1:0-10677 GCA_964400065.1 uncultured Planctomycetales bacterium
TGTCTTGAATAAATTGTTTTAGGTTAAACCAATTTGTAAAGTTTAATCGCGGCCGACCCCAAGAATTGATACGGTTAGATCCTTGCGCCTTGGCTTTCCAATATCCGATAACAGTTTCGGTCAAATAGAAATACGCAAAAATATCAAGTAAAAAGATCATAAGCGGCGTAAGAACAAAAGCGACCATCAGAAGAATGTTTCCAAACGGTAAGATAAATCCACCGGGCAACATCCACGCACCTTGCAGAATCATCGAAAGTGCCGGACCGATCCAGTACCAGATAAATCCATTAGCAGCAACCTTGACGACTAACAGCCACAAAGTCAAAAGTCCAGCGCGCAACTGACGTCCGGCAGTGCCAGCCGGCCACTTGCTCTTATCTTTCATCGCGGCATCATAAGAAACCGGCGTCCACAGGTCTTTTTCATCGGGATGAAGATTTTCTAAGGTATATTTTTGCGACCACTTGCGGTCTAGTTTCTTTAATTGCTGATACGAAGCCCATACGATCAAACCAAAGAAGCCTGCGGCAAATGCCCATGTACCAAATGCCGTCCAAGTAAAGTTGCCTAAAACCATCCCCGCTGATCCCAACACAATGCTTCCCAACAGAACAGCTAATATCTTGTTGAAGTTAACAAGCATACGAACCCCGCCTGCTAAACCAAAACGCTTCGTAACAATATCCGGATAACCCTTTGCTAAAATCTCATTGACAGTCTTAGTGCCCTTTTCTAATTCAGACTGAATCAATTCGCGCCCGTCGTGTTGATACCAGGCAATCCATCCCGGGGTACGGAAATACAATTCAATATCGTCAAAGTGGATCTTGTCAAAACGCGACTCGCCGCCCTTCATGTTCGGGTTAAACAAAGTCAAAATCAAATCCCACATAGAAGTTTCTTTTTCGGCAGCGATGCCAAAATCTTTTTCCCCGGCATTATATTTTCTCATCGCCGCATAGAACTTATAAAAATCAACAGCGGCCGTACCATTAGCAAGTTTACCCGACGAAATATTAGTCAAACGATAGATATAAATTTTCTTTAAATCTTCTTTCCATTGCTGAGGATCCGTTCCCATTGCCTTAAAGACAGAAAGCCAATCGTCATAATCCCTATATCCATCTTTATCCTTAAGTTTAACAATAACCGTTTCAAACCAATTGAGAAAATGTTTGCGTAAATGTTTGGCAAAGAACCCTGATTTCCCATCTTTATCTTCAAGTCTTCTGCCGGCTTCTAAATGACGGCTCACTTCACCAAACAATCCGTTCTTAATAACAGCAACTTTCCCATCCTCAAAACCAAAACTCGGCAATGCATTAATAACCTGCTCAACATATTTGATAAACTCCGCCATCTTTGCGCGGAGTGCAATATTTTGATCGATTGTCTCTTCTGATGGTCTTTGCCCCATCATCCCCGACAATTCATCAATCGTATAAGGCGAAACCTCGCTTTTATCTGTGCGAACATCATTCTTCTTAAAGATCTGATTAAACCACGCAATAAGTTTACCAACACCTAAAATCAAAGCCAAAAAGCTCAAAATCGCTATCACTGTTCCCGACCAGACACTGGCTTGCTGAGCCCATCCGCTCCAAATATTCAGACGAGCTTTATCAACCAACAAATCACTTTCAAATTGATAGTGTTGCGGATAAATTTTGAGATTAGCGCTATTCTCTTGGGCGACAAATCTTGCTTGCGGCGTATTTTCATCAACGATAACAAAATTGCCAAGAGCTAAAGCTTCTGCTTCTTGAACAATAAGCTCTGTCGTTTGTACAGCATTGATGGTCTTAGCATCTTCTGTCTTTTGTCCATCGAGTTGGCCAAATTTCGGAAGGCCAAAAACCTTGATAATCTTTCCGTATGGCTGTGTACTTCTCTTGGCATCGACGGAATTATCCATTTCAAGATACGCCGCTATCGGCCGGAGCTCAGCAGCGATGACATTATAAATCGTACGCTCAGCATCCAAAGAATGAACACCAAAGATTTCGCGCATGACCTGGACTAAGACGTGCGAATATTTATCTGATAAAAGTTTTCCGCCAGCGGTAAAGACCACGTTGCGCTTAAACTCAGCATCCAAGACCATATACTCATAACCTTCAAACTCTTGGCTCTTGCCATCTTTATAAATATATTTAACCTTTAGCTGTTTGCCTTCTCCGCCGGTAACTTCTACAATCACCCCTTCGGTTGTGACCATCTTAACGTCAATCTTAGGATCCGTAATGCGAGGTGCACGATACATTTGAATTTCTTTTAAAACTTTCGCGCCAGGGAATTTCCAATCGTAGATCTTTTGGCTAAACCAATTCTTCTCATATTTCTCTCCGACGACAATAGCCCCGGGATTAATGCCCGGTTTGCTCTGGAATTGCTCTCTTTGTGTCCCGTGATTAAAATCAACGTCGACTGTACGTCCTTCAAACTGCCAAAGATTAAGGCCGAATTGTTTATTCGGATACAAAATCGCCATGTCACGGCCGCGGCTGTCCTTCGGGATAAGAAAATGGTATTTAGGTTTAAGCGACACATCAGGATTGCGGATATATTTTCCATTCTCTCCCTGGATCAAAATTTCTTTTTCCTCAACGACAATAAACTCAGAATGTTTCGAAACGCCGTTAGCAGCAAAAATCTGCCACAAGTCATCTTTTTCATTTGGAAAACGTCGTTTAATAGCGCTCATGATTTCTTCTTCGACGGCAGGAGCAAATAATTCCATTGCTTTTGCTGTAATATTCTTTTCCTTAATCTGTTGCGGATTTAAGGTATTAAGAACTGACGCAACCTGATAATCAGAAGTAAGCTTATAAGATTTGATAACTTCACCCGAACGTGGGTCAAAATCCAAAGCCACGATAATATCCAAAATCAACCCTTGCTGGGATCGGACGGTGATAAATTTACGTTCTTGCGGATCATATTGGGTACGAAAATCGGTTGAAAGAACTCCATCAGGGGTAACAACTGTAGAAGGCTCAAATTTGCGGTTTTCGTTAATACCGTTACTCTCAAAAGATTTTTTAATCGCTTCAATATTGCGCAATGCCCCAAAATCCAATGTTATTCTTCCGCCAAATTCAAGCAACTTAGACTTCGAAGTTGAAACATACTCGCCGCGGCCTTTAGCATCGCTATATACCTTGTTGTAATCAATCCCAACTTCACCCTTAGCCTCTATCAAATCGCCGCCAACGATTTGCCAAGCTAGAACCTTGCCTTCATTGGGAACAATAAACACATCGCGCCAAGCGACTTTTCCGGTTGTCGGATCATAATAATAGGTATCAAGGAAGTTATAAACCGGTTTACCGTACGAGAACAATTCGATATCGCTGGTAAATTTATTCGAGCTAAAATCCTCTGGCAATTTGTAAAAAACGGTTTTTTCTTGACGCTGAACATTAAATTCGTATCCTGCGTTGCGCACAGAAGTGTAGCGCGCGCCTTCTGGAATATCGCGCAAACTGATATATAAAGCCTCTTTACGATCCCGATCTTCTACAACCTGATAAATCCCGGTGACATTACTGCGCGTACTTCCATCTAATCCACCACCATAAATCTTAAGCGGTCGCCCAGCCTTTTCGAGAATATTGGGGTCAAAGAAAATCGCAAGGCGAGACGCAAATCCATTTTTGGATTCTTGATCTTTAATCTTTTGATTTACAAGATCGCCAAATAACTCCTTGGCTTTGATCATGTCATTTTCGTCTATCGAAGAAGTAAATATTGAATTTTCTGAATCCGTACGGGTGTCGTAATGAACCGTTGTTCTGTACAATGGACGAATACTGCGTACTAAACGACCATAAACGTTATAAATATCGACCTTAAGCGTATCAGCCAAAAGATCAACGCCTAAAACCCACTTAGACCCTTTATCCGCTTCTTTTTGATTACGTACAATTATTTCATAGCCTTCAGCGATCGGTTGAGCGGGAATCTTTGTTGACCAGTCCATTCGATAATCAAAAATCCTCCCATCTTCATTTAACACATAATCCTTGGCAAAATACGAAGTACTATGATTAAAGTTGCCTTTCTTGCCATCCATGACAACGACTGTAGATTTTTCGCGATCATAGTTCGGATAGAAACGCGCAATAAAATGATTCACGTTTTGCTCTTGTAACGTTGATTTGGTATTAAAATCCGCAGGGAAGCGAATCATCTGAATAGCCTCACGGCGAATCACTTCAGCTTCGGCAGGATTGTCTTTCATCGTCTCATCCGAAACAAAATAAGATCTAACCGGCTTGGTTAAAGATTGTTCTTGCGTCTCATTCGGTAAAACTGAATTCTTAACAACAACGAGCCACCGGCCAGCCCTATGTTTACTGAGAAAATCCTCACCTTTTTTATTAAGCTTGATATCCGAAACACGCAAAGGCAACCAACCCATTTCCGGCCGATAGGTCACTTTAATTTCTTCTCCCTGGTCATAAATCAAATTATTATTGCTATCACGAAAATATGTAAATCCTTTACCCTTAAGCTCGTTAAAACGAGACTCTTCATTAACACCGTTGAAACCTTCGCGGCTTAAAATTTGTTTCAAAACCTTAATCGTAATCGGCGGCGTTGTATTCTTTTTCTCTGATGTTACCGCTTCTGCAACAATCTCTTGGCCATCACTGTCTTTTAAAGTCCCATTTTCAAATTCCTTAGCCAACAAAGCCAGAGACACAAACCCAGAAATAGATAATTCCAACTGAGCACGATCCAAGTCGCTGCCCAGACGAATGATTCTCCATTGGAGCGTATCCTTCTGGTCTTTTTCACCCGCCTGTCGAACAATATCCAGATGGCCATTATTTCTCGTGTATAAATCTCTCAAAATTTGTGGCGTTAGATCATAACGTTGACCGGCACGTGTATAAATTGTCCCTAAAGCACGGGCATTACTACCGGTCGATAACAACTGACCTAGCTGCTCAAAAGTTTTATCATTTAAGAATAAAGACGTCTTGGCAATGATTTGGCCATCCGGTAAACGCAAATTTTCAACTTCCCAATTAAACTGCAACCGGCCTTCCAAATCTTCGACTGGAAGAACATTAAGCTTGCCGGAAGTTCCCGTGAGCAAACCCTTAAGCATATTGATATCTAATCCGATAAACTGCGTATATCCCTCTTGTTTGATCGTCACAAAACCAAGCGTAAATTGGGCTTCAAATTCTTTTAACCGCAATGACGCGTTTGAATTTTCGCCAATCTCAACAATAGAACCTTTTTGGATCGTTTTTCCATCTTTGGTCATCGTAACAGGAGATTGCGGGTCTTCAGCCGTTAAATAAGTACGCTTTTGCTTGTCATTAATTAATTGCTCAATATCATGGGTAGAACCAACACGAGTTCCTTGAGTTGCATCATGAAATGCGCCCCAACCACCTTTACCCGCGTCTTTCAAAATAGCCTCAATGACATCAAACTGCGCTTGAGAGTATGACGATAATCTGGCCTTAAATTGATCATCTAGCCCTCTAAAATTCTCGTTAACCCGACCCTGCTGACTGACATATCCTTTCTTAATCAATTCCGGCATGAGCGCTTCAACTTCAAAATCTTTTTGTTGCAATAACACTTTGACATTGCCAACCGCTAAATATTCACTGCGCAAATCCTGCAATTGTCTATTTGCAACAGAGTTGGCGCCCGGCTCATAAATCGTTCCCGCAGGCAATATTGTTCCATTGCCTAAGTCGATGGGTTTCATCATTCTAAGAATATTAATGATTTCCCCTTCGTTAGTTCTGCGATACTCAACGATTGAGCCATCGACTTTTTGTGTCTGCGCTTGTGCTTTCAAATAAGTCCAACCGTTACCAGGATTAATATCACGACGATAAGCTTCCTGCGGTATCCAATAAGTCCCCCTTCGATACTTCTTATCCGCAGCATCGTTCTCAACGCGCGCCAAACCTGTCCCATAAAACTTGTCGATAAACTCGCTGATCCCTTTTTCATCAGTTCCCAAAGTTGCCTTATGTGCACTCAAATTCTTACGTAAAGATTCTTTCTCTTTGCCGATGTTCTTAACATCGCTGACGCTGGCATTGGCAACCGCTTCCATGCTTTTTTGTAAATCTTCAAATTCGGAACCCGTGCTGACCTCCATGACTTGATTAGCAGGAATAACTTTTCCTGACGGCAATACGATTTCATGTGGCGTAATCTGACGGAAAATTTGACGACCGTTAACCCAAAGCTCGTTCCCATCCTGCAACACTGGAGCAACGGCGCCTTGAGCATAACCTTGCTTAAATTTAAAGAATTCTTTCGTGATTAATCGTGGCAACGAGTAAGAACCTTCTGCCATGCGGACAATCGGTTGACCAGAATAATTTTCAACATAATCATTTATATCGCTTCGAGTTACACCTAAAACATCCGCATACTGCGCCAGAGTATTTTTTAGACTTTCTTTATCATCCTGTTTATTCTCGACTCCAAACGCTGAAATCTCCTCGAATGTACGCAAGATCTTTCTGGTACGATTAGTTTCAGAAAACATATCTAACTGTGTCCCGGCAGGAATAAAGACGCCATTATCCAACTGATACTCTTTACTCGTAGTAAGCTTAAAGGTCTGCCGACCCAAACTCCACATTTCCTTTCCGTCAACCATGACTGGAGCAGCACGGAAATTCCACTGCGCCTTCTTTAAATCAATCATCTCACCGACAATTCTATCCGGCAAAAAGTACGTGCCGCTGTTCATGTGGACCATCGGGTTGCCATAGAAACGATCGACAAAGGTATCAATGTCCGTCGAGTGCAAACGATGCATGACATCATTAAACACACTCTGTGTTTCTTGCGGCTCAAGTATATCGGCAAATGCCCACAATCCCTGACGTAAAATTTCGCGTTCGCCTTCACTGTTAGCTACAGCTTCTAAGCGATCCAAAAGCGACTGGACTCTACGGCCGGGCTCCAAAACTGTATTGGCTGCTAAAGTTATACGGCCATTAATTTCTTTTTCACCAATAGTCAAAAGCTTATAGACAGGCTTATCATTCTTGATCATTTGCCGTCCATTGATAAGGACCGGCTTTCCGTCGATTTCAATATGGGCTTTCTTTAAATCAACAAACGCTTGAACCGCTTCGCGAGCGCTTAAAAATACTGTCCGGTTGACAGTTCGCGCGATAACACCACCATAATATTTCTCAATAAAATCTTTGGCTGTCTGTTCATCAATTCCCACAACCTGACGATGTTTAAGCATTTCTTGATATAAAACATCTTTTGACTTTAACCCTGCGCTGACAGCTGTTAACAAGTTAAGGAGTTCATTGGCATCGCTTCCCGTCTCCAGTACCGTTCCAACCGGAATCAATGTCCCGTCAGAAAGACGAATTTCACGGCTTGATAAAAGCTTAAATAGCTGGCGTCCGTTTTCAAAAACCGGCTGACCATCACGCAAGACCGGTTCCCCTCGGATATAAATAACGCCATGATTTAAATCGAAATAACGAACGAAATCTTTAGCCGGTATAAAAACGGTCCCTTGCTCTGTACGGGCCATAGCGGCCCCATAATAACGCTCTACAAATTCTTTAATGATATGATCATTGCCTTTAAAGATCGACTGAAGTTTCTTTAAGACATTTTCCTTTGTCGCCTCGTCCTTGAGATTGGCCACAGCTTCAATCGCATCAAAAATCTCCTTGGCTCTGACGCCCGTTTCCAACACTGAGCCGGCAGGAACCACAACGACCCCATCAATGACTAAATCTTTTGTCACTTTAAGAGTAAAGATTGCTTGTTCGGCTTTCCAGCGGGCCTGACCAATATTGCTCTGGACTGATTCACCAGCGATTTCCACGCGACCAGCCGGCAAGTTGATAATTTGCGTTAAAAGTTCAGGCGTCATACGAACACTGCCTTTGGCTTTCCAGCGCGCAACACCCCAGCTATCTTGATATTGTTGCTCGATGGAATTTAAAAATTCCTTGCCCACCTCATTGACTTTCAAAATTCCAGAATCCACGCCGGGCCTATACACTAAACCATATGACTTTTCAGCAGATTTTGCAGGCGCAGGAAGTTCAGCGGCCTCAACAACCGAAACACGAAAGACATCGCTAATAGCTTTGCCTAAAAGTGGCAAAGCATTAAACAAGCCCATGGAACCTGCCGGCTGCGAAGGCATAACGGCAGGTAATGACGTTCCCACCTGAGGAACAAACGACTCGACAAACAAAGCTTCAAGCGCCACAAAACCCGCCGGAATTTTTTGGCCGTCTGCAACATTAACAATCGGTTCATCTTCATCGTAACGATTATTTAAATTTTCATCGTAATAGTAGGGACGAACTTGATTATTATCCGTACCAACAACTTGGATCGGCAAATGTTTTGCAGTTAACGGCGCAAGGCTACGATTAGCTAAAGCCTGCAATTGTCCGCGAGTCATAAAGCGTCCCAAAATTGGCAAGTTTGATCCGACGACTTGAGACATCACCTGATCATTGGCATTCAAAGCCGCACGCTGCAGGTTTGACAATTCTGAAGCGATAACAAGTTTGCCATTGACAACATAAAGATCATTACCCTTATAAGCTTGCGCTATCGCTTTAAAGTCATCAGAAAGCCCAATCGCAACTCGATTACGTCCAGCCACATCAACAAAGCTTTGCGCTTGAGGATTGGCTTTTTCGGCAGGCATTGAAAGAATGCTTAATAAACGATTATCCTTCGCCCACTCCACGCCAAATTCATCAGCGCGACGGCCTAATTCTTCCATTGATAAAACCGCATTGCCTTCTTTGAGCGGCAATGTAAAGGTTGTCTTCGTCAACTGCTTCATAAACGCGATTCCTTCGCGTCCTAAGTCAAGCATAGCCCCGCTAACATCAACACCATTAACCTTGAAGTTAACAACAACCATCTTTTGATTCATTTCGCCGGTCTTTTCATTAAAAGTGTACGTCGGAATCGGCAAGAGCGTGCCGTTATGCGGATTATTATCCGTCAATATCTTAAGCCTCTCAAGGGTCAAGGGGATCGAGCCTACGCCTCGAGCACGCAAAGCGCCAAAGCCATTATTGAAAATCACATTTTCTTCGAGAGTGCGTTGATTAGCCTGAACAATGATCGGATAGCGGCTTTCCGTGCCCTGACCGATATGCTTGCTGTCTTCAGGCAAGATGACCATAGTTTTGCCGCTGCCAAGCGAATAATCAACCATCCGACCGATGGTCGGTTCCATAATCTTCACAAAATATTCTTCACCGCGCCGTTGAACCTGATAAGCCGTACGCTGTTGCCCAGTCAAATATTCAAGTCCGATAGCGTAGCTATAATCTTTTGCCGTCGCCGGCGTGGTTCCTCGTCCGTCTAAGTAATACAAAAAGCCTGCATATTGGGGATTTATGCTGATATCTAAATCCCGTTCTATAGAAGCGCGGCTTGGCCTAATGATGCGCCCTGAAGCGTCGGCGCGGTATCTAATCACATCCTGACCTTTAAATCCTAATAAAGAAACATCCATGTCCAGCTTGAGCAACGCATCGAGCGAATAATTTTCGCTGGGGATAAACGTGTTTAAAATATTTTCCGGTAAGCGGCTAACTTGCTGTGCACTCAAAAAGACTTCTGGTTTCTCTTGTGCTTTTTCACCAGAGCTCTTTGCGCTATCTCTAAATAACGGAATGCCAAAAGACGCGGTACCCATCGTCCCAATTCCAAAAGTAAACCCATCGGCTGTTCTAAGCTCTGCCATTAATTCCGGCTTAAAGTTTGCTCTTTGTCTAAAGCCGGCGCCAATATCCAAATCATTCCATTTGAAATTGACCCCAGCCCCAAAGCTGACCTGACCTTCAACTTTACGAAAATCACCTTTGATTGTGTAATCGCCGACTTGTGTCGATATCCCAATGCCAACCCCTGGGCGCGTGTTGATTTCAGCGGAACCTTGGAACTGCTGTCCAGCAATACCAAACGTCGTACTCGCCCCGACAGAACCGATGACTTTTGCCGACTGGCCAAAAATGGCATCTAAATTTTGTTCGCGGGTAATCGAAATCCAACCCTTAGACGTGTCATTAAGATCACGAACGATGCGCAAAGATTGGAAGTTAAAGGATTCTTGCAAACCAAACTTACGGTCTTCGGAGCCTAAAACTTTATTAAGCAGCGGATCATAGAGGGACAAACTATAACTTCCCTTACCCTGAACATTGACGCGGCCGATTTCAAGGATTGCTTCGGTTTCTTTGTTTAACTTAGTCTTGTACGTCCCGACGATACCGGTGATTTTTCCGCTGCGATCGGTATCCGCCAAAACTAAACCAGTAACACCGATAAAAGTATTACCTTCTTTATACCCTAAAGAATTGATCATCAAAAACGCCTTGCGGGTTTCGCTGATATACTGGCCCGGCGCTGTTTGATTGGTGCGCGTCGTGTCAACCGTACCCATATTAAAAAGATTAACAAATTTCGGCATATTCTCCGACGAGAGCTCAATTCCCAAAAGCAAATGGCGTTGCCCGTCGACACCGGCCGCTTGCGGAATAACATCGCCCCAATTGACATTCATGCCAAAAAGCGGAATCTCTGCCCCAAACGCACGGCTGGTCTTGACATCCTTGCCGAGCATATGAAGAACCATTTGAGCATATTCAGGATTACGTTCCAAAGCTT
>CAYNSM010000061.1:0-10036 GCA_964400065.1 uncultured Planctomycetales bacterium
CACCTTATGCAGATCCTCCCAAACCTTGTCGTATTCTTTTTTAAGGAAATACACCCTCGCCCTGTCAAGAATGACTTGCGCTTTCTGAAGATTAAAATATGGGTCGGTTCCATCCCCCAAATATGAATCAATTTTCTTTGTGTAATCAGCTATTGCGCTATCGTAATCCCCTTTACCAAGATATGCTAATGCTCTCTGAGAATAAACATCATGAAATTGAGGCTCTTGCTTAATTGCCTGATCGTATTGAATTATAGCCTGATCATATTCCCTTGCTTTTAAATATGTATCTCCTTGATCAAAATGCTTTTGTGGATTATAAGAAGAATGTAAAAATAAAAATATCGAGCAAATGGCAAACAAAATAAAAATAATGACAATTTTTACCCAATTAATTTTCAAAACAAAACTTCTATCTTCTTTAACATCGCCACAACTTTCCCATAATTTCCTTATATTTATAAAAAAAACTGGCAATGAAAGCATCGCAAAAAATCCAAGATTTTCAACAAACGTCATATGATGGCCACCAATTAAAAGGACGACGAACAAAATCGAAAAGACAGTAATTCCTATTCTCGCCCAATTTCTTAACCCAGCAAGTCCAATACCACAAAAAACAAAAGAAAAAAATATAAAATTGAACAGTCCTACCCCTGGGGCAGGATTAAGATTCCATCCAATTAGTAAAGCTAACCCTAATAAAACATACCAAACCCCTAACAATCGCATCAACAATCGCAAAAAAAACGACACCCTCCGGATTTCTTCTTTCTCACTAACGTCCATAACTCCCCCAACGCAATGAATTTCTTAAAGATTGAATCATTGGCAATAAATATTTATCAAAGAATTTTACATAATCCCAGCCGAGTTCCGGCTGAATCTCAACAATAAAAAAAATTAATCCCCACAAGACAATAAAGAAAAGAGTAAACGCTATAAATGGTTTTTTAGTAATCTCCTTATTATGTGTTATGGAGGTGAATGAGGCGGCAGGAAACAAAACCAACAGACCAAACATAAACACCCCACCCAAAATTCCTAATATCCACATACATAATTGATTTCCGAATGATGCTGCCCAAGCTAAAAGCCCAACACAAATAAAAGAAAAAATTACCAATGCGATGATATAGTCTTTGTTGATTCGCAATCTACAATCCTCCGAAAACTTTTCTTATCTTGTATTCTTAAAATAATTTCTGATTGATATGCTTCTATCCCCCTCTTTTTTAAAGAGGGGTTAGGGGAGTTAATTCTAATATCTTTTCTACAACACCATCCAATTCGCTAAGAACTTCAATATTTGAAAAGCGTACCGTTCTTATTCCTAACGAAGCAAATACTTCCTCTCTGCTAGCATCATAAGCCATTGTTTGATCCGCATAGTGTTGGCCGCCATCTACTTCAACAGCCATCCTAATCTTAGGACAATAAAAATCGGTAATATACCTGCCAATCCCATATTGACGGAAAAACTTTAAACCGTTAACCTGCTTATTGCGAAGCTTTGACCATAAAACTCTTTCTGCCTCTGTTTGCTTTTGACGCAGAGCTTTTCTTAATTCACGAGTTTCTTTTCTATTGAGAACTTCCACCTATCCTTTAACTCCCCCGGCCCCTCTTTAAAAAAGAGGGGAGACGGTGCGTCTATTTTTTATAAAACTTTCAAATATACCTAAGTGAACCCGTCACTATCAATTAAAAAGAGGGATTACGGCAATCGCAATCCCCCTTTTAAAAATTAATCTAAAATGACCTTACTTCGCTGTAGCGAATTGCGGTTCTTTTTTGTGAATTTCGATCTGCGGATTTTTGCCCACGACCTTTTTGACGCTCACCGAATGATAATTCGAATCGCTCTTGAAATAATCCTGTCCGCGTTCCATATATTGGGCGTCTGTCTTTTGCGGAGCAAAAAACTTGGCACAAAACTCTTTGGCCGCCTCGACATCAAAATACTTGCAGCAATAAATATCAATCGAAATAAAATTCTTGACCGTCAGCGTATGAATAACAATCGAGCTTTCGATCAAAGGAACCCAGCCGGAGAGACCAGCTTTTTCTGGAAAAAGACGCTCATCGCTGCGAAAAATATTCGGCGGCGACTGCTTTTCCATCCCTAGATATCCGACGATATCATCCAAAAATTTGTAGCACAGCGCCAAGTCATCGCAAGCGCCTTCTTTGCAATTATACAAATCCAAAAGCAACTGATAACCAAAAGCCGGGCTTTTAGCATCTTTCACTTTATTCATCCGAACATGTGTCCTTTTTTAGATTGTTAAATCTAGGGAGCAAAGTGGCCCCGTTCACCAGTAAATTAGTCCAATTTATACTACAAATAAACAAAAATATCCACTTTTTTTTCTGGTGTCACGGCTGGCGTTAAATTTGCATTTTACCGTGAATTCCTCTAAAATGGCGACGACTTTAAAGGAGAATTGTATGCAGATTTCATTAAACGGAAAATCGCACAATGTCAAAAACATCACAACATTGGATGATCTAATCGACCATTTTTGCAAAAACAATAAATATGTGATCGCCGAATTAAACGGGAGTGTGATCAAGTCCCCTCTATGGCGACAAACTCCGGTTAAAGAAGGCGACCAGATCGAATTAGTCCGGATGGTTGCCGGCGGATAAACGAAAGATTCAGAGAAAAAAATGGAAATAGAAAAAACAACAACTGCCGATCCTTTGGTGATCGCAGGTAAATCTTTTACCAGTCGTTTTCTTTTAGGCACAGGGAAATTTAAAAATAAGTCTGACCTTAGAGACAGCATCGAGTCTTCACAGACTGAAATTGTCACAGTGGCTCTGCGGCGCATTGATCTAGAACGCCACGAAGAAAATATTCTCGAATATATTCCGCCGTCGGTGACGCTTTTGACAAATACTTCCGGCGCGCGCAATGCCGATGAAGCACTGCGCATCGCCCGCATCGCCCGCGACGCCGGTCACGGTAACTGGGTCAAAATTGAAGTGATTAACGACAGTAAATACCTCCTGCCCGACAATGAACAAACGATCAAAGCCACCGAAATTTTATGCCGCGAAGGTTTTGTTGTTCTTCCCTATATTTCCGCTGATCTTTACGTTGCCCGTGAACTTGTCAAAGTCGGCGCGGCGGCTGTCATGCCGTTGGGGTCGCTGATCGGCAGCAATCAAGGACTGAAAACTAAAGAATTTATTAAAATCCTCGTCGCAGAAATTGATGTTCCGATTATCGTTGATGCCGGGATCGGGGCTCCTTCGCACGCAGCAGAGGCGATGGAAATCGGGGCCGACGCGGTTTTGGTCAACACAGCTGTGGCCACGGCAGGATATCCGGCTGTGATTGCAGAGGCTTTTGCCCTAGCGGTAAAAGCCGGTCGGCTTGGGTTTTTGAGCAAATTACCGTCGACAACTGATATCGCTTGCGCCTCATCACCGTTAACAGGATTTCTTTATAAAGAATAAAAATGTTTAAACCTGAGTTCAGCTGGTCTTTCGTTGGAACGCTCGTTTAGCCCCAGCGTGGCTCAACTCACTCGATGCTCGACTCGCGCCGTTACCAGCGCGCTTCGTCTCGCAACGTCCAACTTCAGACCAGCTAAACTCACAATCAATATGCTATCAATACTTGAAATAAAAAATATTCTCGCCAACGACGATCCACTCTTGCTCGAAGAATTGGCGCAAAGATCCTCGAGCATCACCCGACAATACTTTGGCCGCACCATTTCTCTTTACGCGCCGGTGTATCTTTCTAATTATTGTTCAAGTCATTGCACATATTGCGGATTTAACAGCCACCATCGTATCGAGCGTATCAAATTAACTACCCAACAAATGCACGATGAAATGAAACACGTCGCCGACAGCGGCATCGAAAACATTTTGCTTTTAACCGGCGAATCTTATCAAGCAACGCCGCTTTCCTATCTTAAGCAAAGTGTTGAGATCGCCAAACAATATTTCACCGGCATTAGCCTCGAGGTCCATCCGATGAAAACCGCCGAGTATGCAGAACTTTTTAAAAACGGCGTCGACGGAATTACAGTTTATCAGGAGACATACGATCGCAAACGCTATCAGGAAGTCCATGTTTCCGGGAAAAAAAGCGACTATGATTTTCGTTATGACACGCCCCTTCGCGCGGCCCAAGGCGGGATACGGCAAATCTCTTTAGGCATTCTTCTGGGACTTGCAGATGTCGGGCCTGATCTCTTAGCGCTTTATGAACATTTGCGTTTGATGGAAAAGCATTTTCCCGGCGTTGAATACAGTGTTTCATTCCCGCGACTGCGAAAAATAAAAGGGCGCGATTTTGCTATTTGCACCGTCGATGACAAAATGTTTATCAAAATCATTTGTCTAACAAGAATTCTTTTTCCCCGTGTTGGCATCAATTTATCAACACGCGAAACCGCAATGCTTCGAAACAACGCCCTGGAACTAGGCTTTACGCGTATGTCGGCAGGCTCAAATACATCCGTCGGCGGATACACGATCAAAACCACCGACGAGCAAGATCCGCAATTTGATATTGAGGATTCCCGGTCCGTCAAAGAGATTGTCCAACTTCTCAAAGACAAAAACTTTGACCCTGTCTTTACCGACTGGCGGCCGATCGGAAATACAACGTTGTGAGATTATCTGGAATTTGACAATTGATGCAAAAGGGCATTTCTTTTGATCATTGTCACGACAAAAGATAAGACAGTCACCAGGACAACTACAAAAATATAAAATAGGCTTACAGCCATCGCTGGCTTATTGTTTTGCAGATATTCGACCATAAGCGAAGGATTCTTTAGGACAGCTTCTCCAACGGATGCGATAACAAACTGCAGCCAAAAAATGCGCAACGGGGAACCAAAAACAACGGCATAAAAATATTTCTTGAATGATAATTTTGTCAACCCAAAACCTACATCCATAAAACGAAAAGGGACCAATGGATTAATTCGCAAAATAAATGCTGTCCAAAATCCTGCATTATCCGGTGAATATTCTTTGTCCCCCTTCTTTAAATGAAATTTTTCTTCGACAAATTCCCGGCCCAGTTTTCGACTTAAAAAAAACAGAATACTTGCATTGGCGATTTCCGCAATCGTCACAAAGAGCGTGCTCCAGTAAGGTCCAAACAACATCGCCCCGGCAATACGAAAAAGATCAATTGTCCCAAACCAAAGTACGGTCGTCAACCCGACATAAATTAACACAAACAATAGACCCGAAATCCAATATGGATATTGCGCAAGCTCTCTGCGCACTTGCAAAAGGTCAATATGCAGCGCACGTCCCAGAGACCAGCAGAAGCCAATAAGTCCGACGAGCAAAAGAAACTGTTTTGTCGGATTCGATAAAGAAAATTTCATAGATGGTTTTCAAGATTTTTTGAAATACTGCGCTCTAAACTCTGTTTACGCAAATAAATCATCAAAATTGTGATCGCCGCCGGCGTAACACCGCTGATACGATTAGCCTGGCCTAAAGTCAAAGGCGCAGCGGCTTTTAGCTTTTGTTGAATCTCATTGGACAATCCCGGCAAATGCAGATAGTTAAAATCTTTCGGGATCTTAATATTTTCGATGTGCCGAAAACGCTGCACACTTTTTTGCTGGCGATCAATAAAGCCTTCGTATTTGATCTCATACTCAACTTGATCAATGACCTCTTGCGAAAAATCTTTCAATTTACCATCAAATGGCGCAATCATCTGATACTTAACTTCGGGCCGTTTTAAAAGTGCGCTTAACGTCGTCGGCTGTTTTAACGGCGAGCTGTTATTCTCCGCCAAAATTCTGTCTAAATCCGTGCCCGGCTGGATACGGGTGTTACGCAAATGTTCGATTTCTTCATCAATCGATTCGTATTTTTTAACGACCTTTCCGTAATCCTCATCGCTTAATAACCCAAACCGATTCCCATAAGCGCTCAAACGCCGGTCCGCATTGTCTTCTCGGATAATCAATCGATACTCGACGCGCGAAGTAAACATCCGATACGGCTCCTCTGTCCCTTTGGTCGTCAAATCATCAATCAAAACGCCTAAATACGCTTCATCGCGCCGCAAAACAAACGGCGGCTGACCTTTGACTTGCAGGGCTGCGTTGATACCGGCGATAATGCCCTGACCTGCGGCCTCTTCATACCCTGTTGTGCCATTAATCTGACCGGCCAAAAACAACCCTTGCACTTTTTTAGTCTCCAGCGTCGGGAAAAGCTCGGTCGGCGGGATAACGCCATGTTCAATCGAATAACCGGCTTTGACAATTCGTGCATTTTCTAATCCGGCAATCGAGTGGACCATCTGTTCTTGCACGGCAAGCGGTAAACCGGTCGAAATTCCGTTAGGATAATATTCGTCGGTGTCCAGGCCTTCGGGTTCCAAAAAAACATGATGGCTTTTGCGGTCAGAAAATCTTTTGATCTTGTCCTCAATCGATGGACAATACCGCACGCCAGTAGCATGAATTTGACCAGAATACATCGGAGACAAATGCATATTGCGCCGGATAATTTCATGCGTCGCTTCACTCGTATGCGTAATATGACACGGGAGCAATTTTTGTTCCTTCGGGATTTGTAACGTACGAAACGAAAACGGAATCGGATGCTCATCCGAATGTTGCGCGTCCAACTTCGAAAAATCAATCGTTTTGCCGTCGAGCCGAGGCGGAGTCCCTGTTTTAAAAAACACGACCGGAAAACCCAAATCACGGATACTATCCGCCAAACGTATCGAAGCAGGTTCGCCAATGCGCCCGCCAGATACAATTTCTGTTCCCATGTGAATCCGCCCCTTTAAAAAAGTCCCGGCGGTAATGACAAGTGTTTGCGTTTTAATTTCCACCCCTGCAGTAGTTTTAAGACCCACAACCTTGCCAGAAGCCACTAAAATTTCGCTAACCTCGTCGGGAATGACTACCAAATGCTCTTGGTTTAAAACAACTTCTTGTATGTAAAGTTTATAGCGCTTGCGGTCAGATTGACAGCGCGAAGAGCGCACGGCTTGACCTTTAGAAGCATTGAGTTGGCGAAATTGAATTGCGGTGTAATCCGCAGCCAAACCCATTTGCCCGCCTAAAGCATCTATTTCTTTGACGATCTGTCCTTTGCCGACCCCACCAATGGCAGGATTACAGCTCATCTGACCGATCGTTTCAACAAAAAGGCTGACCATGGCCGTCTTAAGACCCATACGCGCAGAAGCCAACGCTGCCTCAACCCCGGCATGCCCACCGCCAATCACAACACATTGAAATTCAAGATTTTTCATTTTTTCTTTATCGTCACAAAAATGGAATTAACAATTGAAAAAAACAGTAAGACTCCGGCAAGAATATTAAGATCCTCGTACTGAAAATTTGTAAAAGTCGTCGACAAAACTACGATAATCGTCGCTGTCCATAAAAGATACATCACCATTGAAAGAAAACGTTGCACGCCGTCCTCCTTTTTAGCTTCGGATAAGTCTATAAATTACAGGGATTTTGAAGTGTTGTCAACTCTTAAGAGCCAACAGGCTCTAGAGTTGATGCCGGAGCGCCTGCGACGGCGCAACTCTTAAGAGCCAACAGGCTCTAGAGTTGTATTGTCGTAGAAGCTCCAATATCAACACTGCAACCTGTTGGCTGCTTAGTGTTGAATGCCGTAAGCTCTGCGACTGAGCACGAAACGTGCGAAGAAGTGGCAAAGCCTCCTGGCTGAGCCCGACGGCGCAACTCTTATTTAGCCAACGACGCACAGGAATCGCGCACAATCAGCTCTGGCGGCATCATGATTTGAATAGGCGATTTCTTTTTGCCGGAAGCTAAAAGATTGAGGAATTTAACCGCTTGCTGCGCCATTGAAAATAGCGGCTGTTTGATCGTGGTCAAAGCAACCGACCCAAAAATCGCAGCCGGATTATCATCAAAACCGATGACAGAAAGATCTTGCGGGACTTTTAAACCCTTTTCCATCGCAACCGTAATCACTTCCAGGGCCATATCGTCACTGGCCGCAAAAATCGCAGTGGGCGGATTTTTTAAGGCCAATAATTTTTCACCCGCAATGCGAGCGCTACGGCGAGAATAATCGCCTTCAAGAACATAATCGCCGGGAAGGTCAATATTTCTTTTTGCCAAAAATTTTTTAAACCCTTCAAGACGATGCTGACCAGCCTGCGTTTGTAAATTCCCGGTAATCGTCGCAATTTTCTTATGTCCCAAACTCACCAAATAATCGGCAGCCATCGCACCACCGGCGAGATTATCAACCGCAATGTAATTGGCGCCAAGATCCGCGGCAATATTATTAATCACAATCGAGGGAATGCCGGCTTCCATAGCCAAGATAACCTGTTTGCGGTTTTCAATGACGTCCGCAAAAATAATGCCACCGACACTATTAGCATTCAAATCGTTGTATCCATTGGTAATATGAAAAACAAGGTCCTGTTTTAAAATTTCACACGCATGACCAACACCACGAATGATTTCAATAGCATAAAACGAATAAAAAATGCCAGGGTATCCGGGCATGACAAGGCCGACAGCATTGTTTAAGCCGCGCGCCAAACGCTGGGCACTGATATCCGGCTTATATTTTAAAGCAGCAATCGCCTCTTCAACTTTGATTTGATTTTTTTTGCTTACGGTAGGAACTTTATTGATAACACGCGAAACCGTAGTTATAGAGACCTTCGCCCGTCGGGCGACATCATTGATACTGGCTTTGCGGTTTACAGACACTTAAAAGAAAAAGTTAAATTATTTAACACTGTCGCCGACTTCAATGGCCATCATTTTATTTTTTATATCGGCGGCTAAAATATCTTTTCTCACCTGGATAACTTCAAGACCGGCGACAAATTCAGCACCTCGATAAACATTAAGTTTTTCGCCAACTTTAATTCCTGAATCTTCGCCCAGATTAACGATGACAAAATTATTTTCATCATTGATACTCACAACCGAGCCATTAATCTGGGCCGCCTGTGATTTAATCTCAGTGGGATTCTTGTCTGAACTTACAATAATCGGGGATAAATCGACTTCTCCAGTTTTAGGATTTTTAACAGCAGGCTTGAAATCTTTTTCTAAACTATCCTTCAGCTGATAAATTTGTTCTACACGGTTTTGAATAACGCCTTCTGTCTCAAAAAGTTTTCCTTCAATTTGCTTCTTATCACCCTGAAGCTTGACGATACTTCTTTCTAAAGCGACCTTGGTTGAGGTCAAACTTTTAAGCTGCTCATGAAGATTCGTATTCTCCTCAGAAATCTTGTTCATCCTGTCAGCCATAAATTGCTTCTCACCTTGCGAACGAGCTAATTCAAGAGAAAGATTTTTGGCCAAATCATTGCCATATTTAATTTCACGAGCAATGGATTCTTTGTCCGTGTTGAGCTTGCTGATCTCAAGTTGAAGATCCGAATTCTGTTTCTTAAGCTCGCTAATCTCAAGGGCGCTCTTGGACAAATCCTCTTTGATCTTTTCCAGATCCATTTGCAAAGCCGCTTTGGCCTTGAGAATTTTTGCCCAATAATCTTCATCATCCGGTGAACCGGGCTTGGCATTTTGATCAACAAGAGCTTGCTGAGAATTATCGCTGGCAGCATTTTGATTTTGTGCCGTCTTTTGAGCATCCTCTACCGATGTCTTTGACTTTTCAATTAACTTTGCCGTCAAATCATCACGCTCTTTTTGCAAAGTTTCAAAACGCGTTTTTAGTTCATCGCGTTCACGGCTAATCTCTTTGAGCTTTGCAGAAATCTCGTCAACGTTACCGCCAGCATTATTAATTTTTGCCTGAAGTTCGTTCTTTTCTTTCTCAACTTTATCAAATTTTTCCTGCAGATTTTTTTGTTCGACAGCCTGATTTGTTTCGCGAGTACGGTACTCATCGAGCTGTTTGGTTAAATTACTTTTTTCTTTAAGAAGAGTGTTGTTGTTAAAGGCGAGAAAACCACAAAAAGCAAGTGCGCAACACAATAGGACACCTACAAGAATTCCCAGAACTTGTTTTGCGGCTTGCGACATATGATCTCCTTTAA
>CAYNSM010000062.1:0-6732 GCA_964400065.1 uncultured Planctomycetales bacterium
TGATTAACGGCCTTGGCATTGTCGGCTGGGGAGTCGGCGGCATCGAAGCCGAAGCGGTCATGTTAGGCGAGCCAATCTATATGCTCATTCCTGAAGTTATCGGTGTTAAATTAACCGGCGCTCTTAAGGAAGGCGTCACCGCCACAGATTTGGTTTTGACCGTCACACAAATTTTACGCAAAAAAGGTGTTGTTGGAAAATTCGTCGAATTTTTTGGTGACGGACTTAAACACTTAAGTTTGCCGGACCGCGCGACGATTGCCAATATGGCGCCGGAATATGGAGCAACAATTGGACTTTTTCCCGTCGATGAAGAAACTTTGCGCTACTACCGAATTACCGGCCGCACGCCGTCGGAAGTTGATTTGGTCGAACGCTACACCAAAGAGCAGGGAATGTTTTATTCATCCAAAACCGTTGAGCCTAAGTTTACCGACAAAATAGAATTTGATCTCTCAACCGTTGTTCCAAGCTTAGCCGGCCCCAAACGTCCGCAAGATCGGATTTCTTTGAGCGATATCAAAACTGTTTTTCAAAGCAGTTTGACTGCTCCGACCAAAGAACGCGGTTTTGGTTTAAATGAAAACGCACGCAATCATAAAGCAACCATTGCTGATGGAACAAAAACACAAATCGGCCACGGTGCTGTAGTTATCGCGGCAATCACAAGTTGCACAAATACCTCCAATCCGTCGGTGCTCGTGGCCGCTGGCCTCTTGGCAAAAAATGCACTCGAGCGTGGCTTAAAAGTTCCTTCGTTTGTCAAAACAAGTTTTGCCCCCGGCTCGCAAGTCGTCGAGGAATATTTAAAAAAAGCCAAACTATTGCCGTACTTAGAAAAACTTGGGTTTAATATCGTCGGGTACGGATGCACTACGTGTATCGGCAATAGCGGACCTTTGCCCGAAAAAGTTGCCAATGCGATTAAAGAGAGCGACTTGGTTGCGGCAAGCGTTTTAAGTGGGAATCGAAATTTTGAAGGCCGCATTAATCCTTTTACGAAAGCCAACTTTTTGGCCAGTCCGCCTTTGGTTGTTGCTTTTGCTTTAGCCGGAACTGTCGATATTGATTTGGCTGAGGGGATTATCAGCACCGACAAAAAAGGAAATCCGGTTTATTTGAAAGATATTTGGCCGACACAAGCCCAGATCAATGCGGTTGTATCCAAGTCTGTTACAGCGACAGGATTTCGCAGCCGTTACAAAAATGTCAGCCGAGGAAATACCAATTGGAACAAAATCAAAACAACAGCATCAGAACTTTTTGCCTGGAAGGATAAAAGTACCTACATTCAAGAACCGCCGTATTTTATAGATATGAAAAATACGTCAGGGAAAATCCCAACGATCAAAGCCGCACGCGTGCTTATTATGGTAGGTGACTCGATTACCACAGACCACATTTCACCGGCAGGAGACATTGCCGCTGACAGCCCAGCCGGCGATTATCTTAAAAGTTTGGGTGTTGGTAAAGATGATTTTAACAGTTACGGTTCTCGTCGTGGAAATGACAGGGTCATGACCCGCGGAACTTTTGCCAATATCCGTTTGCGCAATTTGTTGGCTGCTGGGACTGAAGGCTCGTGGACGATTTATCTGCCGGAAAATAAAAAAATGAGTATTTTTGATGCTTCGCAGCTTTATAAAAAATCTGCAACGCCACTGGTTATTCTCGCCGGGAAGGAATACGGAACCGGTTCCAGCCGCGATTGGGCGGCCAAAGGCCCGGCGCTGTTGGGCGTTAAAGTGGCGATTGCACAAAGTTATGAACGCATTCACCGCAGCAATTTGGCGGGAATGGGAATTTTACCGCTCGAGTTTAAAAACGGGGAGTGTGTCGAAAGTTTGGGTCTTAAGGGCGATGAAATTTTTGATTTTATCGGAGTCGACGAAAATTTGAAGCCCGGCCAAGAAATCATCGTTAAGGCCGGCGATAAAGAATTTAAAACAACATGCCGGTTAGATACACCGGTTGAAATCGAATATTTCCGCAACGGCGGAATTTTACAAACGGTATTACGAAAATTAGCGAAAGTTTAAGATTATGCCAAAAACCATGTATGACAAAATTTGGGAATCACATCTGGTCCATGAAAGTAAAACTGAGACCTCGGTCATTTATGTCGACCGGCATTTGATCCATGAAGTGACAAGCCCGCAGGCTTTTGACGGTTTGCGTTTAACCAAACGTGCCGTACGTGCGCCGGGCAAAACATTTGCGACAATGGACCACAATGTTTCAACCCGCACAAAGAATTGGTCGCTCGTCGAAGAGACCTCCCGTATTCAAATGCAAAAGTTGGCTGACAATTGCAAAGAATTTGGGGTGACGCTCTATGACTTTTCGCATAAAGATCAAGGCATTGTGCATGCCATTGGCCCTGAGTTAGGTTTGACTCAGCCGGGGATGATCATCGTTTGCGGTGATTCGCATACCGCAACGCACGGCGCTTTTGGCGCTTTGGCCTTTGGAATCGGAACCTCTGAAGTCGAGCATGTTTTGGCAACTCAAACTTTGCAACAAACCAAGGCCAAATCGCTTTTGATTAATATTGAGGGAAAATTGGGTTTTGGGATTACGCCGAAAGATATTATCCTTTATATTATCGGAAAAATCGGCACCGCCGGCGCAACCGGTTATGTGATGGAATACGCCGGTTCTGCGATTCGTAGCCTTTCGATGGAAGGTCGCATGACGATTTGCAACATGAGTATTGAAGCCGGCGGACGGGCAGGGATGATTGCGCCCGATGAGACGACGTTTGCATATATTAAGGGAAAAGATTTTGCGCCCAAAGCCAGCGATTGGGACAAAGCCGTTAACTATTGGAAAACTTTGCCAAGCGACCCTGGCGCAACATATGATTTGGTTGTCAACATCAAAGCCGAAAATATTACGCCTCAGGTGACATGGGGGACAAGCCCGGGGCAAGTGACCTCGATTGAGGGCGTTGTTCCAGATCCTGAGAGTTTTACCAATCCCGTCGACCGCACGGCGGCGAGAAACGCTTTAAAATACATGGACCTTACGCCCGGCACCAAGATAAGCGATATACTTATCGATAAAGTTTTTATCGGCTCTTGCACCAATGGCCGTATCGAAGATTTGCGTGCCGCAGCCAAAATTGTGGCTGGCAAAAAAGTCCATGCCGGCGTGCAGGCGATTGTTGTCCCTGCCTCAGGGCGTATCCGTCGGCAAGCCGAAGCAGAAGGGTTGGATAAAATTTTTTCAGACGCCGGTTTTGAATGGCGCTTTGCCGGCTGTTCGATGTGTTTAGGAATGAACGACGATCAGCTTAAGAAAGGCGAGCGCTGTGCCTCATCGAGCAATCGCAATTTTGAAGGCCGTCAGGGCCCCGGTGGACGCACACATTTGCTTTCGCCGGAAATGGCCGCGGTCGCCGCATTGACGGGAAAATTAACCGATGTACGTAAATTTTTAGAAAAATAATTCCTTCGCTCGTTGCACTTGCTTAGGATTGTTATTTTTGCAAGGAAGCAAAAGGATAAAAAAAGAAGGGCAAAAACACTTAAATGGAACCATTCAAATCTCACACAGGTATCGTAGCCCCACTTGACCGCGTTAACATTGACACCGACGCGATTATTCCAAAACAATTTTTGCGAAAGATTGAACGGACAGGTTTTGGGAAACATTTATTTCACGAATGGCGCTTTCTCGACTACGAAGGCACTAAAGAAAACCCCGATTTTATTTTAAACAAATCTGAGTATCGCAAATCCACTGTACTTTTAACACGCGACAATTTTGGCTGCGGTTCCAGCCGCGAGCATGCCCCGTGGGCGCTGGAAGATTATGGATTCCGTGTCATTGTGGCACCTAGCTTTGCGGATATTTTTTATAACAACTGTATCAAAAATGGAATTTTGTTAATCCAGCTTAAATCTGACGAAGTTGAAACACTTTTTAAGGAAACATTGAGCAAACCCGGTGCACTGATGAGCGCGGATCTCGCGTCGCAAACCCTGACAAGCCCGTCGGGGAAGAAGTTTTCTTTTGCGATCAGTGAATTTGACAAATATTGCATGTTAAACGGACTTGACCAAATCGGCTGGACTTTGCAATTCGATAAAGATATTGTGGAATACGAAAACCGTATTAATAAAGAAATGCCGTGGTTGAATTAAACGCCCCCTCAATCCCCCTCTTTAATAAAGAGGGGGAAGGGGGAGTTCTAAAAAAGGAAATGTAATGACAAATAATAAAGATTTAGCTCGTAAACATTCAGCGATTGTGATTGACGGATATGAGCGCGCCCCAAGCCGCGCAATGTTGCGTGCCGTTGGTTTTAAAGACGAGGATTTTAATAAAAGCCAGATTGGTATTGCTTCGACGTGGAGCATGGTCACCCCATGCAATATGCATATTGACAAGCTCGCGCTTAAAACTCAAGAAGGCGTTGACGCAAACGGCGGCAAGGGCATTATTTTTGGAACAATCACTGTTTCCGACGGGATATCGATGGGAACAGAAGGCATGAAGTATTCGCTCGTTTCTCGTGAAGTGATTGCGGATTCCGTTGAAACAGTCATCGGCTGCGAAGGCTTTGACGGATTGGTGGCCATTGGCGGCTGTGACAAAAACATGCCCGGCTGTCTTATCGCCATGGCGCGGCTTAATCGACCGAGTATTTTTGTTTATGGCGGCACTATTTTGCCGGGCTGCCATAAAGATAAAAATGTCGATATTGTTTCCGTCTTTGAAGCGGTCGGACAATTTGCGAATAAAAAAATCAATGAACAAGAGCTTAAAGACGTCGAGTCTTGTGCGATTCCCGGCGCTGGCTCCTGTGGCGGGATGTACACGGCCAATACGATGGCGTCGGCAATTGAGGCACTCGGCATGAGTTTGCCCAACAGTTCTATGCAAGCGGCGATTTCAAAAGAAAAAGAAGAAGATTGCATCAACGCCGGGAAAGCAGTCTTAAATTTAATCCAGTTAGGAATTAAACCCAAAGATATTTTGACGCGCAAAGCTTTTGAAAACGCAATTACCGTCGCTGTAGCTTTGGGCGGGTCAACCAATGCCGTCTTGCATCTTTTGGCAATCGCCCATGCAGCAAATGTCAAATTAACGCTTGATGATTTTACGCGCATTGGAAAACGGGTTCCTGTCTTAGCGGATCTTAAACCCAGCGGAAAATTTGTGACAGCTGAATTAGTGAACATCGGTGGGATTACCCCTTTAATGAAGATGCTTTTGGACGCCGGACTTTTGCATGGGGATTGTCTGACCGTTACCGGCAAAACTTTGGCCGAGAATCTTAAAGACGTCAAGCCTTATCCCGACGGGCAGAAAATTATTTATCCTTTAGACAATCCGATTAAGAAAAACAGCCATTTGGTCATTCTTTATGGAAATTTAGCGCAACAAGGCGCGGTGGCTAAGATCAGTGGTAAGGAAGGTTTAAGTTTTACAGGAACGGCACGCGTTTTTGAAAGCGAAGAAGCTGCGCTCAAAAAAATTCTTGATGGAACAATCAAAAAAGGCGATGTTATTGTCATCCGCTACGAAGGCCCTCGCGGGGGCCCTGGTATGCGCGAGATGTTATCTCCAACCTCGGCGGTTATGGGCAAAGGCTTAGGGAAAGACGTCGCCCTTATTACCGACGGACGTTTTTCTGGAGGAAGCCACGGGTTTGTCGTCGGACATATTACGCCCGAAGCTTATGTCGGTGGACTTTTAGCCGTTGTCAAAAACGGGGACAAAATCACCATTGATGCGCTTAAGCAAGAACTGAATCTTGAAATTTCAGCGGCGGAAATCAAGAAACGTTTAAAACTTTGGAAACAACCAAAACCCCGCTATACGCGCGGTGTTTTGAGCAAATATCAAAAAGTTGTCAGCAGTGCTTCTTTGGGAGCTGTGACGGATTAGTATGTCGGGTGACATTTAAAACTTAACCGATTGAAAAAGTCCTTTTTAGGCTCAATTGTTTGGCGCCTCTATGGCGCAATTCGCCTTAAAAGGACTTTCTCAATCGGTAACTCTAAACCTGAATCAATAAAAACGTTTAATACCTTTTGTATTTTTTAATATTTCACTTAAACTAAACGCATGGCTGGAAATTCATTTGGACAATTATTCCGCATTACAACTTTCGGTGAAAGCCACGGAGCAGGTCTTGGCGTTGTTTTAGATGGTGTGCCGCCTAATATTGAGCTTAGCGAAAAAGACATTCAAGTCGATCTTGACCGCCGCCGGCCCGGCCAGAGTAAAATCACAACACAAAGGCAAGAGAGCGATACCGCCGAGATTCTTTCTGGCGTTTTTGAAGGCAAAACAACCGGCGCTCCTATTGCCATTTTAATTCGAAACAGCAATCAACGTCCGCAAGATTATAATGACATCAAAGATATTTTTCGTCCCGGCCATGCCGACTATACATTCTTCACAAAATTTGGAATTCGTGACTATCGCGGGGGAGGACGCTCCTCAGGCCGCGAAACCGCCAGCCGTGTAGCGGCTGGAGCTGTTGCCAAAAAAGTCTTGGCCCAGTCCGGCATTAAAGTCATTGCCTACACACTTTCCGTCGGACATATCATGGCCAAAAAAATTAATTTTGCTGACATCGAACAAAATATTGTTCGCGCTCCAGATTGTCAAGCTGCAGAGCTAATGATCGAAGAAATCGAAAAAGCGCGTAAAAACCTTGATTCTGTCGGTGGTATTGTCGAAGCTGTTGTGCAAGGCGCTCCCGCGGGACTTGGC
>CAYNSM010000062.1:6742-9980 GCA_964400065.1 uncultured Planctomycetales bacterium
ATCCGGTTTTTGATAAATTAACCGCCAAGCTTTCGCACGCTCTTATGTCTATTGGGACAATCCGCGGCATAGAATTTGGCGAAGGCTTTGGCGCAACAACGATGAGAGCCTCTGAACATAATGACCCTTTTATCGTTAAAGGAAAACAGGTTCACACAAAAACCAATCATGCTGGTGGCATTTTAGGCGGGATTTCGACAGGTGAGGACATCATTTTACGTGTTGCCGTTAAACCTCCGTCGTCAATTGCCCACGAGCAGGAGACGATTAACACGGATTTAAAAGCAGTCAAAATACAAGTCAAAGGACGTCACGACCCTTGCATTTGCCCGCGCGTAGTGCCGGTTGTTGAAGCGATGATCGCAGTCACTTTGGCCGACTGTTTGTTGATACAAAAAAGTATATAAGCATTTAAAATGTTCTCTCCCAAAGTTATTCTTATTACCGGTTGCTCCAGTGGTTTTGGCTTGCGAACAGCCATACGGCTGGCTAAATCTGGCCATCATGTTGTTGCCACGATGCGTGATCTTTCGCGCAGCGGAACTCTCCTCGATGAAGTCAAAAACGCCAAAAAAGAAATCGACCTTTTCCAAATGGATGTGACGAACAAAAAGTCCATTAAGGAAGTCGTGCGTCTGGTTGCCGCTAAACACGGATACATTGATGTTCTAATCAATAATGCCGGTTATGGGATTGGCGGATTTTTTGAAGATTTGACCGACGAGGAAATCCGGACACAGATGGAAACAAATTTTTTTGGCGTCCAAAATGTAACGCGAGAGGTCATCCCGTGCATGCGCCAACGCAAAAGTGGAAAAATTATTAATATTTCCAGCATCGCCGGTTTATCCGCATCGCCCTCTTTTGGCGCGTATAATGCGAGCAAATGGGCGCTGGAAGGTTTTTCCGAAAGTCTCTACCACGAGATGAAAATCTGGGGCATTGCTGTTGCGCTCATTGAACCGGGAACGTACAAAACAAAAATCTTTTATGAAAACGCGCGTTACGCAAAAAACTTTTCAAACCCCGATAGCCCGTATTATTCGATTTCTCAGTTTTTAGAAAAAAAAGTCAAAAATTACGTGGATGGTTGCGACAAAAACCTCGACGATGTTCCTAAACTTGTCGAAAAGCTGATCAACTCCAAAAATCCGCCATTTCGCAACATTCCCGACGTAGAAACACGTATTCTTTATCGATTGCGGCGCATGTTGCCATTCTCTATTTACAGCAAACTGATTTTCAAAGCGCTTTTCTTAGGCTGTCCACTGCCGAAATCCAAATAATTTGTAAATATCTATCAAACTTCCCTCCCCCAAAGTGGGGAGGGTTCGGGAGGGGGGTATTCGATGATAATCACCCCCGCCTAACCTCCCCCATCCAAAAGGGGGAGGAAAACGTTAAACAATTACAATAAACTTTACCCCATGCGTTCGCTTAAAAAGTTCTCAAGATTTTTTGCCTGCAGGTAAGGGTTGGTCTTTTTTTGGTCAGCCAAAGTTGCAAAAGCAACTTCGCCGTAATTGTGTCCCGGATAAATAATTGTCGTATCCGGTAATTTTAAAATCACATTGGCCAAACTCGCATACATTGTTTTTGCACTCCCGCCGGGAAGGTCACATCGTCCGCACCCGTCGATAAAAAGAGTGTCGCCTGCAACAAGAACATCTTTGTATTTAAAACACTGACATCCGGGGGTGTGTCCGGGCGTGTGCAAACATTCAAACTCAATATTACCAATTTTTAATTTCTCGCGGTCAGCGACTTTAATTAAATTTTTGCAGTCCGGTGTATAAAATTGCGCTTCGTGTTTTGAGAGATAAACCGGCACATCGTCAGTTGATAGAAGAGCATCTAAGCCCTGGACATGATCCGGATGGCCGTGCGTCAAAAAAATAGCAACGATCTTATAACCATTTTCTTTAGCATGCTTGCGTAAAAAATTGACGTCCCAGGCCGGATCAACAACAGCGATTTGACCACTCTTCGCATCGCCGAGAAAATAAATAAAATTGTTCATCGGCCCAATTTCCATTTGTTCGAGGATAAGCTCGGGGTATTTCATATCTTTCTCCTTTGCATTTATGAGTTTTCATTATAAAATTAACCGTTGTTTTTTCAAGGATTACATTTTTAACCCTAGGAGAAAATTATGGCTTTGCTGGAATCTATTTTGGTAAAACTCGGGACCCCGATAGCAGATTTTGAACTCAAAGATCCAAACGGTAAGTTATATAAAAGCAGCGAGCTTTTTGGCGAACGGGGACTGTTGGTTATTTTTACCTGCAATCATTGTCCCTACGCGATTGCTGTTTGGCCGCGCGTCATTCGTTTAGCCAAATATGCCAAAGGCATGCGGATTAATACCATTGCGATTAATCCCAACATTAATCCTGCTTTTCCCGACGATGCACCGGATAAGATGATTGAAAAAATCAAAGAATTAGGTATCGAATTTCCGTATTTGGTCGATGAAAATCAAGAAACCGCACGCGCCTTTAAAGCTCAATGCACGCCGGACATTTATCTTTTTAACAAGGACAAAAAACTTGTTTATCACGGACGCATTGATGACAATTGGCAAGATGAAAGCAAGGTTACACGCGAAGAGTTAAAAGAAGCTCTCAATAATATGGTCACTGGGCAACCCTTGGATCCCGTTCAACGGCCGACTATGGGTTGTTCAATCAAGTGGAATAATGCAGCATGAGTTTAGCTTTTAGAAATATTCCAATATGGTTCCCCTCCCTTGATGGGAGGGGCTAGGGGAGGGTGGTTAGCGAAATTTATCTTGTTTACACCCCCACCTAACCTCCCCCATCAACAAAAGGGGGAGGAAAACGGATAGCAAAAAACTATATACCAATTTCTAATAATTTTATGTCTTCCCAAATCAAACCTCAACACGAAGAACATCCCGGTTGGCGCCGCCCCAGAGGGGCTCCGTCTTTGCGCGAAGTCTTTTCCTCTATACATGTATCGCCAAATGCTGTCTGGTGGCGAAAACTGCTGGCGTTTTCTGGCCCCGGGCTTATGGTGGCCGTTGGATACATGGATCCGGGCAACTGGGCAACGGATTTGGCTGGCGGGGCCAAATTTGGATACACGTTATTATCCGTTATTTTGATTTCGAACTTGATGGCGATTTTGCTGCAGCATTTGTCGCTAAAACTCGGGATTGTCACCAGCCGCGACTTGGCCCAAGCGTGTCGTGATCATTATTCAAAACCTGCCGTTT
>CAYNSM010000063.1:0-9933 GCA_964400065.1 uncultured Planctomycetales bacterium
TTAATTTTTTAAAATATGTAGGCCCGTGGATTATTTTTTTAAGTTTGCTCTACTTACCTTATATTGATCGCCGGCAAAAAGATCCTTATGATAGTTATTGGCATTTTGGATGTTTTTTAACTGGTCGCTGGAAACAAGTCAAACGGATTTTTCTTCTGGAGCATGCCAGGGGTTGGTTTATTAAAGCGTTCTTTCTTCCCTTTATGTTTAGCCTACTAGTCGAATACTTGCATTTGATTTTTTCCTTTGATTGGAGAAGTGGCCAGACGTTTGTTGCGTTTTATAATCATTTGCTGAATATTTTTTATACATTTGATATCTTTTATGGTGTATTGGGATATCTTTTGACTTTACGGATCATTGATACGCATATTCAGTCAACCGAACCGACAATTTTAGGTTGGTGCGTTTGCCTGGCTTGTTATGAGCCTTTTTATCATTTTATGGGGATTGGCCGATTGCATTACGAAAGCGGTTTTACATGGGATCAATGGCTGATGTTTACGCCACATTTTTATTATTTATGCGGTGCAAGTATTATTGCATTGTCCGCTGTTTATGGTGTAGCGACGGTTGCTTTTGGGTATCGGATGTCAAATCTTACCTATCGCGGAATTATTACCGACGGGCCGTATCGTTTTACGAAACATCCCGCGTATCTTGCGAAGGTAACAAGTTGGTGGCTGATTTCGCTACCATTTTTTTCAATCGCTGGAACCGCGGTTGCGCTAAAACAAACGTTGGCGTTAGCTGCAATCAGCTTTGTGTATTATTTGCGCGCGCGTACAGAAGAAAATCATCTTTCTAATTATCCAGAATATGTTGAGTATGCCCTTTGGATCAATGAAAACGGAGTTTTTCGGACGTTTAAAAAATGGTTCCCTTCTCTTCGTTATTCTCTCGAGAAATCCCGACGATGGAACAGCGTTGTGTGGTTTAAACGAATAAAATAAAATCTTTATGAAAATTATTTTTAATAAACAATCAAGTTTTATGCAATTTATTAAGCGTATTTTTGCATTGCCTTTTTTCCCTGCATTTTTTTTGCTAGCCGTTTGTTTGATGACGTATTTACCCACACTACATAATGGTTTCAAATATGATGATTTTACGCATATGGATATTAAGGCTCCTTCGTGGGCGTCTTTATTTGCCCAATTTTCAAAAACTTCAACGCAGCATTACAATCCGTTGGATCCTATATTAAATGATTTTCTTTTTTCATTATGGGGCAAGAATGTTGTCCCGTTCCATATTTTGAACATACTGTTGATGTATCTAAATTTACTCTGTTTGTTTCGGATAGCGTTGATATTGACTCATGCGCGTCTGGTTTCATTGCTTGCGGCGGTTCTTTTTTGTTTGCACCCGATTAATGCAGAGATTGTAAACCAAGTTGTTTTTAACTCTGTATTACTTTCGGCACTTTTTTTTCAATTGAGTTTTATTTTTTATGATAGATATCTTTGTTATGAAAAATTCAAAGATATTTTATCTGCGTTTCTTTTTGCGCTAATCTCATTTTTGTTTCTTGAGACATCGTGGCTTCTTGCGGGATATCTATTTTGTTGGGCGTACTTTTATAAACGAAAAAGTTTTAAATATTCATTTTTTTTAACTTTTCCATTTGCAGTGATTACAGTAGTTTTATTTGTTCTGTGGCGTTTTTTATGCGCAGCCGGTTCTATTTCTCTTGGGATATCAACAAAATTTGAATATTTAGGGCTTACATGTCTTACTTTTTTGGGGTCACTTTGTAAGTTGGTACTCTGGTATTTTACAAAATTATTTATTCCAATAAATCATATCTGGATTTATTCTATTTCTCCTATTTCTCAGATGGAATCGTTGTTAAATCTTTTGATATTGTTTATTGCTTTGGGATTGGTTTTTTGGGGGTTTCGGCGATTGGGAACTTTTCGTCAGATTTCGTTTGCTAGTTTTTGGTTTATTGCGTGTTTTTTGTTTTTGATCCCTGGAAGTTTGGCTCACCCAGAAGTCGGCTTGGTGATTGAACCGTATTGGTTTTTTATTAGTTCATTGGGGTTTTTTATTTTGATAGCGTTTTTTTTATTCTATTTTAAATTTATTTTTTCTAGAATTTTCTTTATTTTATTACTATCGTCTATTTGTTTAACATTGTTCTGTGTTGCGCAAAGATTTAACGTGATAGCAAAAAGTGAAAAAAGTTACAGTGAATATTGGTTGAACATCGTCTTAAATCCGATGCCATTAAACGCTGTTGGAAATCATGCTTTTCAATCTAAGGAGTACAATAAAGCTATAAATTATTATGAAATTTATTTGAAACGTTTTGCGATTTCGCCCTATGCGCAGTATTCTCTTGCGGACATTTATACAAAATTAGCGCTTATTTATTCTGAAATGGGTAATATTAAAAATGCAAAGGTGCTGATTGCCAAAGCTTTGAAAATAAATAAAAATCATATCGATGCCAGAATAACTAGTGGACTTATTTCTTTAAATGAAAAGGATTATAACCAAGCAGAAATTAATTTTTTGGAAGTCATCAAGGTTGATCCTAATAGTACGATAAGCCGATTGAACCTTGTAGATATTTATCATTTAACTCAACAGGACCAAAAAGCTATTGATATTCTTAAGTTTTTAACACAGCAAGATTTAAGCATAGATGATCGCAGAAACGTTTATTCGCGTCTTGCAGTTTTGCAATTTATCCATCAAGGGTTTGCGCATTCTTTTGAAACTGTGTCTGAGTTGTTATTAGAGGATCAATCAGGGCAGTCTTATTTAGCGTTGGCTCAAAATTTTGAAACTTTTGGTTTTTATGAGCCGGCTTTAATTCTTTTAGAGCAGGGGATTCGTCTTTATCCTAAAAATAAAGAACTTAAGTTCCTCTTGGAAAAGATAGTAAAAAGACAAAACAATTCTGCTGCCCCAGCGCAACGGGTTTTTAATAATAAATAATTTGAGAAGTATTGCTGTTTAACTATCGGCTTAAGCCTACCGGACTAATTCTTGACGTGAGCCTATAATTAGGATTTTCGATTGGGTGTTCAGGGAGTGTTGGATTAGGGCGGGATCTTAGGTCAATTTGGATATATGAAATTTTTGTGTTAGTGATATTGGCACCTGCGGGAGCAACGATTCCATCAGTGACATCAAAAACTGAATAAAATGTTTGGTAAGTTCCTTCAAAAGTCAGTGTCGTCCAAGTTAAGAGGCTAGCTTGTCCGGCACATGTAGTCACAGGATTTACTAAGTTTTCACAACTTGCTAATGCCCTTGAGGATCTGTTGGCCCACCAACAATTCCAGAGGTCATCCGTATAACTATTAGCATCTCCGTTTGCATGTCGAAAACATATTGTTATGTCGTTTACAACGGCATATTGGTATATTCCTGTATTTGAAAAATCGCCGACCGTTGAATTTGAGTCTTTGCTTATGCGCATCATTGCAGCTTGCATTTGTGCGGAGATTTGGGCATCACGGTTTGAAGATTGGCGAGACATGCGCACGGCCTGTTCGGCGGCCACGAGCCCCAAAGTGACAATCCCGACTAAAACCGAAGCCACAATAAGCTCGGTTAAGGTCATCGCATGATTGGAAAGAGATTTGATGTTCATTTCGTCATTACCAATAGACATCGAGCGTCACTTGTCGCGCATTTGTTGCTGGATCAGCTGCAACGATGTAGTTGTAGTAATAAGTTTGATTCCCGACAGTAGCTGCTTCAATTGGGCCGTAGGTCCCTATAGCTAGATTCTCACTGTTCCAGGTTGCCGCGCTGACATCTTTGCGTAAATTTTCGAGAATTCTTTTCCCAATAAATGCGGCGGTTACCTCTTGGGTTGATTCGATGGCAGGTTGGCGTAGATTGGAAATGCTTGCAAAAACTCCAGCCATTGCCAATGAAAAAATAAGCGTTGCAATGACCACTTCTGTCATCGTGAAGGCCTTGAGCTTATTGTTTTTTCTGAGCAATCGAAGGATTTTCATAAATTACCTTAAATAAATTATTGAGGGCAAGGCGCTGTCCCTGCCGTACATCTTGGGTTATCAGTCACCGCAGGTGGGGTACTAGTAACTAATGGAGCTTCGGTCACTGTAACCGTAAAACTTCTGGCAGCTGGCGTAGAAGTCGCGGTACACGTAAATGTTGTTGGACTTACATACGCATTGCAGGTGTATATCATTGAGTTTTCAATAATATTAAGACTAAGGTTGGAATTAATGTCATTAACATTACGGGTACCGGTATAAGTTGCTGTCGGCCAGTATGAAGATGTTCGTGCAAAGTAAAGTTGGTTGGCTGTACGGATTGCCGAAAGTTGCATGATGGCGTCTTGTAAATGGGTTCTGGCAACGGAATTACCATAGTTAGGAATGGCAAAAGTCGCAATGATGCCGACAATAACAACGACGATGAGAATTTCCATGATCGTAAAGGCTTTTGTTGCGCGGGAGTTTTTCATACGGTTTAGTTGAGAATTTATAAGTAATTCCCAAAACAAGATCAGAAGATTAAGCTGTATATCTTCCTCCGATGTTGCTTCGATATCAATTAAGCACTAGAGCTTCCCTGCTAGTTAATGCCCCTGAATGCTGTTGTCCCAGATCTAGTAATAGTTGCTCCTTGGTTAAGAACAACAGTGTTGCCAGCAGTTCCACCATCAACAGTATTGCGCGTTGCTGTAATTGTATACGAACTTGTAGTTGAAGCACTAACCGCAAGTGTAAAATGTGCATTGGGTTGACCAGCTAGCGGATCTCCGGTATCGATGTTAGAAGTTGTGGCGCTTGCGTAAGTGTTCCCCTTAGAAACATAATATCGCTCTAACCCACCACGAACGGTTGCAATGCCTGACAAGGCTTCTTGAGCGCGTGAAAATTCGACCGTGCTAAAGAATCTTGGCAAAGCCAAGCTGGCTAAAACACCGACGATGATAACAACGATGATAATTTCAAGTAAAGTAAAACCACTTTTATTCTTTTTTATTAGCATATTCCCCTCAGGGTTCTTATATTTTAAGAGTTATCAAAGCAACATCAGAGGAAAATATTATACATTTTGATCCTCCGATGTTGCTTCGATAACATTAAGTACTAGAGCTTAACTACTAGTTAATGCCTTGGAATGCTGTTGTCCCAGATCTAGTAATAGTTGCTGCTTGGGTAAGAACAACAGTGTTGCCAGCAGTTCCACCATCAACAGTATTGCGCGTTGCTGTAATTGTATACGAACTTGTAGTTGAAGCACTAACCGCAAGTGTAAAATGTGCATTGGGTTGACCAGCTAGCGGATCTCCGGTATCGATGTTAGAAGTTGTGGCGCTTGCGTAAGTGTTCCCCTTAGAAACATAATATCGCTCTAACCCACCACGAACGGTTGCAATGCCTGACAAGGCTTCTTGAGCGCGTGAAAATTCGACCGTGCTAAAGAATCTTGGCAAAGCCAAGCTGGCTAAAACACCGACGATGATAACAACGATGATAATTTCAAGTAAAGTAAAACCACTTTTATTTTTCATAAGTTTCATTGAATTTCTCCTTTATCATTTATAATGTAAAATGTTATTTTCCGTTTTTTTTAAATTATTTCTGACAATGTTAACTTTTTTTGTCTCTTCATCACTCCTCTCAAGGGTTGTCAGGTTAAATAAAAAAGCCTATTCGTTTATGCTGCATTCTACCTTAGAATAGGCACATTTACCAAAATATTTTGTGTTTGTTGGCAACTGGCTATCCCTAAAATATAGTTTTAAATCCGTATTTGTATTTTCAGGGACCCTCTAGTTTTGTGCCCTATCCTTACGGATAGTTTACTTTTTTCAACGGTTGTCGCTTTCTACGTAAGATGTAACATATTAATTTGTGGATGGCAAGGGTACCTCAACGTTTTTTTCTATTTTTTTAATTTCATTTAATATAGTTAGAAATCGTGGATCGTTATAGTTAGAATTCACAATATCTTTTGCTTCTTCAAAGCGGTTTTCATTGGCCAAAGTAACCACTTTAAACAAAGTCAAGTCAGGGTCATTAGGATAATATTGAAGACCATTATTCACGACTTTTAAGGCTTTTTCTCTGAGATTAAGGCGATTTAAGGTTTGCGCCATTAGAATATAGTCATTTTGAGGATATAATTGAGATAAAAAAAGTTCTAGTCGATTTTCAGCCTTTGTAATTTCATCAGTTTTAAAATAAAGTCCAGTTAAAGTATACTCCCAAACTTTGTGATTTGGATTTTCAGGAACCTGAGTAAGTAGTTTTTCGAGAAGTCGAGCTGCAGGAAATGGTTGATCAAAGTTGATGAAGACGTCAGCTTGACGACTCATTAGTGGAATCAGCGTTTCTGGGATTGTAGATTCTTCAGAGTACCCATATAAACTGCCCAAAAGTATCGATGGCATAAAATTATCCGGGCATTTTTGAAGCCAATATTCGAGGTACCCAATTTCAGTCCGTCCTATGATATGTTGGCGGTAAGAAACAATTCCCCAAAACAAAACAATTGTTATGAGCAATGCTCTCCATAGTAAAAAGCCAACTTTTTGTTTTAATTCCCACAATAATAGTGCAAATAACATGAAAAAACCCATCGACGAAAAATAAAACCAATACGGTTCGATGACAAGTCCCATACTAAATGCATGAATAGCGCAAGATGGAGGCATAAAAATAAATCCCAGGACAAACCATGCAAATGCGAAGCCTTTAAGGGTGTTTCTCCAGCGGAGTAATAAAAAGAATAAAGCTGCAATGGCAAACACAAATAATCCGTTCCAGAGCAAAATGGAACTCGATAAAGGCAAAGAATTCTTCATTAAAACAATTTCATCTGGGAAAATTAAATTTTTAAAGTACCAATGCAGAAGAAAACTTATTGTCGCAGTATAACTTGCAAAGGTCATATTCAAGAATTTGAATTTGTATGAAAGATGATGATTGATGTTGACGTTATAAATCCAAAGTCCAAAATACAAGAATGATAACATCCAGTAAAGCCAGGTAAATTTTAGAACTTTTTTCCGAGGAAAATTAGGGTAAAAGAAGCAAAGAGCAGTTAAATAAAGTGGGAATAAAAGCGATGTTTCCAGGTAGAATAGCGCGAGTATATATGAAAGTAAACTTAGACAAAGATATGTGTTAGAAATTTCTTGATTTAGAAAATTCCGGAGAAACCAGATAAGGCTAAGTTGTAAAAATACTGCGGTTAATAGAACAGTACTAAAAGTCGCATGGCAGAGGACTTCGGCATTAAACGGGTGGATTGCAAATAACACCGCAGCCATGAAGGCAGTTTTTGAACATTTTGAAATTAGTTTAACGGTAAAGAACAGAAGAAATGCATTTATAAAGAAAATAATTAAATTGAGAGCATAAAAAGAAATTGGCTGATGGAATACTGAGAAAAGAAAAGTATTAACAATTTGATCTAAAGGATGAAAATGGTGCCCTGGATTTTTTTGCCGGAGATTCAATTCAGTTAAAAAGTCAAAATGTGGAATATTGACGGCATTGACGTAATAAAAATCATCCACCATAAACGGCGCTTTTAAGGACAGGCCGTGGCAAATAAGGACAAGTGCAAATAAAATGAGGGCAAAAATAAGGGTAAAACTGCAGTTTTTCTTCGTAAGATTCATAATATAAGTTTTTTAATGATGTTTTACTCCTCCCGCTCCGCCTAACTGCGAAATATTAAACATCGGCAAAAACATAGCCAGCACAATGACGCCAATGACACCACCCATAAAAACAAGCATAAATGGTTCAATAAGCGTTCCTAAACGTTTCATGAAAGTTTCTACTGTTTGTTGGTAGTAGTTGGCTACATGGGTAAGCATTTTACTTAGCTCCCCTGTTTCTTCTCCGACTGAAATCATTTGAATGCACATCGAAGGAAAGAATTTGCTGCGTTCCATGGGCGCTACCAGCAGTTCGCCCTGGCGGACACTTTCCTTAATGTCGCCGATAATGTTAGCACAAATCGAATTATCTACAAGCCGCTGTGTAATGTCTAAAGCATAAAGAATCGGAACACCGCTGTCGACTAAAATAGACATTTGTGAAGAAAACCGTTCGATAACGATAAGTTTTGTGATATTTCCAAAGACTGGCATGCTAAAAAGAAATTGTTCAACATGCGCACGTCCAACGGATGTTTTGGCGTATTTTTTAAAAAGAAAAATAATGGCGACGGTACTAAAGACTAACATGAAAAAGTTCTGCTTAATAAAACGGAATGTCGACAAAAGTATTCTGGTAATCAGAGGAAGCTCAACATGCATCGTATTAAAAATGCTTTCAAATCGAGGACCGACAAATAGGGCAAAAAATGCGATCGCGCCTAAACAGACACAAAAAAGAACCATCGGATACATAACGGCTGATGTGACGGTAGAGTTAAAGGCTGCTTTTTGTTCAAGATAAAACGCGAGTTTTTTTAAAACTTTCGGCATAGTTCCGGATGCTTCTCCAACTTCAATTAAACTCACCCAAAGCTGATCGAAGACTTTTGGAAAACGCGCCAGCGCTTCACTTAATGAACTGCCTTGCTCTACGTCGGCATTGACTTTTTGGAGTATGGCATAGAAATTCTTGCTTTCGACTTGGTCGGTGATTACTTCGAGCGCACGCAAAATTGTGATGCCGGAATCAAGCATGGTCGCCAACTGATTAGCAAAGTTGAGCATATCCATCAGCTTAATGCCATTGTGCGTGAATTTTCTGGAGATCTCTTTTGTTGTCTCGACTTGGGCTGCAAAACTCGCCTGTTCTTCGACAGAAAGGATAAAATAACCTTTTTGTTGTAATTGAGCGATGAGACTAGCCTTGTCAAAAGCTTCGAGGTCTTCGGATATGCTTTTACCAGTAGAATCTTTTGCGATATAGTGAAATCGTGGCACTTGTATTCTCCAAAATTTTATAATGCGGTAACGCTTAATATTTCATCTAAACTGGTCAATCCTGCATCAACTTTTTTAAGGCCATCTTCAAAAAGGGTGTCCATTCCCCCTTTTCGAGCAGCATCAAGAATCTCTGAATATCCAGCCTTTTTGGTCATGAGTTCTCGGAGTGTGTCATCGATGACCATCGCTTCCGTCACAACAAGTCGTCCGCGATACCCTGTATGATTACATTCATCACAGCCAGCGGCTTTATAAATAAGGTCGCTATTAAATTTAAGCCCGCCTAAAAGGTCAGGATTTGGCTCCATAGGCTCTTTGCATTTAGAACACAGTCGGCGTGCTAAACGTTGCGCAATGATCATAGAAAGCGATGGTGTCAAAAGATAGGATTCAATACCGATATCCATTAGACGCGTGATGGCCGAGGCTGCGTCATTGGTGTGCAAGGTACTAAGAACAAAGTGTCCGGTTAAAGCCGCACGCACACAGATTTGGGCGGTTTCAAGGTCACGGACCTCACCAACCATGATAATATCTGGATCTTGCCGCAAGAAAGCGCGTAAAACAGAAGCAAATGTTAAGCCGATGTCTGGACGCACGGCAACTTGATTGATCCCGTCGATTTTAAATTCGACAGGATCTTCAGCTGTGACAATGTTTTTTCGCGGATCCATAACCTCATGCAAAGAAGCATAGAGTGTTGTGGATTTACCGCTTCCGGTCGGGCCGGTAACGAAAAATAAGCCGTAAGGACGTTTTAATGATTTTCGGATTCGCTCAAGTTGCGCTTCGGTGAAACCTAAATTTTCAAGTCGCAGAGGGACAGCCGATTTATCAAGAATACGCATAACGACTTTTTCGCCCCATACCGTCGGAACCGTTGAAATACGCAAGTCAACCGTTCGATCGCCCATTTTAAAAGCAATCGAACCGTCTTGCGGTAATCTTTTTTCGGCAATATCAAGTTTGGCCAAAATTTTGATACGTGAAACGATTGGCAAGAGCAGATGACGCGCGGGTGGCGGAATTTGATA
>CAYNSM010000064.1:0-9759 GCA_964400065.1 uncultured Planctomycetales bacterium
CGGCTCCGAATTATATGCCCTTGGTGCACCAGGCTAACGCCGCTACATTTGCTTTTCCTGGTCCAGGAATTCCACCTGGCCCGTATTTGCGCAAGGAAGAGAATGTTGATTAAACACAAAAAGTTCAAAATAAATAAGGACTAGACGGAAACGAAACATTTTCAATTGGCAAAAAGAAATTAGAACAGTTTTTGTCGGTTCTCAGGAAACAAATTCGAAAGTAGTTAATGAGGCGTTGAACGAGACGTTAATCAAAGTTTTTGAAGACAAAGAATTGTGGGGTTTTTTGGCGCAATAGTTTTTAAAATCATTATTGAGTGATCAGACGAATGTGTTATTATCATTCACCCAAGAGAGCAGGGATGGTTGCTCTCAAAGAATGACGAAAGGAAAAGACATGAGGAAAAGTTTTAATTTGTTTGTTGTTGTAGCGGTTTTGGGGCTTTTTGCCTCTGGGTGTGCCTCAGCAATTCCTATGGGCAGCATTTATAGCGAAGTTTCATTCCCTGGCGGCGTTGGTAACGGTGACGTTGCTTATTCCAAAGTTGGTCAAGCGACTTCAAATTCCTATTTAGCGTTAATCGCTATCGGGGATTCGAGTATCGAGACTGCTGCAAAGAATGGTGGCATTACAAAGATTAAATTTGTGGACTACAAAGCTAAGAATATTCTTGGCTTTATTGGTGAATACACCACGTACGTTTATGGTGACTAATTAAGTTGGTTTAGTGTTTTTGGCAGGCCGATTGGATAGTTTCAGTCGGCCTGCTGTTTTTCTTCTAACATTTCTCTAACTTTCCCGTGATTTTAAAAACCTTTTCTGTTATAATCCGCCATTATGCTTAAAGAATTTTTTGATTTTTTGTTGCGTCGCAAAACTCCAATTGATACCAATAAGCTTATTCTGGTCGTAGACGACGGCGAGGTTGAACGGAGGTTCATGGAGCGGACTTTGACCCAGCGTGGCTACCGCGTTTTGTTGGCTAAGAGCGGTGAAGAGGCCATTTTGCTTGCTCGCGAAAAAAAGCCGGATTTGATTTTTTTGGATTTTTTGATGTTAGGTGGGATGGACGGGCAAGAGGCCTGCAAGCGTATCAAGAGCGAAAGTTATGCAAAGGATATCCCGATCGTTTTTTTAAGCGGTTCGGTCACGCCGACAAAAGTCATTGATTGCTATGATGTAGGCGCAGAATATTTTTTATCAAAACCAATTAACGCCGCAACACTTTTGGAGCATACACGTCTTTTGCTCGAAGATGCCAAGTTAATCAAAGAACAAGATTCACAACAACAGCAACAGCAACAATAAATTTTTTAAAACCTATGCTAGAACTTAAAATTATTCGTGAAAATACCCAAGCTGTTAAAGATGGTTTAAAGGCGAAGAATGTTAATGTCGATTTGGATTTTTTGCTTAATCTGGATAAAAACCGTCGGGAGATTGCCCAGGCTGTCGATCAATTGCGTTCGCAGGTCAACCTTGCCAATGAAGAGATCGGTCTTTTGATCAAACAAAAAAAGGATGCCAAAGAAAAAATTGCCGCAATGAAAGATATCAGCCGCGGCATTGATCAGTTACAGCCGCAACTAAATGAGTTGGACGAAAAGATCAGCAGCTTTCTTTTAGCGATTCCTAATTTGCCGCATCAATCGGTTCCCGTCGGCGGGCCAGCTAATAATCAAATTGTTCGTGCATGGGGCACTCCAAACGAGTTTGATTTTAAACCCAAAACGCACATTGAATTAGCCGAGTCTTTGGACATTATCGATTTTAAACGTGCGGCTAAGGTCAGCGGCTCGAATTTTATTCTTTACAAAAGAGCGGGAGCTCGTCTTGAACGCGCGCTCTACTGCTGGATGCTCGACTTGCATACCAGCCAGCATGGATATACCGAAATTTTTCCACCGTTTTTGGTCAATGCTGCGTCGATGACTGGGACAGGGCAATTGCCAAAGATGAAAGATGATATGTATCATCTTTCGCCGGAAGATTTGTATTTGATCCCAACTGCGGAGGTGCCGGTAACAAATATTCATCGCGACGAAATGTTGGCAGATGAGCAGTTGCCGATTTATTATGCTGCCTACACCGCGTGTTTTCGTCGGGAAGCCGGTTCTTACGGTAAGGATACTCGTGGACTTGTGCGTGTACACCAGTTTGACAAGGTGGAGTTAGTCAAATTTGTCAAGCCACAGACTTCTTATGATGAGCTTGAAGCGTTAGTCGGTAATGCCGAAAAAGTTTTGCAGCTGCTTAAACTTCCGTATCGAGTATTGATGCTGGCAAGTGGGGACATGAGCTTTGCCGCCGCCAAATGTTATGATCTTGAAGCACATGCGCCTGGGCTTGGAAATTGGTTGGAGGTTTCGAGTTGTTCAAATTTTGAAGATTTTCAGGCGCGTCGGGCAAGCATCCGTTTTAAAGATAACGAAACGAAAAAAACGACTTTTGTTCATACGCTTAACGGTTCTGGTGTTGCCTTAGCGCGTACCATGGTCGCAATTCTCGAAAATTATCAGACCAAGACAGGCGAGGTTATTATTCCCGAAGTTCTGCGGCCTTATATGGGCGGCTTGGAAAAAATTGTCCGGCCATAATTTTCGAATTTTTTTTAAATAAGGAGTTGTTTTATGCGTGACGCATTTTTTATGTTCATCAAAATCGTTTTTGCGATTCTTTTGATCCCGATTTGCTATGCGCTGACTCTGAGTTTTGTAAAAGAATTGCCGCAGGTTGGCGAGATGTTGCCGTTTTTATTGTGGGGCGCCGGGGTGTATGTTCTTTTGCAACTTTTCTTTTATACGCCGCAAGGAATTTTTCAGTTTGGCCAAAAGATTTTTGGCGATATTTTTAAGTCAGTGCCGGTTTTGGCGGCTGTGGTTCCGCTTTTTATTCCAATTATTCCGACGATCATTTTGGTGGCGAGTTATGTGACCATTTCTTTTTTTGATTATAAACCGGCACAAAGCTATTTGATGTTTGTTGCCGGTTTTACTTTTGCGATGCATTTGATTCTTTCGGCGCATGCGGAATTTGAAGAGGATAATAGCGCTTTTAAGCCGCACTATTTGTTTTTGTTTAGCGTAACGTATATTTTTAATGTGATTTTGTTTGCCCTTTTGCTTACGCTTAATTTTTCTGAATTTTCATTTGTTGATTTCTTTATGTCTGCGTTCGAAACTGCAAAATCGATTTATCTCCATGTCTATACCCAGCTTTTTGTCTTGCGTTAGGCGCTCTTGAGTCACAATTTAGTCACAGTATAAGCATGAAGAAAATTATTAAAAAAACAGCAGTATTACCAAAAAGTCTTGTTGACGATATTCGTCTGCTCATCAACACGACTCGTCTGCAAGTTGCCAGAACAGTTAATTCATCTTTGGTGGCAATGTATTGGCAAATCGGTAAACGTATTCATACAGAAATACTCAAAGAAAAACGTGCTGATTATGGGGCGCAAATTGTCTCCACACTGTCACGACAATTGACTGTCGAGTATGGTGATGGTTTTGCCGAAAAGGGTTTAAGGCATATGATTCATTTTGCGGAAGTTTTTCCTGACGAACAGATTGTCTCCACACTGTGGAGACAATTGACTTGGTCTCATTTTCGAGAAATCATTTATCTTAAGGATGAATTGAAAAGACAGTTTTATGTTGAAATGTGCCGTCTGGAAGGATGGAGCGTTAGAATCTTGCGTCAAAAGATTGGCGGAATGCTTTTTGAACGTACGGCTCTTTCTAAAAAGCCAGAGCTTTTGATTAAGAAAGAATTGGAAATTCTCCATAAAGAAGACAAAGTATCCACGGATTTAGTTTTTCGTGACCCATATTTTTTGGATTTTCTAGGATTGAAAAATTCGTTCTCGGAAAAAGATTTAGAAACAGCGATCATGCGGGAAATGGAAGCTTTTCTTCTGGAGCTAGGTGTTGGTTTTACTTTTGTAGCACGTCAGAAGCGAATAACCGTTGACCATGAAGATTATTATATTGATTTGCTTTTGTACCATCGAAAACTTCGACGCTTAGTTGTCATTGAATTGAAATTGGATAAATTTAAGCCTGCTGATAAAGGTCAAATGGAATTATATTTGCGTTGGCTTGAGAAAAATGAGAAACAGCCTGGCGAAGAAGCACCTTTGGGTTTAATATTGTCTGCTGGCAAATCGGATGAACATATTGAACTTTTGCAATTGGGCAAAAGCGGAATTCGTGTTGCCGAATATATGACCGAGCTGCTGCCGAAGAATGTTTTAGAGCAAAAACTTCATAATGCGATTAGGATGGCACGGGGGCAGATTCAAAATCGGCCCTAATTAAACTGGAGGATAACACATGACGAAAATAGTAAAAGACTCTTCCTGGAAAATCGCTGCAATACTTGTCGTAACTTTAGCCATATTAAAAGCTGCAGGAGATTTAATTAGTGGCGAATGGCAAGCAGCATTATCAAGGGGAGACATCAGTTTTACAATTCCAACAATGTTGGTCTTTGCTTGGGGTTTATTTAAGTCGAAAAAATGGGCCTATTGGATAACACTTGTATGTGTTTTATTCATGGTCGTGATGAGTCCTTTTGGATTCATTATTGCTCCATTTTTATTTTATGGGTCGAATATGCATTACACATCACATGGAATTGTTAGGGATTTACTTACACTAAGCTCGTATATAATAAATTTATTGATAGCAGTTATTTTACTTTTGCCGTCAGCTAGAAAGACATATGACGAGATAATGAACAAATGAAATTTGATAAAAAATGTGAATTTTTGTAAGATATCAGATATTATGAATTAACATTTTTGGAGAGGTGGCCTAGTGGAGCTGGACAACGAAGCGCAAACCATCAGGGTTTGTGCGAAGTACCGAAAGCAGAGGTTTTCGGTACACCTCTCCTTCTCCGAGGACAATTTGGTAGATTTAAGAGTCTTGGTTGAGGTGGTCCCGCTGTGCGGGACTCACCTCTCCCTTCTCTGAAAATAAATTTTGATTGATTAAGGTAGGGAGAGGTGGCTGAGCGGTTGAAAGCGGCGGTCTTGTCCGCTTAATGCGGATCCGCCGTAGGCGGAAAATGCAATACACATTCCCAAGTGCCAGTACACAGCATCAATAGGCAACAGTTTTATCGACGAGCAAGAGAATTTGAATTGATGTTACCTGATGGCTGTTAATGGCTAGTGATGGTGTCTTGAGTCACAATTTAGTCACAGTGGATGTAGTAATAAAAACTATAAACTTGCCAATAAGTAACTTATATGTTACCTTTAATTAGGGTTGAAGAATACATTACAGAGGATGGGATAAGTCATTTTGCAGAGTGGTTTAATGACTTGGATTCTCAGGCAGCTGCCAAAGTCAATACGTACTTGACACGAATAAGGCACGGGAATACTTCGAGTCTAAAGCCACTGAAAGGTGCTTTTCAAGAAGTCGTTATTGATTGGGGGCCTGGCTATCGGGTTTATGTCGGTAAAGATGGACTGAAGTTAATAATACTCTTGGGTGGCGGTACTAAAAAGAAGCAACAAAAAGATATAGAAGATGCCTTAGAACTTTGGGAAGAATACAAAGCTCGAAAAGGAGATAAATAAAATGACTATAACACGAAATTTTAAAGAAACTATTCAAGCTCGGGCACTTTCTGATGAAGCTTTTAGAGAAGGAATACTTCGAGAAAGTATCGAAAGCATGCTCTCGGGTGACATTCAAACAGGTAAAGCCCTCTTACGAGATTATATCAATGCCACAATAGGTTTTGAGAAATTAGCCAAAATAACACACAAAGATTCAAAGAGTGTGATGCGCATGCTTAGCGAAAGCGGAAATCCGACGGCAAATAATTTATTTACTATTTTTCGAATTTTACAGAAAAAAGAGGGAATTCATTACGAACTGCAAGCTGTAAGGTAAATACTTAGAGAAAAATGAAATATATTCTTATTATCGTTTTTTTATTTTTATTAAATATATCTCCAGCTCTGGCTATATCTGTGGATTTGCAATTCATATCTCTTGAACTTCCAAATGGTTTTATTAATGAAACATGGCAAGGCGAAGATACTTCCGGTGGACGAATTATAAGCACCGACCGCAATATTATTGTCGATTATTATGCGGGGAAACTCGGCCTTGCCCCGCATATTGACAAAGGGATAAAAGACAAATATCGTATTTTGGGAAATGGGAAAAAAGATAGTTACCTATATTATTATGCTGTGGAGAAGAACAATCTTCTTGTCTCTTTGGGGAAGGTCAGAGAGGTGGCACATGCATGCTGCGCATGCAGTACAACACCTCGCCCTTTTCTAGAGGAATATTTTGATAGTTAAGATGTAGGGAGAGGTGGCTGAGCGGTTGAAAGCGGCGGTCTTGAAAACCGTTAACCCGCAAGGGTTCCAGAGTTCGAATCTCTGCCTCTCCGCCATTTTTCTTCTAGCGCTCACCTTCAAACCTTTGGTGAAGGTGAGCGCAAATTTAGAGAAAAATGGCGTTGAGTACTTGTGACGCTCCTGCGAAGCGAAGGCCATCAAGGCCAAAGCGGAGTGTCGAAAACAGGAGTTTTCGACCGAACAAGTACTCCGGAGATCAATGCCGAACGGGGCTCCGCCAAAGAAATTAGTAATAAAGCGCCGGTAATTTTTTTAGAGATTTACGCAAATTTAAAGAAAAATGGAGGAGAGTACTTGTGAACTCCGACAAAACGAAGGCTCACCCGAATAAGTTCTCCATAACGCACGTCTTATAGTTTCTTTATGAACACCTACACTTGGTATTCACAACTTATCAAACCTTCATGGGCTCCGCCGAGCTGGGTGTTTGGGCCGGTATGGACGGTGTTGTATGTGGTTATTGTTCTCTCGTTTGGCGCAGTGTTTTATAAAGCATGTGCGAGAAAAATTTCTTGGATTGTAGCTTTACCGTTTGTGCTTAATCTTGTTTTTAATTTTGCTTTTACGCCGATTCAATTTGGACTTAAAAATAATTTTTTGGCCGCGATAGACATCCTGTTTGTTTTGGGCACTCTTATTTGGGCGTTGTGCACGATCTGGATCTCGTCGGCAGATTTGCGCTGGGTGGTTTATACAAACATACCGTACCTGTTATGGGTTTCATTTGCAACATTTCTTCAATTAACGATTACATATCTAAACAAATAATTTAGAAACTCATATAAAATTTAATTTGACAGTGCACGAGTCATCGGAGTTGTGCTATACTTTCAACATTGCGTTTGAAAAAAGACTCTTATGGCAACCCGACTAAAGCTCACATCATTTGAAAACACTTCTTTGCTTCGCAAGCTCACGATTTTTTATTTCGTGATCTCGATTGTCCCCTTTGGTTTTCTTTATTATCTTTATCTACAGCTTCAAAATACCGGTAAAATTGAAATCAGCGTCGACACTTTTAATACAGCACTGCTTTGGGTCGGGGCTGGTGTTTTTGTCGGCTACTTTGCGATGCGCACGATGATCAGTAGGTTAACGGACATTACTCGTCGCAATACCGAAACTTTGGAACAAATTTTAGGAATCGAAAAAATTAAATCGATTTCTACCGGCAGCAGTAATGAAATTGCCATTCTCGCCAAATCCTTTAATGAAATCACCTCCCGTCTTGAAGAAAATATCCGTAACCTTGAATTGGCCAAAAAAACGTTGCATTCTGTTTTGTCCCGCGTCGGGCAGGGGCTTTCTTCGATGGACAATATTGATACTTTTTTGCATTTGATTGTCGAAACGATGACTGAATCCTTACAATCCGAAAACGGCGCTTTGTTTCTTGTCGACGAAACACGCAAAGAATTTTATTTAAAAGTAGCTTACGGCCCAAGTGTGAGTGCCAGTGCGCAGCTTCGTCTGCCTTTTGAAGGTGGAATTTTTTCTCAAGCGCTGCTGGCTAATAAAGCTGTGTTGATTGCAAAAATTGTTCAGGAAGATAATCCTGGGACGATATTCCGGCCGCCAGTAATTTGTGCGCCAATGGTTTTACATGAGCATGCCTTAGGTGTTATGGCTGTTTGGGGACGCAAAAGCGAGGAAGTCTATAACGACGAGGAACTCAACCTTTTTTATAATCTTGCCCTGCAAACCGCTGTGGCAATTGAAAATTCACGTCTTAATGAAGATGCCGAAAAGACGTATTTTGAAACGATTTCCGCTTTGGCGCTTGCCGTCGAGGCTAAAGATCCATATTCTCGAGGACACTCGGATCGGGTCGCGCGGCTTTGTGTTCAATTGGGAAAGCAGTTTAATTTGGACCAACCGGAACTTAATCTTTTGCGGGACGCGGCCAAGTTGCATGATTTGGGAAAAATTGGGGTGACGGATGCGGTGCTTAAAAAGGATGGCCCTTTGACGCACGATGAAATGGAAATGATGAAGCGTCACTGCGAAATCGGCGAGGGGATCATTAAACCAATCCGGTCTTTAAAAAATCTTTGTGATCCGATTCGCCATCATCATGAAAAGTTAGACGGCAGCGGTTATCCGGACCGGCTTAAAGGTCATCAAATTACGTTACTCACGCGCATTTTGTCGGTTGCTGATATTTATGATGCGCTTACCTCAGAGCGTTCGTATCGTCCGTCATTTACGTCACAGAAATCTTTTGAAGAGCTTCGCAAGATGAAGGACCAGATTGATCAAAAAGTTGTCGACGCGCTGGCTGCTGTTTTGAAAAATCCCGCCGCTTAAATTACTGCAATTCAACGACCATTATTCGGGGAGCCTTTGTGAAAGTTTCGAGGCAGAGTTTTAGGAAGGATGACCAATCGCGGATGATTTTGGCCGTCGAGATTGTTGGTCTTTATTTTTTGACCGTTATCGGTGTCGTCGGGGCAATTGTTTATTTTAAAACGCCGCTGTATAGGGGGGAGTGGTACACGTGGCCGACGGGGGTTATGTTTTTAATATGGTTCTTGTATTATGGAGCACCGGTTGTTTTGGCAGGTATTTTTGGGTTTCTTTTTAGGCCATTTGCAAAAAGTTTTCGAAATGTTTTTTTTGCGATTCTGATTATTCAGCTGTTTTTTAGTTTTATTTTAATGATGTTGCGGTGGGATTATTTGCAGAATTTCAACAACAAAAACCGTTGGAAAAAAAGTGACCACATCAGTATTGAAAAAATAACGCCGCGGCAGTATGACCGCAATCAGGATGGGTTTATTGAAGAAATCAGGCTTGATGTTGCTTTTGATTTTACACACCTTCGGCCTAGTGAGTATTTGTTGCATGCGGCTATTGTCCCCGGCGGGTCGTTATCCGCTTTTGTCATCGACGGGGGAGGGGCATTTTCAATTGCAAAGGCAGGCGGTGAAAATAAGTTTGAACGGGAATTTATTGTCACGCCGCGAACAGATCTTGGAGCCAGGCCGATTAAACAGCAAAATTTTCAGCTAAAGTTTTTGTTATTTCGTATCGTGACGATGGATGAGTACGGAAAAAATATTTTGGCCTTTGCCCGCTGGTCACCTTTTTTGCGTTCAACACATTGGGATGGGTCAGATCCGGAAATTTATGAAGATTGGCGGCCCTTGGATAATAAAATTATGCCGGATGTTTTTTCAATGCGCGCGCCAGTCCTACCAAAGTAATATACTCGGGATAAAATGCAGAATGATTGACGGCAAGACAAAGAAACTTTATAATGCGGCATAAATTTTGGTTAGTTGGCTTTCCTTGGTAAATTTGAAAAAGTTGTTTGAGTGTATTGGAGAGATGCGAGAGTGGCTGAATCGGGCGGTCTCGAAAACCG
>CAYNSM010000065.1:0-9710 GCA_964400065.1 uncultured Planctomycetales bacterium
AGGCGCGGACGAGGGCGACGGGGTATGGCGGGTGTATAACAGCATTGCCAACTGAGTTATAACTTGTATATTGGGTTTATGTCTTCCTTTGTGTTTCCAAAAATTCTTGTTTTAGAAGGTTTTATTCTCGTTGCCGCGCTATTGTTTCTTTTTTGGATACTAAGTGTTTTTATTAAAAATGCGGCCGTCGTTGATATTGGTTGGGCTTTGGGGCTGGTGCTTTTGACGTGGTGGTATGTTCAAAAGGGTGGCGGTTATCCTTTACGTTCGGCTCTGATCTTGGGGATGGTTACGATTTGGGGTTTGCGTTTGAGCCATTTACTGACGATGCGAATCTTGCGCGAGAAAAGTGAAGATAAACGTTATCAAAAACTTCGCCGCGATTGGGGGGGGAATATAAATTTAAAATTCTTGGCGTTGTTTGAATTTGAAGCGCTTTTGGATATCATTTTGGCGATCCCCTTTCTATTAATTGCGATTAATCCGCGCCCGGTTCTCTGGCCAATCGAAATCCTTGGGGTGGCTATTTGGATTGTCGGCTTGGTAGGTGAGATTATCGCCGACGAACAATTAAAACAATTTAAGTCCAATCCGCAAAACAAAGGCAAAACCTGTGACCAAGGTTTGTGGAATTATTCGCGTCATCCAAATTACTTTTTTGAATGGTTGATGTGGGTCGGCTATTTTGTTTTTGCTCTGGCAAGTCCGTGGGGTTGGATTTCTTTTCTTGGACCGGTCATTATGTATCATCTTTTGATGAATGTTACGGGTGTTCCGTTTGCCGAAGCCCAGGCGTTGATTTCAAAAGGTGAGGATTATCGTCGGTACCAACAATCGACAAGTCTGTTTATTCCATTACCCAAAAGAAAGGTCCGCAATGTCTAATCTCGTCACATTTTCGCAAGGATTATTAGAAAAGAATTTACTGCCGGACTTTGTGATTCGTTTTGGGATTCGCGAACTTTTACGGCAAAAGTTGGTCGCTGAAAATTTGGATGGCCTTGAGTTTGGGCAAGCGCGGTTTATCAAACTGATTAATCAACTTAAAGCCAGCCCGATTGCGATCAATACCCCAGAGGCTAATGAACAGCATTATGAAGTCCCGACGGAATTTTTTTCGCTGGTCTTAGGGCCCCATATGAAATACAGTTCATGTTATTTTCGTGATGGGGTTGTCGATTTGGCTGAGGCTGAAAAAGATATGCTCACCATAAGCGCTGAGCGGGCTGATCTTGCGTCGGGCCAAGATGTTTTAGAATTTGGCTGCGGTTGGGGCTCGTTATCTTTGTTTATGGCCGCCAAGTTTCCCGAGAGCCGATTTGTCGGCGTTTCTAATTCGCGCACACAAAAGCAATATATCGACAGTCAAGCCAAGGCGCGCAATATTAAAAATCTTGAGATTATCACCTGTGACATGAATGTTTTTGACACGCCCCGGCGTTTTGATCGCATTGTTTCGGTTGAGATGTTTGAACATATGCGCAACTACGAAAAACTCTTGGCCAAGGCCGCTTCTTTTCTGAAAGTCGACGGAAAATTGTTTGTCCATATTTTTACGCATCGAGAACACGCGTATCTTTATGACCAGGCAGATTCGAAAGATTGGATCGCTAAATATTTTTTTACCGGCGGGATTATGCCGTCGGATCATTTGCTGTTGTATTTTCAGGATCATTTTAAAATTGAAAACCATTGGCGGGTTTTGGGAACGCATTATCAAAAAACGTCCGAATGTTGGCTTGCCAATATGGACAAAAACCGCGAGAAGATTATTCCGATTTTAAAAGAGGTTTATACTGAAGATCACAAAAAATGGTGGGTCTATTGGCGGGTGTTTTTTATGGCGTGCGCCGAGCTTTGGGGATATCGCAGCGGAAAAGAGTGGATTGTCAGCCATTATCTTTTTAAAAAAAGAGGTTAACAATGAAAACAGTTGCCATCATCGGGACAGGTATTGCGGCGATGTCCGCAGCGTATTTTTTGAAAGACAAATACGATATTACTTTTTATGAAAAAGAGAGTTATGCCGGCGGGCATACGAATACTGTGACGGTCAAAGAGGGTTCCCAGCCTATTTACGTGGATACGGGGTTTATGGTTTACAATGAAATCACGTATCCGAATTTGACGCGTTTTTTTAAAGAGCTTGAAATTCCGACGATGCCAACATCGATGTCTTTTAGTGTACAGCATTGTCCGTCCGGGTTGGAATATTGCGGGACAGGAATTGACGGGCTGTTTGGGCAGCGGATCAATATTTTGAACCCAAATTTTTGGGCGCTGCTTTTTGCAATGAACCGTTTTAACCATGAGGCTTTGGAAGTTTTGGATGGCGAAAAATATGCTTTTCACACGGTTGAGGATTATGTCCGCGAAAAAAAACTGGGTGACGATTTTTTAAATAAATTTCTTGTCCCGATGAGCTCGGCCGTTTGGTCAACTCCGCCGGATAAAATGCTCAAATTCCCGATTGTGACATTGGTAAGATTTTTTAAAAATCACGGATTTTTGGGGCTTCGAGGTCATTATCAGTGGCGCACGCCCACAGAAGGAAGTCGTGTTTATCGTGATCGGGTGATGTCTTTTTTTGGCGGGAAGGTTCTTTTGGGAAATATGGCGACGCACGTTGTCCGCGAGCTTGGGAAAGTGAGCGTTTTTGATTTGCGCGGCGATCGAAAAAGCTACGATTTTGTGATTATGGCTTGCCATGCCGATCAAGCTCTAACATTGTTAGGGGATGGAGCAACGCCTTCTGAACAATGGCTGCTTAAAGAATTTGTGTATAACCACAATCATGTTATTTTGCATACGGATGCGTCGATCATGCCGCGTACCCATCGAGTGTGGTCGTCTTGGAATTACCGGATGTGTAAGGATAAAAACGGGCGAATAGTTCCGACGACGATTTATTATATGAATAGTTTGCAAAAAGTTTCAAAGGCCAAAGATTATTTTGTTTCGCTTAATGATCCGGGCCATGTGGACCCCTCGAAAATTCTTTGGCAGACAGATTATGAGCATCCTTTGTTTAGTCTCAATGCGATTCGTGCTCAAGAGGATTTGCCAAAACTTAATGCGCAGGGCCCGGTTTATTTTTGCGGCAGTTATTTTCGTTACGGTTTTCACGAGGATGCTTTTAACTCCGGGCTTGATGTGGCGCGCGCGATCAGCGGGGAAAATATCTGGGCATGAACTCTTGTCTGTATAACTGCACGGTAATCCATTTGCGCACCAAACCTAAAAAAAATCGGTTTGCGAACAAGATTTTTATGTTTTATCTGGATCTTGATGAAATCGACACGCTTTGCAAAAAGCATTTTATCCTCGGGCATAATCGTTTTCGGCCTTACAGCTTTTATGACCGAGATCATATGCCGCTTTCAAAGACGACTGTCCGCGAAAACGTCGCCGAGTTTTTGCAATCCAAAGGCGTTGTTGAGCCGGTTGGCCGTATCATGATTTTGACGAACCTGCGGACTTTAGGGTATGTTTTTAATCCGCTTTCGATTTATTTTTGTTTTGACAAGAATGATCAGCCGTTATGTTCGGTGCCGGAAATTGGAAATACCTTTGGCGAAATCAAGCCGTATATTTTAAAAAAAGAATCGTTTTCCGCCGGTGCTTTTAAACAACAGCAGGATAAATTTTTTTATATTTCTCCGTTTTCACCGCTTGAGATGACGATGGAATTTAATTTTAAAGTTCCGGCTGATCGTTTGGATATTCACGTCGATGAAAAAGACGGCAAAGAGAAGATTTTTTATGCCAGCTTACTGGGAGATCGTCTTGAGCTTAACAAAAAAAATCTTTTCTGGCTTTCTTTATGTTTTCCTATGGTGACAGTGAAGGTCATTTTTTTGATACACTTACACGCCTTTCTGCTTTATTTGAAAAAAATTCCGTTTCATGCCAAAGAAGAAAATCCGCATTTGCAAAAGGAGGTTTTACGTGCCTGGGCCAAAAATTGATGTGTTAAATCCGGTAAAATTACCGTCGCGAAGAAATTTTTATGAATTTATTTTTGATGCAATTTTTAAACCGATGCGCGAGGGCCGACTGACCGTCACTTTGCCGGATGGGCGAAAATACCTTTACGGCGATGGGCAAGAGGGTGTCGCCGCGGACATTGCTGTATCTGACCCGGCGTTGTTCAAAAAGTGTTTTTGGTCCGGCGATGTCGGTTTTGGCGAATCCTATGTCGACGGCGATTGGGACACGACGGATATTACCCGCGTTATTGAATGGATGATCCGCAATGTTGAAAATCATCCGACCTTAATGGCAGACCAAAAAAAGTTTACGCCGGTCAATTGGCTTGGAGTTTTAAATGTTGTTAAACATTTTGTGCGTGCCAACACCATTTATGGTAGCCGCAAAAATATTGCGGCGCACTATGATTTGGGCAATGAGTTTTTTAAACTGTTTCTTGACCCGACGATGACTTATTCAAGTGCGTATTTCAAATCTCCCGATCAAGGTCTAATCGAAGCACAAACGCAAAAATACGACGAGCTTTGTCAAAAGCTGCGTTTAAAGAGTTCGGATAAAGTGTTGGAAATAGGCGGCGGCTGGGGCGGCTTTGCGATTCATGCGGCCAAAAATTATGGCTGTCAGCTGACGACATTGACCGTTTCGCGCGAGCAGTTTGATTATGCGACGCGGCGTTTTTTTGAAGAAGGACTTAACAAACAATGCGAGGTTAAATTTTTGGACTATCGCTTGATGGAAGGAAAGTTCGATAAAATTGTTTCGATAGAAATGATTGAAGCTGTTGGCGATAAATTTTTAGAAACGTTTTTTGGGCAATGCCATAATCTGCTGGCCAAAGACGGGCTTTTGGGCTTGCAGATGATTCTTTCGCCGGATCATCGTTACGAAAGTTTTCGCAAGAATGTTGACTGGATACAGAAACACATTTTTCCGGGAAGTCTCTTGCCGTCGTTAAGCCGGATTACGCAGGCGCTTAATCGCACCGGCTCTTTGTGTTTGTTTGATTATGAGGATATCACGCCGCATTATGTGCGCACCTTGGCGATGTGGCGGGAAAATTTTAATGCCCAAAGACCCCAGATTGCCGCCTTGGGATTTGATGAAGCGTTTGTCCGCAAGTGGAATTATTATTGGTCGTATTGTCAGTCGGCTTTTAAGACCCGCAACATCAGTGTTGTGCAGGCTGTTTATTCGCGCCCGAACAACACAAAAATTTGAAGTAAAAATTTATGAAAACTTTGTTGCAAGCTTTTGTCTCTTTGATTACTATCTATACATGCAAAATGAAAAAGATTGCCATTGCTCAGAAATGGTTTTTTCTGCTGGCTCTGACCATATTTTTTCCATCGGTTTAAATCACAAAAATACAGCCATCGAACTGCGCGAAAAATTCTTTTTTAAAGAGATTGAAAAAGAACTTTTATTAAGCGACCTTCGAAATGATCCTGCTGTTTTGGGCGCCTTTATCCTCTCGACGTGTAATCGTACTGAAATTTATGCGCATTTGTTAAACGATGCCCCGCAAATTATTCTAGACGCCCTTTTTAAAGTCAAAAAAATAAAAACCAGCCCCGAGTTATTGCAAAACTTTTATTGCTACAAAGCTGATCAAGCGGTGCGACACTCTTTACGTGTTGCCTGCGGATTAGATTCTTTGGTTTTGGGGGAAAAACAAATTTTGGGACAAGTCAAAGAAGCCGCAGAAATTTCGCGCGCTCGCGGCATGATGACCCGCGAACTTAATATTCTCTCTAATTTAGCGATTCGCGCCGGCAAAAAGGCACAGACCGAAACCGAAGTCGGGTTTGGGGGTTCTTCCATCAGCTGGGCTGCGATTACGACGATTCAGCAAAAGCTTGGCACTTTGAATGGAAAATCTGTTTTGGTTATAGGCGCTGGCAAAATGGGGCACTTGGCTGCCGAGCAATTGCGTAACAAAAATGTCGGGGATATTTATTTGATGAATCGCACATGTGATAAGGCTGAGTCGGTTGCCTCTGAAGTTCAAGGGATTGCAGCGGGTTTTTGGCAAATGAAAGAAATTTTGTTGAAAGTGGATGCCTGTATTTGTTCGGCGGGAGCGCCGCATTACTTGATCGAGTCCGAGATGGTTGTTGAGGTCATGGCTAGTCGCAAAAGACGGCCGCTGATTTTGATTGATATCTCAATGCCGCGCAATATTGAACCAAAGGTCGCCTTAGTCGAAGGTGTTGAACTTTTGACGATTGACCAGCTTGATCAAGTTGTTGAAAGCAGTGTGCGTCGCCGGCAAGATGCGGTTGTTGCCGTTGAACGCATTATTGAAAAAAAAGAGCAGGAATATTTTGCCCGCATCGCCAAAGCGCGTTTGGCGCAAAAAGTTTTAGCGTAAGCCATAACATGTTTTTTTAATGATCCACATAATAGAGAAGGAGACAAAATGAAAAAAAACACTTTATCAACCGTAATATTTATCGCTTTTTTTGTTCTAGTTTTTGCGGGCGTAAGCTATGCAGATCTTGGACAGATGAAGATCTATAAGGAAGCTTACCCGGACAGTAAGCCAAAATGCGTCGATTGTCATACGGCTGCATTACCTAAAAAAGATGGGGATCATGAACTTAACGATTATGGAAAGAAAGTCAAGGCGCTAGCGGATAAGCCGACGGCCGAAGAATATAAAAAAGCCGGCACTATTGAAGATTCTCAAAAAAAATAAAACTACATGAACGTCCAAAATTTTTAACATTTGATTTGTTCCAAAACCAAGGGGGAAAATATGCAGAGCAAAGACTCAAATTGTGCACGAGTCTTCATCGGCCGCTGGGTCATGGCTTGTGTTTTCGCGTTTTGCGGCGCGGCCCTGTTTTGTTTTTCTGCGGCTGCAGAAGAAACAGGGAAAGCGGAGAATTTTAAAAACGCGACCTATGTTGGTACCGAAACCTGTGCGAGCTGTCACGAGAAGGAGACGAGAGAATTTAAAATTTCGACGCATCGCAAAATTGCTATTGAAAGCGATGAAGGTTTGGAAGGCATTGCCAACGGTTGCGAAATGTGTCATGGCCCGGGGAGCGTTCACGCAGAAGCCGGCGGCGGCAAAGGCAATATTGCCAGCCTTCGTAAGGACCCGAGTGCTTGTTTTAAATGCCATACGGACAAAAAAGTCCAGTTTAGTCTTCCTTATAAACATCCTGTCATCGAAGGCAGAATGTCGTGTTCGGATTGCCATAATCCGCATGGCACAGAAGTCAAACCTGGAACTTCGACGGCTCTAGAAGATATCAATGACACTTGCTTTAAATGTCATCAAGGAAAACAAGGCCCGTTTGTTTTTGAACATGAAGCCTTGCGTGATGGTTGCGTGACCTGCCACCAAGTGCATGGTTCAGTCAACGATAAAATGCTTGTCCAGCGGGATAATAATTTGTGTTTGCGCTGCCATGCGCAGGCAAATTTCCCGACCATCGGAAAAAACACAGGGCATAATACCCGGCTTGTGCAAGGGGCGTGTTTTAGCGCGGGCTGTCATACGGCAATGCACGGTTCGAACTTTGATGAACATTTGAGATATTAATTCAAGGAGGTGTTGGATGAAAATTGATTTTATAAAAGTTCTTGCTGGTGTCATTGTATTCTGCGGCGTGGGTTTTTCTCCGCTTAATGCTGTTGCAGCAGATGATGCGAAGGTGTCCGCAACGCTTGTTCCTGTTGATTATATTTCTGTTAATGGGGATGCCGCAAAATTCAGAGCCCAGTATTGGAAAAATGATGGTTATTCGGGTGGGTTGGAAGATCTTAGTGCTACTGGTAAAATTAATAAAGACACAAGTTTTTCTTTTGAAGGTCATGCTATTCCAAAAAACAATGATTTTTCTGGAGATCTTGAAATTACAAGAGAAAAGTTGGGTTTTCTTAAAATTGATTACAATATCTTTCGTAAATATTACGATGGAACTGGCGGGACCTATTATCCGTTTACAACATTGTCAGCACGCAATTCAGACAAAGATTTTAAAATGGACATTGGGCATATGGGTTTTGAACTTGGAGCGACTTTGGGGAATTTGCCGGAGAGCAGTTTTTTTTATGACCATCATAGTAAGGGTGGCGTGAAATCGCGTTTAACATGGGCAGCTGCTAAAGAAGGTTCTACGACAAGGCTCATCGGGCCTGCCTGGCAGGATATTGATGAGCATTTGAATAGTTTTGGTTTGCGTTCCAAGGGAGAGTTTGCCGGTTTTAGTGTTAAAGGCGAGCAGAAATGGGATGTTTTAAATGAAAAGACGATACGCGAAGAAAAGTCCCTTTCTACAAATAGTACGGCTTCAGAGAAAAAGATTCGTCTTCAAACCGCAGAGTTAGATTCAAATTCTGCGATCACGACTTTGCACGGTGAAAAATGGTTTTGGCAGGATACGGGAATGCTTGCTTTAGCGTATCGTTATACAAAAATTGATAATAAGGAGCATGCGCGGATAAAGGAAATGGATGAGTTTGGAACTTTACGTTCTTTTACAAGTACCGCAGAGAACAAGTATGCTGGGATTGCCGATAATAAATATAGCTCTAATATTGTGACGGGTAATTTTCAGAGCCAGCCGGTTAAAGATTTGGTTTTTAATGCAAAGTTAAAAACGGAAATTATTGGCCGCCGCGGCGGATCAGTTGATCCGGCTGACGTTACAGATCCACCAAATTATATTGCCAACACCACCGAAGTCAGTATGAATGAAAATAAAATCGAAAACTGGGGTGGGGATTTAGCTTTACGGTATTCAGGATTTAAAAAAACCAGCATTTATGGCGATGTTGAAGTTGGCCGCAGTTATAATTGGCTTTATGAAAACCGTGATAGTCTTCGTGGGGAGTCCAGCGCATCCACAGGCGAAATCTTTTTTCGTGAAACCAATATTTATACAACGAAGGTTGTTTTGACGGCAGGAACACGGACGGTCCTTTCCAAGTATCTTAATTTTACGACGCAAATTCGCCATAAAAGTGAAGATAGCGATTATGATGATGAGCGAGAAACAGCAGCTACCAGCACGGCTGCCAAATCGGCATTTATTGACTTTTTGCAGGTTTCTGGAACGGAACTTGCAACGAAATGGACTGTAAAGCCAATGAAAAAAGTAACAGGTTCACTGCGATATCAATATGCGGATAGCGCCTATATTACTTGTGTTGAAGCTTCTGTTAATCAGCGGGCTTTGACGCAGTCGCATACCTTTACATATGATTTAATGTATCAACCTCTTGACAGTTTGTTGTTGGATTTGGGTTATATGCGTCAATTGGCCAAGACATCCACGCCGGCATCCCGCGGAGCAACACCAAAAATTCCGGGATTTACGTCCAATGTCAATACCTGGATGATGAGTGCTAATTATATTGTTAGCTCGAAGATGAGTTTTAATACAACTTTTAGCAAGGCGTCGCAGGATAATTTCAATGATTTTTCATCTTCCATTTTGCCTTATGGAATTGATGCCAGTTGGTATGATGCTTCATTTGGTTTGCAATGGGTAGCGAATAAAATAGTGACCATCGAGCCCAAATACACGTATTATAGTTATCAGGAAAATCCAAAAACCGAATTAGGCGGCGGGTATCGTGCGCATGAGGTTTGGTTGGGCGTCAATTTAAATTGGATGTAAGAGTTCGATTATTTCATTGAGTTAAATATAATAGGCTGGTATCTTTAATAAGGTATCAGCCTATTGTTTCTATTATGAAAAAGA
>CAYNSM010000066.1:0-9307 GCA_964400065.1 uncultured Planctomycetales bacterium
AACCAGGAATTTTGCGCGGAGTTTATTTACGCAAATTTGTAAAGTCAAAACAATATTATTCACACAGCTTACAAAGCCAAGGTCAAAAAACTCCTTTTTATCGCCAGCTCCTGCGTTTATCCGAAGAATGCTCTTCAGCCAATCAAAGAAGAATATTTTTTAACCGGCGCACTTGAACCGACGAGCCAACCGTATGCGGTGGCCAAGATCGCGGGTGTTGAAACCTGTCGCGCGTATCGGCAGCAATACGGGTTTAACGCCATTGCTATGGTCCCGGCGACCCTTTACGGACCGGCGGCGGATACGGATGCCGAAAACAGTCATGTCTTGGGCGCTCTGATAGGGAAATTTTCGCAGGCCGTCGCTAAAAACGAAAAGGCAGTTACTCTTTGGGGAACAGGAAAACCTAAGCGCGAGTTTTTGTTTAGCGAAGATTTTGCAGCGGCGTGTGTTTTTTTGATGCAAAATTACGAGAGCCAAGAGTTAATTAATGTCGGCGTCGGCGAAGATATCGCGATTAAAGATTTGGCAAAAATGATTGCTTGTGCGCTTGAGTATGATGGAAAAATTGTGTTTGATTCATCCAAGCCTGACGGAGCGATGCGAAAACTATTAGACAGTAGTCGTATTCAGAAATTGGGTTGGAAACCGAAGGTGGGGTTGAAAGAAGGCATTAACCGGATAATTTGAAAAAGATGAAAATTTCCCCTCCCCTTGTGGGAGGGGTTAGGGGAGGGGTAGCGGTTGAACTCCCCCCGCCCTAGCCCTCCCCACAAAAGGGGGAGGGAAGGTATTTTTTTAAAATAAATGTTAAGAAAGGAAGTTTTCGTATGAAAATTTTGATCACTGGCGCGGCCGGGTATTTGGGTTCTGTCATGATTCCGCGATTTTTGGCAGAGGGTCATGAAATTGTCGCGCTCGATAATTTTATGTATAACCAGACGTCGCTTTTAGACGTCTGTTATCATCCTAAATTGACAATTGTCCGAGGAGATACACGTGACAAAAATTTGATGACTAAGCTCCTTAGGGATGTGGACGCGATTTTTCCGCTGGCTTGTTTGACGGGAGCTCCATTGTGCGCCAAGGACCCAGTTGGGGCGCAGTCGATTTTGCTGGATGCGGTCACGATGATTTTGCAATTGCGCAGTAAAGATCAGATGGTTATTTTTCCGACAACCAATAGCGGTTATGGCATCGGGGAAAAGGGCAAGCATTGTACGGAAGAAACGCCGCTTAGACCAATTTCGCTTTACGGGAAACTTAAGGTCGAGGCTGAACAAGCTATTCTTGCTGCCGGAAACGGGATCACTTTGCGTTTAGCGACGGCTTTTGGTGTTTCGCCTCGGATGCGTTTGGATTTGCTCGTCAATGATTTTGTTTATCGCGCGGTGTATGACCGGTTTGTCGTTTTGTTTGAAGCGCATTTTAACCGTAACTTTATTCATGTGCGCGACGTGGCCAAAGCGTTTAGTCATAGCTTGAATCATTTTGACAAGATGAAAAATCAGGCTTACAACGTCGGTTTAAGTGATGCGAATATTAGCAAACTTGGGCTTTGCCAAGAAATTCAAAAGCAGGTCAAAGATTTTTATTTCGTTGAGGCCACCATCGGCGAAGATCCGGACAAGCGCGATTATATTGTTAGCAATGAAAAGATTGAGAAAACTGCATTTAAACCCGACGTATCATTAGCGGCGGGAATTACCGAGTTGGTTAAAGCGTATCAGATTATTAAAAGGAATCAATATGCCAACATTTAAGCAGTTAGATATTCTTTTTGTCCAAGCGAATGCTTCGTATAAAGTTTATCAGGATTTAAGTACGGTTTATTCAGCCATTGAGCCGCCGATTTGGGCAGGAATGTTGACGTCCCATTGCTTGAAGGAAGGTTTTCGTGCCTCGATTCTAGACAGCGAAGCTTTGGCCTTTTCGGATGCTGAATCGACACAATATATTTCCGATCTCAAACCGAAAGTCACTTGCTTTGTCGTTTATGGCCAACAGCCGAGTGCCAGTTCACAAAATATGGAAGGTGCCATTGCTTTGGCGGATCTTGTTAAAAAACATATTCCTGACACCAAGATTCTTTTTGTTGGGGGACATATTGCAGCCTTGCCCCGTGAAGTTTTGGAAAGGCATACGTGTATTGATTTTATTTGTCAGAATGAAGGGGTGTATACGATTTCAAATCTTCTGCACACAAACTTAGAGGATAAACTTGATAAAGTTTTAGGTTTGGGTTATCGAAAGGACGGGCAGGTCATTTTAAATGCGCCATCGCCTATTGTCGCCAAGGAGAATTTACCTAGTGATCTTCCAGGCATTGCGTGGGATCGGCTGCCTTTGAAGCGTTACCGGACATCGTTATGGCATTCGTATTCGAATCATATCAAGCGTCAGCCTTTTGCGGCTCTTTACACGAGTTTGGGCTGTCCGATGAAATGTTCTTTTTGCATGATTAATATCATCAACCGTCAGGAGAATGAATTCTCCGACGGAAGCGCTGTTTTTCGTTATTGGGACCCGGAGTTTATTATTAAACAATTTGATTTCTTTGCCGATGAGGGAATTACCAATATTAAAATCGCCGATGAACTTTTTGTTCTTAACGCCAATCATTTTGTGAAGCTTTGTGAGCTAATCATTGAGCGTGGCTATAAATTTAATATCTGGTGTTACTCGCGGGTGGATACCGTCAAGGAACAGTATCTGGACATTTTAAAAAAAGCCGGCGTCAATTGGTTGGCTTTAGGCATTGAAAGCGGAAATACCCGTGTTCGCAAAGATGTGACCAAGGGCCGTTTTGAAGACGTGGACATCCGCGATGTTGTCAAAAAAATCCGGGCGCACGATATTAACGTCATTGCTAATTATATTTTTGGTCTTCCCGAGGATGATATCCCCAGTATGCAAATGACGCTTGATTTAGCTCTTGAAATGAATACGGAAGAAGCTAACTTTTATTCGGCAATGGCTTATCCGGGCAGTCCTCTGCATGGACAGGCGCGCAAATTAGGATGGAAATTGCCGGACTCTTACTCAGGATTTTCGCAGCACTCCTACAATGCCCAGCCTTTGCCGACGAAATATTTAAGTGCGGCAGAGGTTTTGGAATTTAGGGATAAAGCTTGGATGCAGTATCATACTTCTCCGCAATTTTTAAATTTGCTTGAAAAGAAATTTGGAAATTTAGCGGTTGAAGAAACCCTGCGATCCACAAAAATCAAACTTAAACGAAAAATTTTAGAACCCAAGGTACTTGTATGATTATCTCCCGCACTCCCTTTCGTGTGTCGTTTTTTGGCGGCGGCACGGATTATCCAGCGTGGTATCAGGAGCATAAAGGCGCTGTTTTGGCGACGACGATTGACAAATATTGCTATATTACCTGTCGTTATTTGCCTCCGTTTTTTGAACATAAGTCGCGTATTATTTATTCGGTGACCGAACATGTGCAGAAAGTAGAAGAGATTGACCATCCGTCGGTGCGGGAGGTTTTAAAATTTTTAAATATTCATGAAGGCATTGAAATCCATCATGACGGGGATTTGCCGGCACGAACTGGGTTAGGTTCAAGTTCTTCTTTTACCGTCGGACTCTTAAACGGCCTTTATGCACTTAAAGGAATTATGCCAACAAAAGAACAACTGGCCCGTGAAGCGATCCATATCGAACAGGATTTGATTAAGGAAAATGTCGGGTGTCAGGACCAGACGCTTGCCTCCTATGGCGGGTTTAATTTTATTGAGTTTGGGGGCCCGAATCATCTGCAGGTGCGGCTTGTCACCGTCGGGCCGGAAAGGCTCAAAGAGCTGCAGTCGCATTTGATGATGTTTTTTACCGGATTTTCGCGCACGGCTTCCGAGATTGCGGCGCATCAGATTAAAAATACTCCGAATAAAATTAAGGAACTCAATGAGATTTATGGTTTGACGACACACGCGCTGGCTGTTCTTAAAGGTGGCAATATTTTGGATTTTGGTAAGCTCTTAGACGAGTCTTGGCAATTAAAACGCAGTCTTTCAGAAAAAATTTCAACACCTCATATCGACGAGATTTATAATGCGGCAAAAAGTGCGGGAGCTTTGGGCGGAAAACTTTTGGGCGCCGGTGGTGGCGGATTTGTTCTTATTTTTGCGCCTCCTGAGGTTCAGCCGAAGATTCGGGCACGGCTTAAAGACCTGCTAGAAATCCCGTTTAAATTTGAAACTTTAGGCAGCCAGATTATTTTTTATCAACCTAACACGGGATTGGTTTTCTAAATGGATTTGTCAAAAACGGATATGGTCATTCTTTGCGGTGGCTTAGGCACACGGTTGCGTTCAACAATCGGTCAAGCGCAAAAAACAATGGCGATCGTCGCAGATGAGCCATTTTTAAATAAAATTTTACGATATTTAAAGCAACAAGGCTTTAAACGGATTATTTTAGCGGTGGGTTTTCAAGCCCAAGAGGTGGAAAATTATTATCGTAAAAATGATTTAGGCCTTTTGATTGAATATTCAAGGGAAGAAACACCCTTAGGTACGGGAGGTGCGATCAAGAATGCGCAAGGCTTTGTGCATTCGGATCAATTTTTTGCCATGAATGGCGATTGTTTCTGTGCCTTGGATTACAATAAGTTTTTAAATTTTCATTTAACAAAAGAAAATCAGGCGACACTTTCGGTTTCTAAGATCGCCGACAGCCGCGATTATGGCACAATTCTTTTGGGCAAGAGCGATGTTATTGAAGGCTTTGAAGAAAAAAAGGATGTCTTAGGCGGAGGATTTGTTAATGTCGGTGCGTATTGTTTTGAAAAGCAAATCTTTGATTTGATGCCGACGGGAAAGTTTTCGATTGAACAGGATTTTTTCCCTTTATTACCAGCGAAACTCAAAGAGCGTTTCAGCGGATTTGTGGTGGATAATGAATTTTTGGATATCGGCACGCCGGATCGTTATTCGAATGCCGAAGAAATGATAAGAAAGGTTGCAGGCCGTGGACACAAAAAATAAAAATCACAGTGTGGAGGTTAAATCCCGGTATCGTGTTCCGTTTGGAACAGTGTCGATTACCGACGAGGCACGAAAACTTATTGATGTGGCGCTTGACTCAAAGTTTGTCACTCGCGGCAAATACGTCGCGGAATTTGAAAAGCAATTTGCCAAGACTTTTGGGACCAAAGATGCGGTGGCGGTTTCTAGCGGTACGGATGCGGATGCTTTGGCTTTGGCTGTTCTCTATGATTATGGTGCTAAGCGCGGGGATGAGATCATTATTCCGGCTTTGACTTTTGTGGCAACCGCCAATGCGGTTTTTCAAGCCGGTTTTAAACCGGTTTTTGTCGACGTCAAATGCGAGACTTTAAATATCGATGCGGACAAAATTGAAAAAGCGATAACTCCCCGAACACGCGCGATTATGCCGGTGCATTTGATGGGCAAGCCTGCGGACATGAAAAAAATCATGGAAATTGCCCTCAGACACAAACTTTATGTTGTTGAGGATGCCGCAGAAGCGCATGGTGCAGAAATTGATGGTAAGCTCGTCGGGACATTTGGACAAATGGCGGCTTACAGTCTTTATGCGGCGCATATTATTACGACGATCGAAGGTGGGATTGTGACGACCGATGATTCGGCGATGGCCGAGGCCTTACGTTCGCTTCGCAATCACGGCATGGTCAATAAATTTGATTTTAAACGGATTGGGTTTTCGGCCAAGATGAATGAATTGGAGGCGGCCGTCGGTTTGGGTAATATTAAAATTTATCAAGATATTTTAGGCCGTCGTCGTCGGAATTTGCTTTATTTGATCGAGCATTTTAAAAAATTTGATCCTTATTTTATAACAATTAAGGAAGAAAAGGGTGAAAAGATCGGGCCTCATGCCTATTCGGTCATTTTGCGTGAGAATCTTAATTTTACAAAAGATGAATTTGTCGATTATCTTGATCAAAAGGGCATTGATTCGCGTAATCTTTTTAACTCGATTCCAACGCAATGTGAAAGTTATGCGTTTTTGGGATACAAGCTCGGGGACTTTCCGCAGGCGGAATATTGTTCGATACATGGATTTCATTTTGGGATTCATCAGGACATTGGGCTTTCACAGTTAGACCACGTTGTTGAGACGACGCAAGATTTCCTACGCCTTAAAGGCCACAAAGTCTAGATTTATGCGCATTGCGATCAATTGCCGGTCTTTTCTTCTTAAAAATTATACGGGGATTGGCCGCTATGCTTATAATCTCGTTAAGTCATTAAGTCAAATCGATCGGGAGAATGAGTATTGGCTTTATGCGCAGAAGAAATATTTTGATTTTAAGCGCAGGATTCCGCGTGTCCCGGCAGACAATTTTAGCGTAAAGGTCGATTGGTTTGGCCAAGGTTTGTCAAAAATTCTTAATCCCGTCGATATTTATCATGCTCCTAGTTTAGAATTTATCAATATCCAAAATACCAAGATTGTTGTCACGGTGCATGATTTGGTTTATAAAACTTATCCTGATGGTCATGCTTTGCAGACGCGGGAGATGACCGAAAAACAGCTTACGCAAATTGTTCGTCAGTCTGATCGTATCATTTGTTGTTCGCAAAGTACAATCCGTGACTTGCAACAATATTTCCCTGTTAAAGAAGGGCAGGTACGCTTGGTTTATCAGGGGGTTGATAAGAGTATTTTTTATCCGTTGGATGATCAACAGCGGCAAAAGGCAAGGGGGGATTTAAAAAAACGCGGGATCCCCGAGTCGTTTCTTCTTTTTGTCGGGACCATTGAACCGCGCAAGAATTTGCAAAATTTGCTTTTAGCTTTATTGATCCTAAAACAAAAGAATAAGTTTAAGGGAAAGCTCGTTGTCAGTGGTATGAAAGGCTGGATGATCGAAGGTTTAGCAGAAGTGATCAAAAAGTTTAATTTGACGGATGACGTTGTCTTTTTAGGGTATGTTTCCGACGAGGATTTGCGTTCGCTGTATAATCTTTGTGAAGTTTTTGTTTTTCCGTCGTTTTATGAAGGGTTTGGTTTTCCGCTTGTGGAAGCTTTCTCCTGCGGGGCTGCGGTTGTGACGTCGAATGTTTCTTCGTGTCCTGAGATTGCTAAAGATGCGGCTGTTATCATTGATCCGTATAACCCTGATCAAATCGCTGATGCGCTTACGCGTTTTCTGGAAGATGCAAAGTGGAAAAGTTTTTTTCAGCAAAAAGCTTTGATTCGTGCTCAAAATTTTTCTTTCCAAAACACAGCAGAAGAAACATTGGCAATTTATCGGGAGCTCGTTTAGCGATTCAGGAGGTTGATCGGGAATATGAAAATCAGTGGTTTTACGATTGTTCGCAATGCGGCCAAATTCCATTATCCCGTCCTCGAGTCGATCCGGTCGATACTTCCGTTGTGTGATGAATTTATCGTTAATGTTGGTAATTCCGACGATCAAACCCTTTCACTCATTGAATCTTTAAACGACTCTAAAATCCGCATTATTAAAACAGACTGGGATTTTTCAAAAGGAAATATTGAGCTTTCAAATCAGACAAATATCGCTTTGCAGCAGTGCAAAGGCGATTGGGCGTTTTATTTGCAGTCGGATGAATTGATTCACGAAATGGATTTGCCAAAGCTGCGTTTTGCGATGAAAAAATGTCTTGCTCTAGACATCGATGCTTTGCGTTTTTCGTGGTTGCATTTTTATGGTAGTTATTATCGCTATCGTATTGACAGCGGCTGGTATCAAAAGCAGGATAGGATCATTCGCAACAACGGTAGCATTAAATCGATTGGGGACGCTTATGGGTTTGGGCGTATTGATGGCAAGCCTTTGCGGCGCTGTCAGGCAGGATGTTTTTTGTATCATTATGGCTGGGTTATGCCGGAAGGTGTTATGACAAAGCGGCGCGTTAATGCTGAAATGATGGGGATTACAACGCTTAAGGACGAGGAAAAAACGCAAGTTTATTGTTATGGTGATCTTAACCGTTTCCCAGTTTACTTTGGTTCTCATCCTGCGCAGATTAAAGAAAAAATGGTTAGTCATTCTTTAAGTCAAAGGGATTGGCAGGATGTCCGCCGTAGAAATATTTTTAACCCGCTTTTATATTTGCGGCTACGGTATAAAACTTTTCGCAGGCAAAAAATCAGGATCGAATAATCTTAGGACTATGTCTGCAAAACGTTTTCTTATTATAAATACTTATGGTATTGGGGACGTGCTGTTTACGGTTCCGATGATTAAAAATATCAAGGTCAATGTTCCTGACGCTTTTATCGGTTACATTGCCAATCGCCGAACAACGCCGTTGTTAGAAAATTTGCCGCAGATCAATCATGTCACAACGTATGATCGTGATGAATTTAAAGCTGTTGCTGATCATTCGAAGCTGGAATTCTTTAAACTTTTACAAAAAATTAAAAATGAAATCCAAATGGAAAATTATGACGTAGTTTTTGATTTTTCGATGACGTGGTACGCTGGTTTTTTTTGCCAGCTCGCGGGTATTAAGCAGCGTGTGGGATTAAATTACAAAAATCGCAGTCCATTTTTGACAAAAAAGGTTGTGCTGCATGGTTTTGAAGGCCGGCATGTGACTCAATATTATCTGGATCTTTTGCGCTGTATGAATTTTATTGTTGTGCCTCAAACTATGGAAATTTCGCTTGTTGCGAAAGCAACGGCGTGGGTTGAAAATTTTTTGCAAGAAGCTCATTTGTCGACGAAACGATTGGTCGTTCTTTTTCCTGGCGGCGGTGAAAGTTGGGGGCAAGACGCCAAGTTCAAGCGTTGGCCGGCTGGTAAATATGCTCAATTAATTACTCGGATAAGGCAACATTTTAATGTCAATATTGTTTTGATGGGTAATAAGCAGGAGGAATCCCTTTGCAAAGAGATTCAAAGTTTAGTAAAATGGCCGCTCGTTGATATTTGTGGCGCGACGGATTTGTTGCAAACTTTAGCGTTTTTAAAAAAGAGTTGTTTAGCCGTTGTTAATGACGGTGGGCCGCTTCATATGGCCGTGGCTGCTGGAATAAAAACAGTTTCTGTTTTTGGCCCGGTTGGGGAAGTAGTGTATGGTCCCTATTCTTTTTCAATTAACGATCATCGCATCGTTACAAGTTCGGTGGCTTGCCGGCCATGTTATTACAATTTTCGCCGGGCTTCTTGTGAACATATCAGTTGCATTAAGAATGTCGAGGTTAACGATGTTTTTGAAGCGGTTAAAGATTTATTAACATAAACATTCCACGAAAGGTTCTGCTATGGAAGTCCAGTTTGTTGATTTTAGCCAGCAATACAAAATTATTAAGGATGAAATTGAGCCTGCTT
>CAYNSM010000067.1:0-8955 GCA_964400065.1 uncultured Planctomycetales bacterium
GAACGCTATTCGATCACTTATTTTGCCAAGCTATTTTTCCTAAAATCAAGTCCGTATAAAATCACGGCTTATGTTGAACTTCAACACCGTGTTATGTACAAGGGAGTCTATTGGCTCTTAGAGTCAGTGCAACAAAATACCAACGTCGGACTTCGCGAATTTAAAGGAACAGAACCAACACTCTATCAAAGACTCGCACACGATCCAGAAACTGAAAAGATTTTTCAAGAAGCGATGGAGGAACTGTCTGTTTATGCAAATTCCCAATTAAAGGATAGGTTAGACCTTTCCAAAGTAAAACATTTAGTTGATGTCGGCGGCGGAAATGGCACAAACGCGATGGCAATTGCAAAAAAATGGCCGCATTTGCGCGCAACTGTTTTTGATTCACCATCAGTCTGTGAAATTGCCAAAGAGAACATCAAACAAAATGGACTGGCAGAAAGGGTTTTTGCCGTAGCTGGAAATTGTTTTAACGATCCTTTCCCCAGTGATGCGACAGCAATCATGTTTTGCCACTTTTTTACCATTTGGGGTAAGGAAAAAGACAGTGAACTGCTCAAAAAATGTTTTTCCGCGCTTCCTAAAGGCGGGCAAGTTATCATTTTTAACATGATGCAGAATGACGACGAGACAGGCCCCTTAAGTGCCGCTCTTGGATCTCCCTATTTCTTAAGCATTGCAACAGGACTTGGCATGCTTTATACATGGAAAGAATACGAACAATGGCTTCTTGATGCTGGCTTTAGTTCGGTAAAAAAACATAACCTTGACTTTGATCATGGCATTATTGTTGGAATCAAATAGTGGTTGATAATTTTTCTAAAAAAACAGATCCAACCTATCGGAATTTCTTCTCCAGGAATATAGGAATTCTTTCTGAAAAAGAACAGGAAATTCTCGCTCAGTCACGTGTGGCAATTGCTGGTCTAGGTGGAGTTGGAGGCGCGCATGCTTTGACTTTAGCTCGAATGGGTGTGGGACACTTTCATTTGGCAGATCTGGATCATTTTGAGCCTGTAAACTTTAATCGACAACGAGGAGCTACAATTTCGAATTTAAATCGACCGAAAACAAAAGTTATTACCGAAATGATCCTCGAGATTAACCCATCTGCTCAAATAAAAACTTTTGATCAAGGAATAAATCCGGAAAATATAGACAATTTTTTGCATTCAATAGACCTTGCCATGGATGGAATAGATGCCTTTGCAATTTCACCGAGGCGAACACTGCACCAAGCCTGTCACAAAAAAGGAATCTACGCTGTTGCGTCTGGACCGATTGGTCTGACAACAACTCTGCATGTCTTTGGGCCAGGTTCTATGAGTTATGAAGATTATTTTGATTTTAAAAATTGCAAAACCTCGGATGAAGAAATTATTGCTTTTATAATTGGAACATGTCCAGCACTCTTACATATCGGACAAATTGATTTGAAGCATGTTGATTTTGAAAAAAAGCAAGGCCCGTCATTAGCTGCTGCGGTTGAACTCTGTGCAGGAGTTGCCTGTATTGAAGCGATGCAAATTCTGACAAAAAGAGGAAAACCATTTTTGGCCCCCTGGTATTTTCAGTTTGACGCCGGACAAAAGAGAATAGCCAAAAAATATCTCCTATGGGGCAATCGCAATCCCTTGCAGCAATACAAACGCCTGATTGCTTTAAGTGCTTATAATAAAAGGCGTTAGGTGTTTTCTTTGCCATTAAACAGTCTCATTTTAAAGTGGTTAGACATCGCTCGTTGGGCCCCCTCCGCAGATAATCTTCAGCCCTGGACCATCGACTGGGAAATACAAACCGATTTTAAAATCAAGTTCAGCTTAGAAATCAATGACAAATTCCATTGCCCACGTAATCTGGATATTGCACTAAACTCCTTGGCACTCGGATGTTTTTGCCAAAACCTGATTTCTATTGCCCGAAACGATGGGTACAGTCTTGACACGATTCTCCCCATAGACAGCGGCTTTTCAATAGTACTAGCAAAATCGACTTTTGTTGACGAAACACCTTGGGCATCGTTAATATGTCAACGACAAACTCGGCGTGGAATTTTTCAAAAAAAACCGTTAGGACAGAGTGATTTAGAAGCCATAAAAAAAATTGTCCAAAAATATAAAGACTTAAACTTAAGTTTATTTACATCTGATTTTTCTGATATAGCCACTCTAATTTCAAGACTTGATGTGATTCGTTATCAAAATGAATATCATTATCAACATTTTATGCGTGCCCTACACTTTACAAAAGACGGTAATGATGCCGGTATCGCTGCCAATAGTCTGGAGATACCCTGGGTCGGAGAAGTGACCCTTAAGGCGCTGGCAATATTCCCATTTTTGCGATTTATTTTTTGGATTGGCACTGAACGCATTTTTACATATTTAGGCTGCAAGCAGCTTCTTGAAAATTCAAGCGGCCTTATCTATATCTCGGCGCGCAACTATAATAACTGGTCTTGGTTTGATCTTGGAAGATGCCTGCAGGAAATATGGCTTGAGATTACACAAAGAGGCTTATCCGCCCAACCCTTTGGGCATTCGCTGATCTCATTTGATTGTCATCTGACGCCTAATGCGTATAGTACACAGCATCAAAGCCTTGTTAACGATGTCTATCAAAAATTTCTAAAATTACAAACTGACATCTATCAACCAGGAATATTTTTGCGTTTAGGCTATCCGAGCAAAACACTTTCGCGCCGATCCAAGCGCTATCCTGTTTCGCAACTGCTTTTGTCCAAAAGACAAAATACTTTTTAAAATACCATGCCTTGCAATGATTCATCTTCTAGCATTTTCATAAAACTTGATCCACAGGAGCGGTTTATCTCTTTTGAATTTGCAAAGGTTACCTGTGGACGCGAGATTACAGCCCAGACAGAATTTTGCAAATATTTAAAAGGCAAAACCTTAGATCAAATCCTAGAAATTTCCTACCTTAACCTGCTTAAGGATCTTGAAATTACCGACGAGGAATCAAAATTTATTTTGTATTTGGAATTCGATGCGCTGCGCGCGGCGATTGTCCAGTACTTAGGAGAGGCAAAAGAAGGTATTGATTTTGAGCGCTGTCAAATTACTTCAATTACCGAAAATGAAACCGGCATTGAAATCACTGAAATTGTCCTGCCGCCGAAAGAAATGCCAAAAATCCTGCCCTGCAATCTCGGCGAAGAAAAATAACGTCATTGCCAAGACGCCGTTAAGCGGCTGAAGCAATCTGGTTTTTCAACTCATTATAAAAGAGGGAATGCTTCGTCGTTCTTACGAAACTTCTCGAAATGACAATTATTATTAAGTCTCGTCATGTCCGCGAGCCATGGCAACTTTACCAGTGCGAACAATTTCAATAAGGTGGTATTTTTTGATGGAAGCTTCGAGCTCATCAAGCTCTGCGGTTGTGCCAGCCTGAGAAATAATGAGGATATTTCCCGTCGTATCAATAATAGAGGCGTTAAATCTCTTCAGAAGCTTTAAGACAATCGGTTTACTTGCCGGCGTCACTTTGATTTTCATCAGAGCCAGCTCATTATGCACAGCGTCAGTGTCATTGTGTTCACTGGCATGAATAACATCAATAAGCTTATTGGCTTGCTTGATAATCTGCTCGAGTGTCTGTGGATCGCCTTGAGCGGTAATCGTCATGCGCGAAAATTTCGCGTTAAAAGAAGGGGAGACAACCAGCGAATCAATATTATAATTGCGCCGCGCAAAAACCAAGGCAATGCGCACCAAAACGCCCGGCTTGTTGGCGACGAGCAAACTGATGGTATGAATATTTTTTTTCAAATTTATTATATTAGTCATGTTTTACCTTAAAACGGTGATATTTCATTATCTGTCGTGCCGGGTCCTGCCCCTGCGGCACCCTGCCAAAACTCAAAAGATTTTAAGTACTGCCGGTTGGTTTTTCCAATTTTGTCGTCGGAGCTTCGATAATCATGTGATACGCGCTTTTGCCGGCTGGAACCATTGGAAACACATTGCCTTCCTTGATAACTTCCGCATGAATAAGCGCCGGGCCTTTATAAGCAAACGCTTGTGTCAAAACATCTGTCACATTTTCGGCTTTATCAATATGAAAACCCTTAACGCCATACGCTTCAGCTAATTTCACAAAATCCGGATTGCCTTCCAAGTCCACACCGGAATAACGGTTATCAAAGAAAAGTTCCTGCCATTGGCGAACCATGCCAAGATACTTATTGTCGATAACCAAAATTTTGACCGGCAATTTATGAATAAAAATCGTCGCCAGCTCACAGAGCGTCATCTGAAAACCACCATCACCGACAACAGCAACAACAACATCATTAGGCTTACCAAATTGTGCCCCGATAGCCGCCGGAAAACCATAACCCATCGTTCCCGCACCACCGGAAGAGATCCATTTATCGCCATCATTTGTCAAATAAAACTGCGCCGCCCACATCTGATGCTGGCCAACGTCGGTTGTCACAATCGCATTGCCTTTTGTCACTTTATAAAGTTCGTCCAAAACATGCTGAGCCGTCAGACCATTATCAGTTTTATATTTAAGTGGAAATTCTTTTTTGTAGTAGTCAAGCTCCTTAAGCCAGTCGGCGGTATCAAGCGCTTCGACATGCTTTAATAATTCCTCAACGATCTGGCGGGCATCGCCAATCAAACTCGCATCGGGCTTAACAATTTTTCCGATTTCTGCCGGATCAATGTCAATATGCAACTTCTTGGCACCAATACAAAATTCATCATTATTCCCGTTGATCCGATCATCCCAACGCGAACCGATTGAGCAAATCAAATCACAACTGACCAAAGCTTTATTCGAATACGCAGTTCCGTGCATTCCGATCATGCCAAGAGATAAGGGATGCGTCTCAGGAAAAGCGCCTTTGCCTAAAAGTGTATTGGTCACCGGCGCGTTTAATTTTTCAGCCAAAGCGCGCACGGCTTTGCTGGCATACGAAATAACAGCTCCATGACCGATTAAAAGCAAAGGTTTTTTGGAACCTTTAAACAACTTTGCAAACTTTTTAATATCCGCAGAACTCGGCTTAGATGGAATTTTGTACCCGGGAATATCCATTACCGGGTCCAAAGACTCACCCGTAAAAGGACCCGAAGTCACATCTTTAGGAAGATCAATTAACACAGGTCCGGGACGGCCTGTATTTGTAATATGAAAAGCTTCTTTAATCACGCGAGGGATGTCATTGGTGTCTTTCACAAGATAACTATGTTTGACAATCGGCATTGTAATCCCGGCAATATCCGCTTCCTGAAAAGCATCTTTTCCAAGCATCGAGCGAATCGTCTGACCGGTCAAAACAATCATTGGCACCGAGTCCATCATTGCGGTCAAAATTCCGGTCACGGTATTAGTCGCTCCCGGCCCGCTGGTCACAAGCACCACACCCGGCTTTCCCGTAGCCCGCGCATAACCGTCGGCCATATGAGTCGCCCCTTGTTCATGACGGGTCAAAATCAACTTAATTTTTGATCCAACCAAAGCGTCAAAAATAGGGATTGCAGCGCCGCCCGAGAGGCCAAAAATATATTCCACCCCATAGGACTCCAAGCATTTAATTAATGCTTCGCCGCCGGTAAGAGGTTTGGATTGTTTAGGTTTTGTTTTCATAAAATGCACTCACATCCTGTAAAAATACGAGCTTAATATTAACTAAACTGACTTTAAAATGCAAGGGAATTTTCGTGACTTTCTCTTCGAGAAACCCATGGACATAAAGTACTTGAATATCTAAAGGAAATCATTTAAGCTTAGGCAAACTTTTACTAAAGGATAAAAATTTTTATGGCTTCTGAAACCGAAATACTCAAAGCGCTATCTAAAATTATCGACCCGGATTTTAATCGTGACATTGTCAGTTTGGGGTTTGTGCAAAATATCAAAATAAATAATGGCGATGTCTCTTTTGATATTGCTTTGACGACACCGGCCTGTCCGGTCAAGGATGAATTTCAAAAACAGGCGCAAACGCTCGTTAAGAATTTAGACGGCGTTAAAACCGTGTCGGTTAAAATGACGACTCTGCCTCGAAAAACTGCCTCCAGCCTCCAAGCAGGCGAGTCGGCCCTCAAAGATGTCAAATCTATTATTGCGGTTTCTTCTTGCAAAGGCGGCGTTGGCAAATCCACTATGGCCGCTTACTTAGCACTCGAACTTTCCCGACGAGGATACAAGGTTGGACTCGTTGATACCGACATTCACGGGCCATCGCTGCCAGCCTTGTTTGATCTTCACAATGTTGAAATTTTTACAAATGAAAAACGTCAATTTATTCCGGTAGAATTTCATAATTTAAAAATCATGTCTTTTGGTTTTTTACTCGGAGAACAACCCGCCGTCATGCGCGGGCCGATGGTCACCCAATACGTCCAACAAATTTTGCACGCCACCGCGTGGGGCGAACTGGATTATCTATTTATTGACATGCCTCCGGGCACCGGGGATGTTCAGCTAACGATTACACAAACCATTGCCTTAAGCGGAGCTGTCATCGTTACAACTCGCCAAACACTTTCGCTCGTCGATGTGGCACGCGGGATTCTCATGTTTGAAAAGGTCAACGTACCGATTCTAGGCATTATCGAAAACATGTCTTATTTTGTCTGTGATAATTGTTCCAAAAAACATTACATTTTTGGCGGCAGTGCCGAACAGTCACTCAAAGACCGCTTTGGGCTTGAAATACTTGCAGAAGTCCCGCTTTTAACACAATTTACAAAAAAGATATTTGGGCCGCTGGCCAATGAGTTTATGATGACCGCAGTTGACAACACGATGCGCGCTTTGGGCAAAATGAGCATTTTGCAAAAACAGGTTCCCATTATCCGTTTTGATGCTACGCACACTTTTCTCAAATGGCCCGACGAAGAAGAAATAAAAGTCAAAAACCGCGATTTGCGTTTAAGCTGCCGCTGCGCTTTGTGCGTCAATGAAATGACAGGGGAGTTGATTCTAAAAGAAGCGGACGTTGCCGAAAATATTGCGCCCAACGCGTGTCTGGCCTTGGGAAATTATGCGATCGGAATCAATTGGAGTGACGGTCATTCGTCGGGAATTTATCCTTATCCTACAATTCGGAAGCTTGCCGAAAAATAACTAATCTTATTTTTCTAAAATTTCTTTAAGCTCACCGTTTTCATGCAGCTCGGCTATAATGTCACAGCCGCCAATCAACTGACTATTGACATATAACTGTGGATACGTCGGCCAATCCGAGTATTCTTTAAGGCCTTGCCGAATATCTTCGTCGTTGAGAATATTAAATGTCGCAAAAGGGACGCTATAACTCTGCAACATATTAAGGGCTTTGGCCGAAAAACCGCATTGCGGCATTTGCGGCGTACCTTTCATGAACAAAATAACCTTGTTGCTCTTAAGATGATCTTCAATACGCTTTTGTAATTGTGCGTCCATTTTCCCTCCCTTATAAGTGATATTGATCCTTGGCTTCTTGCCATTTTTCCGGCGTAAAAGTCTTTAAACCCAAGGCGTGCAAAGACGAGCTAAAATCGTGTTTTAGCGGAGTCATGACCATTTGATGTTGCTTGACAAGCGGCATGCCCTCAAAAACCGAACTGATAACCAGCGCCTGCAAATGCTGACCGTCTCGCCGAGGATCAAGAACATAAACAGTTGAGTTGGGGATAAGTTTTTCAATTTTTTCCTGAAGTTCTTTTAAAAGGGACATTTACCACTCCTGCTTTACTTTTTTCCAGTTTTCTTTAAACCACATCATGATATCATCCGACTCATAAAGGGCTTTGCCGTCAATGACAAGACAAGGAACCTGCGTCTTTCCGCCAATCCCTAAAAGTTCCTGACGAAAATCCTGATTCGCCAAAGTATTTTTCATCGCAACTTCAATGTCATTTTTTTTCATAAAACTGGTGACCTTCTGACAAAAAGGACAAGTCGGCATATAGTAAAGCACTAAGTCGGTCATGCGGATATCCTTTCGCGGACCAAGCCTTCAACAAAGGCGATTACAGAGCATTCTAATTTTTGACCTAAAAAACGATTCATTTCCTGCAAGCACGTCGGTGAAGTCACATTGACTTCCGTCAAATAATCGCCCAACATATCAATACCGACAAAATACAAACCCAATCGCCGCAAATGCGGTTTTAAAACGTCAATCACTTGTTTATCACGAGCTGTCATTTTTGCCGGATAAGCTTTACCGCCGGAAAAGAAATTGTTGCGATGATCATCCTTAGCATGCACACGCAAAACAGCCCCTAAGGGTTCGCCATTTAGCAGCAAAATCCGCTTGTCACCTTTGGCGGCGGCAGGCACATATTTTTGCAAAATAATTTCTCGGTTAAAGCGGTCAGTTAATGTTTCTAAAATCACATGCGTGTTGGTGTCATTTTTTTTGACACGAAAAACCGCCCGCCCGCCGTGGCCATTGGTCGGCTTGGCAATCACATCTTTTTCTTTGGTGATAAATTCAAGAAGTTCCTGACGATTGCGGCTAACAATCGTGGACGGCAAAAGAGTGGTAAATTGCATCGCCCATATCTTTTCATTCACGGTCCGTATGCCAGAAGGACGATTTATAACCACAACTTTCTCCGGCAATTGGTCTAAAAGCCATGTATGCATCAAATACTTTTCGTCAAAGGGAGGATCCGTCCGAATAAAAACGACGTCGACACCCTCTGCGGACAATTGAAGTTTTTGTTTAATGACAAACGGCCGCGACTTAATCCGTTGAGGGACCACACAAGTCACATCAAAAAAAATTTGACCGTTTTTCAAAGTTATTCCGTCGGCAGGCAAAAAATAAACGTCATGTCCGCGTTCCTTGGCGCCGAGCATAAGAACAAAAGTCGTGTCTTTTTCAAAAACGACACTTTCCAGCGGGTCCATAAGAAAAACAAATTTCATTTCGTTCTTGCCTCCAAAGCCATGATTTCCCGATGCGCCGCAATGCCGGCA
>CAYNSM010000068.1:0-8829 GCA_964400065.1 uncultured Planctomycetales bacterium
AAAATTTGCCTTCGGTTGTCCCGCAGGGACAAGGTTAACCCCGCACGTCTCGACGAAGTCGAGACATGCGGCCCTTCGGACGGATTTTGCTTAGCCAAGCAGGAGCTTGGCTAATGCAAAATCCGGGTTTGAAACATTATTGCTCAAATTCTAAACCTTGTCGAGTGTTTATCCAAAGGCTTATCTTTTGGTTATTTCGTTTCTAACACCGCTTTGGCTTTGCGAGCGGCATTTCGGACAATTTCCGGCAAGGCCGGATGAATATAAATCATGTTCAAAAGATCATCAAGTGTTGCATTTTTGCTCATAAAAGCAATCAACATGTGAATCATGTTGGCCGCCTCTGCGCCAACAATATGCGCCCCTAATATCTTGCGAGTGTTGCGTTCTATGATAATTTTGACAAAGCCGTAATTCGAAAGCATCGCCATGCCCATAGCACTGTTTTGATAATGATTAACCCCAACGACATAATCAATCCCCGCAGCTTTCGCTTGTTCTTCGGTCAAACCAACAGCGGCAATTTGCGGATGAGAAAAAACCGCATGCGGCACCGGAGGATAATCAATCGGCGCACTCGACGGATGAACAAAGATATTTTCAAAAAGATATTCACCTTCAAAGTTAGCGCTGTGCCGATAAAGATAGCGGCCAATGCAATCGCCAAAAGCATACACACCATCAACCGCTGTTTTCAAACACTCGTCAACCTGCACAAACCCGTTTTTATCAAGAACAATTCGGGTGTTTTCCAAATTCAAAGTATCGGTGTTAGGTGTAATACCCGTCGCAACAAGCAGACTTTCGGCATGAATTTGTTTTTGATCACCCTCTTGAGAATAAAAAACAGTAAATTTTCCGTCCTGATAATTAACAGAATTAATCACGGTCCGCAAATGCACGCGATGATGCTGCGAAAAAACTTTTTGGAATTCATCAGCAACCTGACGGTCTTGCTGCCGCAAAAGGCTGCTGCGCACTAAAAAGTCAACTTCTGTGCCAAACGCCGCGTAAGCAAAACCCAACTCCGTTGCAATATAACCCCCGCCTAAAACAATCATCGATTTCGGTAAAATTTTGTTACGCAATGCTTCTGTCGACGTCATAAACGGCGTTCCGATAAGGCCCGGGATATCCGGAATTTGCGGTCTGGCGCCAACCGTAATAAAAATCTTGTCGGCCGTAATTTCTTCACCCAAAACTTGCAAAACCTTGTCAGCAACAAATTTTCCCTGACCAGCGTAATACGTAATATTAGAATTACGAGCATACCCGGCAACGATACTTGCCGAATCGGCATCAACCGTTTTGGAAATCCGATCAACAAGTTTTGCAAAATCAACCGAAAACTTAGGGTCATTTCCAATATTAAATTGATGAGCGCCACGCACGGCCATAGCGACTTCGGCAGGATAAATGAGCATTTTTGACGGTATACAGCCGCGATTAAGACATGTTCCACCTAAAGGGCCTTTTTCGATCATCGCAACTTTAAGCCCCAGCTTTGCAGCAGGCGAGGCGATTTTGCTGCCACCGCCGGAACCGATCACAATCACATCAAATTTTTTCATGAGGACCTCTTTCTTAAGCGCTAAGGACCAACGGAAAAGTTTCTTCTAAATATTGATAAAGCCGACGGGTGATAACATCCAGATCTGTCATTTGCATCAAATCCGCACGCAATTTGGCGATATTCGGCTGGCCATGAAAATATCCGACATAATATTTGCGAAATTCCATGATCCCTCGGTTTAATCCTTTGTGCTCAATACTCAAGTGCAGATGACGCAAACACAGCTGGACACGTTCTTCCAGTGACGCCGGCGGCATAATGCTTGCGGATTTTAAATAATATTTTGCTTCGCGAAACAGGAAAGGATTGCTGATCGCCCCGCGCCCGATCATAACGCCATCACAGCCGGTTTGAAACATCGCGCGAACATCATAAGGGCTAATCACATCGCCATTACCGATAAGAGGAATAGAAATAACTTTTCGGATTTTTTCAAGCCAGCGCCAATCAGCCAAACCCTTATAACCTTGCATGCGTGTGCGGCAATGAATCGTCAAGGCAGCGACACCAACGTCCTCAAGCATGCGAGCAACATCGAGAATAACAATCGAATTGTCATCCCAACCTAAACGAGTTTTGACTGTAACCGGCAATTTTGTTCCACGAACGACGGCTTTAACAATCCGTTCAAATTTGGCTAAGTCCCGCAGCAATCCCGCGCACTCACAGCGCTGAACATGATTTTTGACCCAACAGCCACAATTGATATCAATAAAATCTGGATGAAAACTTTCGGCAACTTTGGCTGCGCCATCCATCGACGCTTCAACGCCGCCATAAATTTGAATCCCCACAGGACGTTCTTCGTCGCAAATTTTAATCTTACGCAATGCCCGGGGAATATCACGAATCAGCGCTTCACTGCTGGTAAATTCCGTAAATACGATATCCGCTCCTAATTCACGAGAAATCCTGCGAAAAGACAAGTCTGTCACGTCTTCCATCGGAGCAAGACACAGAGGATGATCAATAGTGATAGGGCCGATTTTCATAAGTATTTACTCTAATATATTGTATTGAAAGTTCGTAAATTATAGCCTATTTCCTTAATATTGCAACAAGTGCGCTAAACGGTAAAAATTTGTTTTTTTTAGTTTTTTATCACGGATTGTGCTATAAATTAATCAGCTATGAAAACCTGCTTTAAGCTTTTTCTACTTCTTTTCTTACATGTTTCGTTTATCAACTCCAGCGAAGCTGCCTTTGTGAATTACACAGACATAAACGGAAAAGTCCATTACATTAACACTGATTACAGCAAAATCCCTGACCAGTATTTAAACCAGGTTGAAGAACAACTCCAAAAAATTGAAGCTGCTAAAACAAAATCTTCACAAATAAATATTTTAGATCCCAATAAACAACCTCCCTCGACTACAAATGGTGAAGAGTTGATAAATCAAGACAAAAAAACCAACCCCCTTGTCGAAGTTTTCTTTAAAACTGACTGCAAGGACTGTACGCGCTTGCAAGTATTGCTTGAGGCAAATAATATTAAATTCTCACTTTATGATGTTGAAAATTCAAACTATGGGATCGAATTTTATAAAACTCAACAAAACGGACAACTTCCGATAACGCGAATCGATTCAAAAATCATTTATGGCAATGATATCAATGCTGTTAAAAATGCCTTAAACCCGCAAGAAGATGTCGGACAGAATCCTGTAGCAGCATCACCAGCTGTAAAACCAACTGAAAATATTCCATCAAATCCGACAGTTAGTAATTCTTACGGGGGATACAAACCAGGCCAATATTTTAAAATCAAACCTTTGATGGGGAATAAACGATGATAAATAAAAAGGGGTTTACGCTTATTGAAATCATGATCGTCGTGACCATCATAGGTCTTTTAGCCACAATTGCCATGCCAAATCTGATCAAAGCAAAAATTCAAGCTAACGAGTCTTCGGCACAAGCAACCCTGCGGACAATATCAAGTTCTCTCGAAAACTATTACGCTTTAAATAATGAATATCCATCAGATACTACGACCTTAGTCGGTGCGACCCCCCCATATTTAAATTCAGATTATTTTACAAATGGAAGAAACGGATTTACCTATATAGCAGATGTTTTAGATCCATACTCATATTTCATTTCAGCAGTTCCAATTAGCAGCTCTACCGGCACGCATAGCTACACGATTTCAACCGGTTCTGTACTTGAGGAATTTTAAAAGTTTATAAAAAACCCATATATGAGTAGGTTATTAAATAAAAAGGGAATGGGGTTGCTTTCAATTCTTTTAGCGCTGTCTATGATTGGTTTGATTTATTACTTTGCCGCAAAAAATAGCCGTGGTCCTAATAAAGCCAAAGATAACTATTTCAAACAAAGCAGCTTAGACGCATCAAGCTACAAAAATACATTAAACAGCACTAACATGATTCTCAAAGATGCGGTCGCAGCCCACTCTAAACAAACTTCCGAATGAAAACAAAATTATCATAAATAATTTAATCAAGCGCAAGATTGCATTTAAAGTAGTAAAATAATTCTGAAAAGAAAATTTTAAATTTAATAATATGAATCAGCCTAAAACAACCAGTCCTTATATTATTGTTCGAAATTCAGCAATTCACGGCCGCGGAGTTTTTGCAAAAAAAGATATCCCCAAAGGCACACGGATCATTGAATACGTCGGTGAAAAAATCACCAAGGCAGAAGCAGAACGGCGAGCACTTATTCCGTTGCATCGTCATAAAGAAGACCAAACTCTAGGGGCAGTATATCTTTTTGAACTTAACAAGCGTTATGATATCGACGGCAATGTGCCTTATAATACGGCGCGGCATGTTAATCACTCCTGCGACCCGAATGCCGAAACCGAAATCATCCGCGGCAAGATTTGGACTATTGCTTTGCGCGATATCAAAAAAGGCGAAGAGATTACTTACAATTACAGCTACGGGTATGACGGGTACGACGAACACCGTTGCTATTGCCGCGCCAGCCGTTGTGTGGGATATATTTTAGCCGAAGAACATTGGCCAAAATTAAAAGAAGCTAATAAAGTCACTTAATCATTTCTTTCTAAAAGCGATCATGTCCAAATTAAAATTTTTGATCGGATGCTTGTCTTTCCTTTTCATAATAGGCTGTGCTTCTGTCTTAAAGAGGGAAGACATCCTTTTGGAAGCCCAAAAAATCAAAGCCGCATTACCACAGCAACAGCCGCAAGTCTCAACCGTCGAACAAAATGCGACCGTGTTGTTAGAGTCGCCGCCAACATCAAATCAGCCATCGGCGTTAGCTTTAGCTGAAAAAAAATTACCTGAACAAGAAAAACTTATTTTTAAAGCCAAATATTTGGGCCTGACGATCGGTGAATTTATTACAATCAATAACGGAAAAACGATCCTCAATGGCCAAGAGGTCTATTGCTTTGAAATGATTTCAAAAACAATGCCGTTTTTTACAGCGCTTTTTGGCGCTAAAGACCGCTATGTTTCCTATATGGACACCCAAAAATTTAGTGTCCTGCGCCATGAGGAATATATCAAAGGCGGCGTCATCCTCGAGTCAACCGTTGATTTCGATTATAAAAACCACAAAGCTTATTATAAAAATCATCTCAATGGAAAAGTTAAAGAGCTTGCGATCCCAAATCGATTGCTCGATGTCTTAACCGGCGGATTTTATTTGCGAATGATGCCTTGGAGTTTGGGCGATACTTCTGAATTTGATCTTTACGCCGACGATACCATTTACAACTTTATCGGTTTGCTTTCCGCCAGCAAACAAATTATTCTTTCTGATAATACTGTCCACGAGTCGTATCTTCTCAAGCCCTATGTTTTTAGTAACGGCAAACAACTCCAAAAAGTTTCAGCCGAGGTTTTTTTCTCATCGTCAGAAGGCAAAAGACCTCTGCAGGCAATCCTCAAAACCCCACTAGGAAATGTCTCGGTAGATTTGACACAAACAATTAACCTTCCAACAAAGGGATCTTTATGAAAAAACTACTTTTATTTTTTGGACTTTTGCTCGCTTGGACACCAACGCTTTATGCCAAAGAGTCCTTGCTCGAACAACAGATAATCAGTTGCGAACGAATCGGTTATTCGGAGTGGCGAGATGATTGCTTTGAAAGCCTTGGGAAAACTGCACAAAATTATTCTCTGTGCTTAAAAATTACGAATAAAGAACGCCGGGCAATGTGTTTCGTTTCTCATCCGCCCCAAAGCTTAGCCGATTGTCAGCTTAATCAAAACCAAAAAGACATCAACGCTTGTCTCTCTCAACTTAAACAAGCAACAGGCGATCTTTCTTTCTGCAAAAAGATTTCCGACCTAGACATGCAAAAGGAATGTTACAGTTGCTCCTCAAATTTGAAGGAACTTCCCATCTGTTTAGAATTTCGGGCAAAACAACTCAATGATAAAACCATTTGCGATTTAATTGATACAAGCGCGGCAAAAACGTCGTGTCTAGCCGGATTAAACGCAAAAACAACTGTGGTAGGATGTGAGCAACCCCAAAACCTTTTAGACTTCAAACTCTGCAAACAATTTGCGATTGCGCAAATAGAGGAAATGAAAAACAATAAATCAAACATGAAAAAAGAGAAGCATCAAAAATTAATTCAACATAAAGAAGCTAAAGCCAACGAAAAGACAACTAAACTCCAAGCCGCCAAAGAAGAAAGAGAAACAAAACTTCAACAAGCTAAAGACGCCAAAGCCGCCCAAATCGAAGCTAAACGGGCCAAGCTCCAAGCCGCCAAGGAAGAAAAGGAAGCCAAGCTTCAACAAATCCAAGAGGCCAAAACCGCACTAATCGAAGCTAAACGGGCCAAGCTCCAAGCCAGCAAAGAAGAAAAAGAAGCCAAACTTCAACAAGCTAAAGATGCCAAAGCTGCTAAAGCCCGCGAAAAAGCCGAAAAAAAGACACACGCAAAAATCACTCAAAAAACTGCGCCTGTCGTCGTTTCGCAAGCAATCCCACAGGCGATTGAAATTCCTCAACCTCTAAGCGATGAAAACGTTGAATTTGTCGAACAGCCCACAGATATTAAAAATGCTTTGCTTGAAAACGATGAAAACCAATATCCCCAGACGATAAGCCCAGCACAAACTTATTCGCAAGTACCTTTAGAAATTGTTCAAAATGCAGCAACCCCCGCACCTATCGTGATTGCCGATATTCCTGAAGTTAAAAATACAAAGCCTTCAAAGGCCGAAGAAAAAGCTGAAAAAATAAGAAAAGAAAAAGAAGCGAAAGCCCAAGAAAAATCTGCAAGACTTCAAAAGATTAAAGAAGAAAACGAAACGAAAGCAAAGGCCAAAGCGGACAAAATTCAAAAAGCTAAGCAAGAGAAAAACGCAAAAGAAACTAAGTTAAAAAATGACAAGGCTGCCAAGCTACAAGCGGCCAAAGAAAAGCGAGAAGCACAAGAGCAAGAAAAAGCTGATAAAATTAAAAAAGCCAAAGAGTCACGTTTAAAGTCAAAAAAAGTTTCTCCTGAATTTACCTTGTCTGAAACTGAACCGGCATCATTTCGCGGTTGCACCAAAGGTTTTGGCACTTGGACCGAACCGCCAGCACCAAGAAATGAGCAGTATCTTTGCGACAAAGAAAACGTCGAGCAGTTCAAACCTTTGATCAACCGTTGTCTGACGACAGATCGGCAGAATATTTTAATTTTATCATTCGACGTCAACAAAGACGGCTGTGTCACATGTGCTGATCTTCATCAATGGAGAAGGCAAGTCAAGGAACTCTATCAGGCCAAAAAACGATTAGCCGACGGACATTATTTAAATATCAGCGAATGCCAAGATCGAAAATTCTAAAAACAAACCTGCAGCACTTTTTGCTTTTAGGTCTTATTTTCAGCGCCAGCTTCTGTTGCTTTGCTTGGGCAGAAGAAATTAAACTCAAATCCGGATCCACACTGACGGCTCGAATCGTTGACTCAAATAAGGATTTTATCAAGGTTGATTTATCCGGCGTTACGGTCACCTACTATAGAGATGAAATCGAAAGTATCCATGCCGACTCCTTAAAATCCGTCGAGCCTAAACCGGTACAAGAGCAATTCCCATCACAAAGAATCAGCAATCTCATCGAACGTGTCTCACAATCGGTATTGATCATTGAGGCAAAAAAGGCGACTAGCACGATCAACGGGACTGGATTTTTTGTTTCGGCAGATGGTCTGATTGCGACAAATCTTCATGTTGTTTTTAACGCCGCATCGATCAGTGTTCGCACAAAAACAGGAGAAAATTTTCCTGTTGAATTTATCGCAAATTATAATGATGATCTTGATATTTGTTTATTAAAAATCAACACCGCCAACGCGCCGCTACTGCCTTTAGGCGACTCAGATCAACTAAAACCTGGAGAAATCCTTTTTACCATCGGCCATCGGGAAGGATCGTTCTACCAAACTTCCAGCGGTCCGTTTGTCGGCAAAACGCTCATCGACGAACACGAAAATTTACAGTCTAAAATAGTTACCGGACACGGAAATAGCGGAGGACCGATTTTAGACCAAAATGGCAATCTCGTCGGAATTTCAAAAGCTTTCATTCCGCAAAGCGGACATAATTTTGGCATCCCAATTAATGCAGCCCAAGAATACTTTACCTACAATCAACCGCTGACGGTTGCCGATTTTAACCGTCAAATCAGCCCAGCGAATGCTTTGACTTATAACGCAGAAGGATTGCTGCTGGAAGGAAAATACGGCGAGGGCCTCAAGAATTTTAAAGAAGCTCTAGCCCTTGACGCGAATTATTTAAAAGCTCTCGTCGGAATTGCCAAGGCCTACAGTGCGATGCGCATGAATAACGAAGCTTTAAGCGCCTGGCAGGACGTTTATAAACGGGCGCCGTCTAATGTTTCCGCTTTAACTTATTTAGGAAAAATTTATCTCGATCGCAATTCACTCAACGAAGCCATATCGTATTTACAAAAAGCCGCAGATTTAGCCGTGCAAACGCCGGAAATTTATCGCGACTTGGGGTTTGCCTATGGTCAAACCGGAAAACTTACGCAAGCAATTGCATCTTATACAAAAGCCATTGAACTTAATCCTCAGGACGCTGACAGCCACTATAACCTTTCCGTCGCCTATTTTAATAAACAAAATTTTACAAAAGCCAAAGAATATTCTCAAAAAGCCAAAGATTTAGGATATGCTATCCCAGAATCATTTTTAAAACAATTATCCACCGCCGAAAAATTTGGCAACACATTTGAAATAAAATAAAATTCAAAACTCTATTTAAGTTGATGTTATA
>CAYNSM010000069.1:0-8800 GCA_964400065.1 uncultured Planctomycetales bacterium
CGCCGGTTCTCTCCGGCGGGGTGCCCGGGCCGCACAAGATTCAGGGAATAGGCGCCGGATTTGTTCCCAGTATTTTAAATACAAAATTGATTGATGAAGTCATTCAGGTTGACAATGATCAGGCTTTTGCGTATGCACGGCGCTTGATCCGCGAAGAGGGGATTCTCTGCGGAATTTCTTCGGGTGCCGCTGTTTATGCGGCTCTCGAGGTTGCCAAGCGTCCGGAAAGCAAGGGCAAACTGATCGTCGTTATTATTCCTAGCACAGGCGAGCGATATTTATCGACGGATCTTTTTGCTGAATTTCGCAGTTAATATCAGAGAATCAGTGGATTTGATCAGATAAATAAGTTATTGCAAGGCGCATAAGAAGGCAATTTTAGAATGGACTTCAGGGACTTTTATCCGTGGAGTCCATTTCTTTTTCGTTGGATTTTATTTTGGGATGGAGTATTTTGTAAATTATTTCTTGACAGAAAAGGAATGTTTGATATTTTGGTTTAGCCATATACGTCTTCAAATAACTTATTTAAAAAATGTTGGACACAATAAGGAGAAGGGATGCGCGCAAGATTTGGTATTTTGAGGGCAATTTTTATTGTGATGTTAAATTGTTTTATAGCTGAAGCTGGAGAAGAATCTTTTTCCTCATGGAAAAATAAACTTGGAAATAATGGGCTAAATTTTCAAGCCAGCTATAAACTTGATTATTTTGCCAATACACATGGAGGAATTAAAAGGGATCAAACGACGGTTTCGATGGCGGACATGAATTTTGAAATTGACACGCAAAAAATATCGTTGTGGCCTAATGGAAAGTTTTTTATTCATTTGATTGAGAATAGCGGTGTAGAAAAATTAAGCAGCGATATTGTCGGTGATTTGCAAGGGGTCAGCAATATCGCCGCGCCGCGGACAGCTCGACTTTTTGAATTATGGTATGAGCAAATGCTTTTGGATGAAAAGTTTTCGGTGCTTTTGGGGGTTGAGGATATAAATTCCGAATTTTATGTTTCAGAGTATGCAGGGTTGTATGTTAACAGTTCATTTGGGATAGGGCCGGAAGTTGCCGGTGGGCGCCCGTCGGTATTTCCATTAGCTGCTTTGGGTGTTCGTTTTAAGTTTTTGCCTAATGAGCATTGGGAATTTTTGACTGGAGCTTATGATGGAGATCCGGGCGATCCGGATGTGGATGAACATTTTTTTCGTTCTGATTTTGATAAAGCAGGAGGGGTTTTCTTGATTTCTCAAGCAGCGTATCGCTTTGGTGGCTCGAAAGATAGCGATGTTCTGCCGGGATCTGTTACGGCGGGTGTTTGGCACAATACTGGGGATTTTAGGGATTTGGTCGATGGAGAGGATATTGATGGCAGTGCAGATATTGGCGAGGATGAACTTTTTGTCAGAAGTGGCAACACGGGAGGGTATTTGATTGTTGATAAACTGCTTTTTCGGGAGCAGGAAGCTCAAGGCTTAGGGGTATTTTTACAGCTTGGTGGTTCGGCAAAAAATGTCAATACCGTTGATTTTTATGTAGGAAGCGGTTTGAATTATACGGGATTAATTCCGTCTCGCGATGAGGACATTTTGGGTGTAGCGATTGCGCAGGCAAGGATTAGCGATAAATTAGTCGATGCAGGTGTTAACGATAAAGCTGAAACAACAATTGAGATGACGTATCGTGCCAAGATAAATGAGTATATTGCGATACAGCCGGATATTCAATTTATTCTTAACCCGGGAGCGAATCCAGATTTAAAAAACGCTTGTGTTGTTGGTGCGCGTTTTGAAATTGAGATATAAGAAGCAAACAGTAACCGTTTGTAAAAAATCTTGACAATTATTTTAGTGGCTTTAATTTTAGTGAACAGTGCTTGTTGGTATTTTAAGGAAGAATATGAAACGAATTCCATTAAGTCAGTTAAAGGTTGGCGAAAGAGCAATCGTTGAAGAGGTTTTAGATCAAGGCTTTTTGTCGCAGCGTCTTTTAGAAATGGGGATTATCCGCGGGACGACCATTGAGGTGATCCGTTTTGCTCCGATGGGCGATCCGATTGATATCAAGATCCGTGGATATCATCTGTCGCTGCGCCGTGAAGAAGCCCAGGGAATCATTGTTGTTATCGATGAGAGGAACGTTTAGAAATGCCGCAAGCGTTAGTTAATCCTGCTATTGAAGAGAAAGCCATAACCGTTGCTTTAGCCGGAAATCCTAATTCTGGCAAAACAACGGTTTTTAATGCTTTAACAAAATTACGGCAAAAGGTTGGAAATTATTCAGGTGTTACGGTTGAGAAAAAATTAGGCCGTATTGTTTTTGATGATAAGCGCGAAATTGATGTCTTGGATCTTCCGGGGACGTATAGTTTGGATGTGCGTTCACCTGACGAAAAAGTTGCTCGCGATGTTCTATTGGGGAATATGAAAGATACCATTCGTCCGGATATTGTGGTGTGTGTTGTTGACGCAACGAATCTTGAACGTAATCTTTATTTGTTTAGTCAAATTCAGGATTTGGGGCTGCCGGTTATTATTTTTTTAAATATGATGGATGAGGTTGAACAACAAGGCAAAAAAATTGACGTTGCGCGTTTGTCGGAAGTTTTGCACGTGCCGGTTATCGCAGGGATAGCCAATCATGGCAAGGGTATTGAAGAATTAAAAGAACTTATTAGCGTCGGGGTTTCTCCGGTTGACCGGCGTTTGTGGCGTATGCCACAGCAGGTTGAATCGCGTATTGAAGAGCTTATGATTTTGCTTTGGCGCGAGGAAAATGTGGCCAAGTCTGATGCTTTTTCTGAGGCGATTATCTTATTGTCAAAAGATGAAAAAACGCTTAAGGAAATTTTAAAGGGGCGAACAAAAACAATTGATTGTGTTCGCCGGATTCAGGACGATTTGACCGAATGGGGAATCAATTGGCGTTCGGTCGCCATTGAGTCGCGTTATCAATGGCTTTCAAAAAGTTTGAAAGGTGTGATTCAAGAGAAGTCTGGCAAAAAAGAAATTACGATGACTGATCGTATTGATGCTGTTGTTACGCATAAGTTTTGGGGGTGGTTGATTTTTTTAGGCTTGATGGCTGCGATGTTTTATGCGATCTTTACGATTTCGACGTATCCAATGGATTGGATTGACGGGATTTTTTCAAATTTTTCGCAGACGGTCAAAAATATTTTACCGCCCGGCGATTTGCGTGATTTATTGACGGATGGCATCATCGCTGGTGTTGGTGCGGTCGTAATTTTTTTGCCGCAAATTTTGATCCTGTTTTTCTTTATCGGTCTTTTGCAGGACACCGGGTATATGGCACGCGCGGCGTTTATTATGGATCGGTTAATGAGCAAGGCGGGTTTGCACGGAAAATCTTTTATTCCGATGTTGTCTTCTTTTGCGTGTGCGATTCCCGGGGTCATGGCTGCACGCGCGATCGAAAGTCCCAAGGATCGCTTGACGACGATTTTGGTTGCTCCACTGATGAGCTGTTCTGCGCGTTTGCCGGTTTATACGATTATTATTGCGGTTCTTATTCCCGGGGCTTTGGCTTGGCAAAAAGCGGGTCTTATGCTCGGGTTGTATTTACTGGGCATCGTCGGCGCTTTTGTGATGGCGTGGTTGTTTAAGAAAACATTATTACGCAGCGAAACGCCGGTTTTTATTATGGAGTTGCCGCCGTATCGGCTGCCGCTTTTTAAAGATGTCATGATGCATATGTGGGAACGGGCGCTTATTTTTCTTAAACGCGCGGGCACGGTGATTTTTGGCCTTTCAATCATTCTCTGGGGATTGATGAGTTATCCCAAACATGATCAGCTCGTCGGGTCAGAAGCGCTTAAACACAGTTTTGCCGGACAAGCGGGAATTTTGCTTGAACCGGCCCTAAAACCTTTAGGTTACGATTGGCGCATTGGGATTGGCTTGATTGGTTCTTTTGCCGCACGTGAAGTTTTTGTTAGTACGATGAATATTGTTTTTAACATCGAAGGTGACGGCGATGAGCATTTGCGCGAAGCTTTCAAAAAAGCAACTTGGCCCGATGGGCGATCGCTTTTTACGCCGCTTGCTTGCGTGAGTCTTATGATTTTTTATGTTTTTGCCATGCAGTGTATTAGCACGGTGGCTGTTGTGCGGCGCGAAACGAATAGTTGGTTTTGGCCGATTTTTCAAATCGTTTATATGACTGGCTTGGCGTACATTATGGCTTTGCTGGTTTATCAGGGTGGGCTTTTGTTGGGTTTTCATTGAAAGTAAATTATGACGACTGATGTACAAGCTGTTTTGGCGATAGTCATCGTTCTAATGACGACGGGCATTGTGCTTTATTTCTCTTTTATTAAAAAAAAGTCTGGTTGTGGTGGTTGTGATTGCGGCAGCGAGACCAAGAAGTTTCCTTCCTCTAAAAAGAAATAATCTCTTTTGTTTTTTAAGCCTGAAATTAAAAAATAAATGGAACTTTTTCCAATTCCTTTGTGTCTAACCTTGTGAAAACACCTGGTTGAACTTAAAATTTTAACTTTTCAGGAGGTTCCAAATGCGAAACAAGATAAGCCTTTTAATTGGTTTGTTAGCAGCAGTGTTTTTGTTAATTTCTCCCAAAATATCTTATGCACAGCGTGGCGGCCATCACGAAAATCATCATTATTATCGATATCATGATCATCCGCGCTGGGGGCTGCGGATATCTTGGTTGCCGAGCAATTTCTCAACGATCCGGCTATCGGGTGCGCGATATTATTACTATGATGGATTATTTTATAGTCGTTTTGATGGCGAATATGTCGTTGTCGCGCCTCCTGTAGGAGCGGTTGTTCACAGTATTCCTCGTGATTATCGGCCTGTTGTTATTCGTGGGGTGACGTATTACGAAGACAATGGCACATATTATGTTTATACGCGAAAAGGTTTTGAAGTTGTGTTGCCGCCGGCGCAATTTGTTGAACCTACTGTTATAAGTTCTTCGACAGACAGAACAGCGCCGATACAAATTAATGCTTTGCCAAACGATACGGATTCTAATGAATCATTTACAGTCAATATCCCAAATGCTCAAGGGGGTTATACGGCTGTTCTTCTTAAAAGAACAGAAAAAGGGTTTGTAGGCCCTCAAGGGGAACTGTATCCGCAGTTTCCGAAGGTTTCGCAATTAAAGGCAATGTATAGCCGCTAATAGTTTTTGAGGTGGTATAATGAAATCGTTTTTTCAAAACAATAGAGAAAGTATTCATGCAGGAAATTTCCGACGACATAATTGTGCAGGCGGCAGAGGGCGATATTTCGGCATTCGAAATGATATACAAGGTCACATCAAGCTTTGTTTACAATGTCGCTTTGAAGATTACCTTTAATAGAGAAGATGCGCAAGAAGTGACTCAGGAGGTTTTTTTGATTGTGCATTCGAAGTTAAAACAATTTCGTGGCGAGTCTTCACTTAAAACCTGGGTGTATCGGATTGCTGTAAATTGCGCGATCAATTTTGCCAGAAAAACAAAAGGCCACAAAAATAGTTCTGTAGAATACGAAGATCATTTAGCTCCTCGTGTTGAAGCGGATGTTCATAAAAATATTGAAAAAGAGCATTATGATAAAGCGGTTGACAAAATTTTAAGCTCTCTGAATCAAGAACAGCGCACTTGCGTTATCCTGCGAAATATTGAGGGTTTAAGTTATGAACAGATTGCTGAAACATTGCAAATTAATATCAACACCGTTCGTTCTCGGTTAAAAAGAGCAAGAGAAAAAATCTTGGCGACACGAAATCAGGCTGATTATGAATACATGTAAAAAAATAAAAGACTTAATTCTGACAGATTATATCGACGATCAAGTTGATCAGTTAGTCAAAGCGCAGATCGATGAGCATTTGCTTTCTTGTGTCGATTGCCGTTTATTTGCCCAAGACGCTAAAGAGCGATTGACGTTTGATTCTGCGTCTCGGGAAGAAGTGCCGCAACATTTATGGCTCAAAATTAAGGAAAAAATTCAAAACGATTCAAGCCCACGATTAAAATACAATGATTTTTTTCATGCATTTCATAGAGTTTTTTCTTTGCCTTATTTAGCGCCGGCGCTGGCAGGTTTTGTCATAGTTATTTTGTTGGGCAGCGTTGGCTTTTATCATCAGCTCTCAGAAAGGCAGCAAGCTAAAGAACAGGGCGAATACTTAGTTTCCCTTTGGCGATCTTCGGATGTTGGCGCAGATATTCAGGGTAATGCAGATCAAACATCGATAGAAAAATATTTTTTATAAAACCAGGAGGATAAAATGGGTGTTAAAAAGAATTTATTGTTAGCCATATTGATTTTTGGAGCTTGTTCTATTTCGACGGCACATGCAGATGAGAAGACAGATGGATTTTTTAAAAAGCATGAAAAAATGGAAAAAAAGATCCAGGAAATTTATAGTCAATTGAATATAACGCCAGAGCAGAAGAAAGATCTAGAGAGTAATAAGCTGGCTAATCGCGAAAAAAGAAAAGTGCTGTTTGAAAAAATGCGCTCGCAGAAAGAAGCTTTGAATCAAGAGCTTATGAAGGCGGATTTGGATATGGCTAAAATTAATGAAATTCAAAATAGTATCAAGACTTTGCAGTCACAAATGGCCGACGAGCGTTTGGAGTCTATTTTGGCTGTGCGCAAAATTTTGTCAGCAGAACAATTTGCCAATTTTATTACTCAAATGGAAAAATCGCGGCAAGATCACAGAGGGAAAGAAGAGAAGGAATGAAAAAATTTTATTTTCTGATTCTTGCAATTTTTTTCGGATTTTCTTCATTGGCAACAGCCGCAGATTTATTGACGTGGGAGGATTGCTTAAAAGAAGCTAGCCGAAACCATCCGGATTTGATCGCTGCCAAAGAAGGCGTTTCTCAAGCTCAATTAGATAAAAAAATAACGTTAAGCGGTGTTTTGCCGCAGTTCTCGGCGGATGTCTCTGCTGCGACGAGCAACTCAAGCGCCAGCGGATCGGGTCGTGCATTTAGTTACGGTTTATCCGGCGATTTACTTTTATTTGACGGCTTTAAGACTTTTAACGCGATGGGGGCTTCTTCTCAAAATATTAAAGCTTCCCAACAAAACTTCCGTTACATTTCCGCTTCTGTTCGGTTGAGCTTGCGGGAAGCTTTTGTCAATTTGCTCAAAGCACAAGAATTAATGGATTTGACACAGGAGATTTATAAATTGCGCAAAAGCAATTTGGAATTGATCACTTTGCGTTATGAGTCGGGGACAGAACATAAAGGCGCTTTGCTAACGGCAAAAGCGAATTTATCGCAGGCTGTTTTTGAGATCAATGCCGCTAAACGCGGCCTTTTGAACGCACAAAAAAAATTAAGCAAGGAATTAGGGCGGGAGCAATTTTCGACACTTAGCGTGCAGGGCACATTGGTCATCAGCGATGATTTAAGCGCAAGTCCTGATTTTGAAAAGATTGCAGAGAACAATCCGTTGTTGTTGCAGATAACCGCCCAAAAAAATGCAGCTGCTTTTTCCGTTTCGGCAAGTCGAGGGGATTTTTTGCCTTCGGTTGTTTTAAGTGGCAATGCAGAGAAATCTGACGATCAGTGGACGCCGCAGGAAAGTGCAACATCAGCTTCGATTAAAGTTTCCGTACCGCTTTTTAGCGGCGGGGCGAATGTTGCCCGTTTGTCTAAAGCCCAAAGCATTTATTTGCAGTTGCAGCAAACACAGCGTAGTAAAAAAGACACAATTGTTTATGGGTTGGAAAAAAGTTGGAATGATTTTGTGGACGCTTTTGAAAAGGTCAATGTGCAAAAAGATTTTTTATCGGCTTCAGAAGAACGGGCCAAAATCGCGCAGGCCCAATACACCGTCGGGCTTGTGACTTTTGATAATTGGACGATCATTGAAGATGATTTGGTTGGCGCCAAAAAGACATTTCTTGATATTCAAACGGCTGCGCTTTTAGCGCAGGCTAAGTGGATTGAAGCTAAAGGAGAGACTCTAGAGTATGAAAATTAAAAAGTGGCAGATTATTATTGTGATGATTTTTGTCGGCGCTTCGTGGGCGATTTGGAAAAAAACCAAAGCAAAGTCAAGTCAAGAGCAAGCTGTCAAAATTATTTTGCCGTATCGAGGAGATATCCAGATCACGGTTTCTTCGACAGCAAGAGTGCTGCCTAAGAATCGATTGCAGGTCAAGCCTCCAGTCAACGGACGCATTGAACAGGTTTTGGTCGTTGAAGGGCAAAAAATTAAAACAGGCGATACGCTTGTTTGGATGAGTTCGACGGATCGAGCCGCACTTTTGGATGCCGCCCGCGGAAGAGGCCAAGAGACGCTTAAAGAGTGGGAGGATGTTTATAAGCCGATTCCTTTAATGTCTCCCATTGACGGGGAAGTGATCGTAGGAACCATACAGCCGGGGCAAACTGTGACAACCGCGGATGATGTGGTGATTATTTCTGACCGTTTGATTTTGCGCGCACAAGTTGACGAAACAGATATCGGAAAGATTCAAAACGGCCAAATTGCTAATGTCAGCCTCGATGCGTATCCTGACACCAAAATCAAAGCCATCGTTGACCATATTTATTATGAATCCAAAACGGTCAATAATGTGACGATTTACGAGGTGGACTTGATTCCTGAAAATATTCCTGTGTTTTTTCGCTCGGGGATGAGCGCGAACATTGATTTTATTGTGGAAAGCAAGAGGGATGTTCTTTTGTTGCCTTTAAAGGCTGTTCAAAAAAATGAAAAAGGGCCGTTTGTTATGGTCCAAAATGGCAATGGGCAAAAATTCCTTGAGCGTAATGTTGTTCTGGGGCTAAGCGATGAAA
>CAYNSM010000070.1:0-8624 GCA_964400065.1 uncultured Planctomycetales bacterium
TGAATAAATTAAACAATTGGCCGGGCCGCGTCAAGGCGATGCAGGAGAATTGGATAGGCAAGAGTTTTGGCGTCGAGATTTATTTTAAGATTAAAAAAACAGCTGCGCTCTTGCCTGTTTTTACGACGAGGCCGGACACGATTTTTGGCGCGACGTATGTTGTCTTGGCCCCCGAGCATCCATTCATTAATGATTTGGTCAAGGGCACCGATGCAGAAAAGGAAGTTTTGGCTTTTGTTGAAAAAGCGCGCAATATCAGTAAGAGTTTACGCGTCTCTGGCGATAAACAAAAGGAAGGGATTTTTACCGGCCAATATGCGATCAATCCAGTCAACGGTGAGGAAATCCCGATTTGGATTGCGGATTATGTCCTTATGGATTACGGCACGGGTGCTATTATGGCAGTTCCGACGCATGATCAGCGCGATTTTCTTTTTGCCAAAGAACATCATTTGCCGATGCGGATTGTTATTGAGGACCCAGCTAATTCAAAAATTTCCGTCGAGGAAATGAGCGCCGCTTTTGAAGGGGTGGGCGTTTTAGTTAACTCTCAACAATTCGACGGCGTGGGGAATGAAGAGGCTAAAGAAAAGATTGCCCAGTGGATGCAAAACGAAAATATGGGCAAGGTCACGGTGCATTGGCGTCTGCGCGATTGGCTGATTTCCCGTCAGCGGTATTGGGGAACGCCGATTCCGATCATCTATTGCCCTAAGTGCGGTACGGTTGCGGTGCCAGAAAAAGATTTGCCCGTTAAACTTCCTAAAAATGTCAAGATCACCGGCGAGGGCGGCAGTCCGCTTTTGGCTGTCAAAGAATTTGTCCATGTGAATTGTCCTCAGTGCCAATCGCCTGCCCGACGGGAAACAGACACAATGGCCACGTTTTTTGATTCGTCGTGGTATTTTTTACGCTTCTGCAGTCCAAAGGAGTTGGAAAAGATTTTTGACGAAAAGGCAGCTGCTTACTGGATGCCGGTCGACCAGTATATCGGCGGGATTGAGCATGCGATTTTGCATCTTTTATATTCGCGGTTTTTTACAAAGTTTCTGAAAGATTTGGGACTTGTCCATGTCAGTGAACCGTTTGACCGGCTTTTGACGCAAGGGATGGTTTTAAAAGACGGCGAGGTCATGTCCAAGTCGCGTGGGAACACCGTTGATCCAGATTCAGTCATCAGCCGCTATGGCGCGGACACGCTTCGATTATTTATTTTGTTTGCCGCCCCACCCGAAGATCAGCTGGAATGGAATGATAGCGCCATTGACGGCGCGTGGAAATTTTTAAACCGGATTTATAGTATGATCGATGACCGCTATGACCCTGTTGTTTCCGCTGCGGTTTTCGTCAATGATGCCGATGACAAAAATCTGGAATTCGCCCGCAGCAAAGCAGTCAAACATATCGAAGCGTCTTTTGCCGAAGGGTATAAATTTAACACGGCGATTAGCCATATCATGATTTTGGCTAATTCGATCGATAAATATCGTTGTGCAAAAGGCGCTTTGCCGGCCAAACAAGCTTTGTTAAATACTGCTTTAGAAACTTTAGTTCTTTTGCTCTCGCCTTTTGCTCCGCACTTGTGCGAAGAGCTATGGGAAAATATGGGCAAAAAAGATGCGAGTATTAGCTCTGTCGCTTGGCCAACATTTGACGAAGCGGCCTTGAAGCTTGATTCTGTGACGATGGTCGTGCAAATTAACGGCAAAATTCGTTCTAAATATGATGTAGAAACGGATGCCAGCGAAGAAAAACTGCGAAGCCTTGTCAATTCTGATGAGAAATTAAAATTGTATTTGGAAAGCAAAGAAATTAAAAAGTTTATTATCGTCCCCAATAAACTCATTAGCATTGTTGTGTAATCTTCCTCTGATTTTTTCAAAAACTACCCCAGGGAGTTATTTTGAGAGGCTGTTAATAGTGACACTCTTTGCTCAAACAGTCCTCGCTTGAGCCGCTAATTCTTAAGTTAAAAGATTTTTAGGTAAGCGGCTCGGCTGCGGAACTCGCCAGAGCGTCACTATTAACAGCCTTGTTTTACTAAATGAGGAGAGCATAATGTTTAATCTCACCCAGCAAGAGCGGGCGGTTGTGCTTTTTTTGGCGGCCGTTATTCTCGTCGGAAGTTTGCTTGAGATACTTTGCAAAAAATCTCCGGCTGTCCGGCACTTTTTTGAATTTACCCAAAAACACTATTCTTCAACCTCTCCTAAAATGCCTGCACGAAAAAAGGCGTCACCGTGAAAAGGCATTTGCCGTTTTTGTGGATGACTGTATTTTTTATCGCCGGAATTTTGCTTTCCCCGGTTGGTCGAAGCTCGGCAGAATACACGGCCCTTTTTGGCGTTTTAATTTTGATTGGTGCGTATCTTTCCCGACGAAGGAAAATAGTTTTTTGTTTTTTTATTTTAATTGAATTTTTAGTTTTAGGCTGGTTGTGGTCGTATTCCCGTTGGCTGTTTGCCGACGATCATATCTATTTTTACCGGCAAAAGGCTCATTATGACCAGATTGCTTTACGGGGGACTATTGACGCAGACGTCCGTGGAAAACATAGCGGTTATTCTAAGCGATTGAGTTTTGTTTTAAATTTACGTGAGATTAAGGAAACAGATGATTGGCAAAGCGTGTCGGGAAAAGTGTTGGTCAATTTGTTTCAGGATTTGCCGCTTAAGTATGGCGATGAGATGGTCTTGACGGGAAAATTACATTATCCATTTGAGTTTTCGCAGGACCGAAAGTTTTCCTATCGGCAATATTTGAAGCGCCAGGGAATTCTGTATATCTTTAGCGTCAAAAAGGACAGCCCTGTAGCGCTTTTGGCGCATGACAAGGGCAACTGGCTTTTGGGTAAACTTTATTGGGCCCGGAGTTCTGCCAGTTGTTTGCTTGCCAAAAGTTTGGGCCCGCCTGAGGCTTCGCTGATGCAGGCGATGCTTTTGGGTGAACGGTTAAATATTCCTGCCACATTAAAAGAAGTTTTTGCGCAAACTGGTACGGCGCATATTTTGGCGATTAGCGGGCTTAATGTGGGGATTGTTGTGATGGTCTTGTTTTTGTTGCTGCGAATGATCCCATCGGTGGGGTTTTTGACGTATGGCTTGACGATACTTTTTGTTGCTTTGTATGTCCTGTTGACTGGGGCAAGCCCGTCGGTTGTGCGGGCGGGAATTATGTCAATTGTCTTTTTGGGTAGCTTTGTCATTGAACGTGAAACGCACAGCATCAATTCGTTGGCGTTTGCCGCGTTTTTAATCCTTCTTCTGGACCCGCAAAATATTTTTGACATCGGTTTTCAGCTTTCTTTCATCAGTGTTCTCGCGATTCTCATTTTTTATCCGCTTCTGATGGCCAGCGTAAAGCCGCTTTTAAAACGGTACCCACAGAAAGTCTTTAAGTTTGCCCTAGAAACATTTTTTGTTTCTCTGGCGGCTACTTTGGGTGTTGCAGGGCTACTGGCGTATTATTTTGAAATCGTAACGCCGGTGTCGCTTTTGGCGAACATGATTGTCGTTCCTTTAAGTACGCTGGCGACCATTTTGGGAATTGGCCTGCTTTTGTGCGGTGGGGGCATTCCTTTTTTTGCGACTTGTATTGCCTTTGTTCTTAATCTGATGGTTTGGTTTATGGCGCTTTTCCAAAAATTGCCGTTGGCATACTATTATTTTCAAGATGTAAATATTTGCAGTGTCGTTAGTTATTATTGTGCCGTTGTCGCGTTGGGGTTGTGGCTGCACGAAAATGTTTCGCCGTCGTCAATTGACAAAGTTAGGCAACTATGATAAATTGAGCCCTAAATAAGATCAAAGTTACCTACCAAAAGATTTTGGATTCGTCATGTTTAAAAAATCAGTTTTGATTACTGTATTCTTAGGTTTTTGGGTCATTCCCTGTCAGGCGTTTTGGGTTTGGACGCCAGAAACCGGAAAATTTGTCAATCCCAAGCACACTCTCAAAGATACGCCTAAGGCGCAATTGGCGTTTGCCCTCGATTTTTATAAAGCCAAAGATTATAAAAAAGCGACTGACGAGCTTCAAAAATTGCTCAAAAATTATCCGCGTGCCCGTGAAGCGGCGGAGGCGCAATTTTATTTATCTTTGATTCAAGAGGACCAGGGCCAATGGATGGCCGCATTTAAAAGTTATCAGATTGTGATCGACAAATATCCTTTCAGCGAGCGCTCGGCCGAAGTTGTTAAGCGCCAGTATGGGATCGGCAATGCCCTTTTAGAGGGAAAAGACAAACGCAACAAATTTGTCGATGCGGTTTCAGGCAGCGAGTATGATGTGGTGGAAGTTTTTCGGGCGGTCATTAAAAATGCGCCGTATGGCGAATTTGCCGCGCCGTCGCAATATAAAATTGGGCTGTATTTGCTGGGAAAGCAGCTTTATCAGGAAGCGCGCGACGAATTTGAAAAGACGCGCAATGATTATCCCGACAGCGAGTGGGCCAAGGCTGCAAAATTTCAAATTGCTTTGTCCGACGCGAAACGTTCTTCCAAGGCGCAGTATAATCAAAAGGTCACGGGCACGGCTTTAAAGGAATTTGAAGATTTTGTGAAAAAATTCCCGGATGCTGATCTTTCGCAAGAGGCCAAAGAGCATATCAATGCTTTGCGCCAAAAAGAAGCCGAAAACAATTTTTTGATTGCGCATTTTTACGAAAAACAAAAGAAGTTCGATTCAGCAAAATCTTATTACACAATGATTGTCGATAATTATTCTGACACCGTTTGGGCCAAAAAAGCGATGCAGGCTTTGCGGACTTTGGAAGAAAAATGAAAAAGATCATTTCTCTGATGGTTTTGGGCGCTTTGCTTGTTTTTCCGTCGTGCGGATATTCGACGCGGTCGTCTTTGCCGGCCTATATTAAAACGATTGCGGTCGTGCCGTTTGTTAATAAAATTGATTTTCAATCCGGAAAACCCAATGTTTATGTCCCGCTTTTGGAAGTCAAGGCGCACGATGCGCTGGTCAACCAGTTTTTGTTCGATGGCAATTTGCGGATTGCCGAAGAAAAAAACGCCGATTTGGTTTTGAAGACGGAATTGATCAGTTATGAACGCAGCGCTTTGCGTTACACGGACAATGACGATGTTCAGGAATATCGGATTTCGGTTACCGTGCATCTGACGATGTCAAATCATTTAGGCGAAGTCCTTTGGGAGGAACCGAGCTTTACCGGCGAAGCGTCTTATTTTTTGGCTGGCCCTAAAATCACCTCCGAAGCAGGCGCATTAGAAGAAGCTCTTTTGGATCTTGCCAAACGTATCGTTGAGCGCACCGTCGAAGATTGGTAAACGATGACCTATCTTTTTATCGGCGAAAATTCTGCCGACAAACAAGCCCAGATTGCCCAGATCAAAGCCCGCTGGGTCGCCCATCCTGACGCGCTGCAGTTTGATTATCAACCGTTGTATGCCCATAAGCTTGATGTTAAGGAATTAAAAAAATCCCTCTTGGCCTTGCCGGCTATTTTTAAAGAAAGACTCATTTATATTCACGAAGCCGAAAAGCTCGACGAGCATTGCAAAACGATTGTGCTTGAGTTTCTTTTGTCAAAGCCCAGCCATGCGGTTGTTATTTTAGATGCGGGTCTTTTGCCTGCCAAAGATGAGCTTTGGGTCCAGATCCGCTCTCTTTGCAAAGTGCATGAAAGCCGCAAAAGTGTTAAAGAAAATGTTTTTGATATGACAAAAAAAATGACCGCAGGCAATGGCGCCCAAGCCTTGCAGAGTTTAAATCAGCTTTATGACGATGGCGCGCATCCTCTGCAAATTATGGGCGGGGTCGTTTGGGCGTGGGGCAATGAACGCAGCCGTATTTCGCCGCAAAATTTTGAACAAGGTTTGCGCGATTTGCAGCAGGCGGATTTGAATATTAAACGTTCGCAGCTGGACCCTCAGCAGGCAGTGGAACTTGTGGTCGTAAAGCTGGCGAATTTAAGTGGTGGGATGAAAAGTTAGAGAAAGCTGTTGGGAAAGTTTTATTAATTCGGTGTTAGGCTTTATGAAAAAAGTTTTAGTCATTTTAATTTTTTTGTTCGTCATCGGCAGATCTTGGCCTGTATCGGCGGATTTTCAGGTTCCCAATAGTGTCATCGAAGAATGTTCCGCAAATGAACAATTCTGTTTTTCCAGTACACCAACTAGTGATTATGGGGTTTCCGGCAAAACGGTCGTTTACAGAAAAGATAATAAAAAAGAGATTTTATACACAGTCGAAAAATACGGTTATTTTTTTATATCAGATGACGGACGTTCATTAGTTGTTCTTACAGGTCATAACGGATCACCTCAAAAAGATCATATCGGGATATCTTTTTATTATGACGGGAAAGTCATTAAGGAGTATTCCACTTTGGAAATTGCAGAAAATGAGGATAATGTTGAAAGAAGTGCTGTAGGTTATAGTGAAGTGAAATCTGTGGAAATTGATGGAAAATATTTTTTTCTTCAAAGAATAGACGGTGGTTGGATTAAGTTTGATATCAGTACGGGAGCGATTATTTCTAAAGACCCAATTTTAGGGAAAGTTGGAAAATAAGAGGTGTGCTTGGCTTTTTGCGTAGGGAACGGCTTCAAACCGTTCCCTACACTAAATTTTTTTAGAATTGTGTTACTTGATCGCTAAGGCAAGACGGCTAAATTTGGACTTGCGGCGGCTGGCAGTTTTTTTGTGCATCACGTTTCGTTTGGCGGCCTTGTCGAGCTTTTTAAAAACCGTTTTGAGTTGAGTTTGCGCTTCAGGTTTATTTTTTGCTTCAACAGTGGTCAGGAAATTTTTGATCGTCTTTTTAAGGTCCGTCTTAATATCTTGATTGTGAAGATGATGCGCGCGGTTTTTACGTAATTCTTTAATCGCTGTTCTACGTTGTGGCAATGGAATCACCCCTTTCTGATTTTCTAAAGTGTGTAATATAGCAAAGAGGTTTTGGGATGTCAAACAATAATTCGCAGCCTGCCGATTCACATCATTTGCTCGTTAAATCCGCTACAATTCTCTCTCTTGGAACATTTTCATCGCGGATTTTGGGTTTTTTAAGAAATATTGTCTTAGCTGGATATTTTGGAACGGGGGTGCGGGCGGATGTTTTCTTTTTGGCGCTGCGTATTCCTAATCTTTTTCGGGATTTGGTTGGTGAAGGGGCGGCCAATGCTGCGGTGGTGCCGGTTTTGTCGCAATATCAGGTTAAAAATGATCCGAAAGATTTTTGGCGGTTGGTCAATGTGATTTCGCTTTGGGCGCTGATGATTTTAAGCGCGATAACAATCTTTGGAATGATTTTTGCCCCATTTATTGTGCGGCTTATGGCCCCGGGGTTTGTGTCTGATCCGGCAAAAGTAAAACTCGCGGTGGATTTAACGCGGCTGATGTTTCCGTATCTGATTTTTATTGGGTTGACCGCTCAGAGTATGGCGGTTTTGTATACATTCCGTTCGTTTGTGTCAGCAGCGTTTAGCCCGTGCCTTTTTAATGTGGCCATCATCATCGCTGCATTTTTGTCACAGAAATTTTTGTCTGAACCGACGTATGGTTTGGCCGTCGGTGTTCTGGTAGGCGGCGTTTTGCAATTGGCGGTACAAATGCCAACGATGTTTAAAAAAGGGATGACGTGGCAAACTCCATCGCTGTCGCATAGCGGTGCAAAACAGTGCGGAAAGCTTCTCTTGCCGCGGCTTTTTGGTTCGGGTGTGTATCAGCTTAATCTTGTGGTGGACACCATTTGCGCGTCTCTTTCTCATATCGTCGGGCCGGGAGGGATTTCGGCGATATTTTATTCGAATCAATTGATCCAATTGCCCTTGGGCGTTTTTGGTTTTGCGATGGCCACAGCCGCCTTGCCGACTTTGTCGACGATGGTAGTTCAAAAAGAAATGGACAAGTTTAAGCGGACTTTGGTTTTTTCTCTTGAAAATATTTTTTTTGTAATGCTACCGGTGAGTGTTGTTTTGGTGCTTTTGTCGCAGCCTTTGGTGCGCGTGCTTTTTGAACGTGGAGAATTTGACGCGTATTCAACTAACATTACGTCTTTGTCGCTTTTGTTTTTTAGTTTCGGGTTGTTTAGTTTTGGCGGGTCAAAAATACTGACGACAGCCTTTTATGCGCTGGAAGATACGCGTACGCCGGTTAAGGTGGCGGCTGGAATTTTGGTTCTCAATGGAGTTCTAAATGTGGTTTTGATGAGGCCTTTGGCTATTGGCGGCATTGCTTTGGCCAGTTCGATCTCGGCGGTGGTTGGTTTTTTTGTTCTTATCAATTTACTTGAAAAACGCATTGGTTTATTTAGCGGGGATCTTTGGCAATGCGTCCTTAAAATCATTGGCGCGAGTCTTGCGCTGGGATTGGCCGTTGGGCTTTTGCAGGAAATGATGAAGCTTTGGGACGTGCCGGAAATTTTTAAACTGGCCATAGCCGGGATGGCGGGGCTTGTGGTTTATGTGTTGGCTGGGCTTTTGTTGCGGATCTCGCAAATGGAAACGTTATGGACAAAGATTTGCAGGCAAAAATAAAGGCGCTTTCGTTAACCAGCGGCGTGTACCTGATGAAAAATGCCGACGGAAAGATCATTTATATCGGCAAAGCTGTCAGCTTGCGCAAGCGCGTGCAGTCGTATTTTCGCA
>CAYNSM010000071.1:0-8169 GCA_964400065.1 uncultured Planctomycetales bacterium
TGATTCGCGACAAAATCACCGATAAAATGTTGTCGGGATATTTGATTGAAACCAGCGAGCTAGGGGTTTTGGAATTTCCGGTCACGCAGGAATTTTTGGGTAAACGCGTCGAAGAAATGTCGGTGCCCCACGAATTTAATATTACAGCTATTCGGCATGCCGTCGGAGGGGTTTCGATTCCTGACGCTAAAACGGTCGTTGCCAAAGGCGACATTGTTTTAGGCGTTGTGCGTATGCGATCGGTCGACAAGATTAAGAAGATTTTTAAATTGTAATTTTAAGACGATTCGAGAAAAATTATGCAGATTATGGTTATTGGCGGCGGGCGGGTTGGCATTTTTTTAGCCAAACGTTTGCGCAAAGAACAGCATGCGGTCATTCTCGTTGAAAAAGACCCGAAGGCCGCCGCAGACATCGCGACGAATATCGACGCATTGGTTATTTGCGGCGATGGGTGTGACCCGATGGTCTTGGAGCAGGCCGGAATTGAGCGCGCGGACGTTTTGGTCGCGGCAACGGGTAAGGATGAGGACAATTTTGTTTGCTGTCAGATTGCCAAAGAACAGTTTAAGGTCAGCCGCACGATCGCCCGCGTCAATGATCCTGAAAATGAAAAAGCTTTTAATGAGTTAGGCATTGATGTTCCCGTCGGAGCAACGGTGATTTTGGGAAAGATCATCGAAGAAGAAGCTTCGTTTATGGATTTTATGAATCTCTACAGTTTCGAAAAAGGCAAGCTGGCTCTTATTCGGGTCGATTTGCCGGACAATGCGCCGGTTGTTAACAAAAAAGTCATGGAATTGCAGCTTCCTCCGCAATCTGTTTTGGTTTCTATCGTGCGGGGCGAAGAAGTCATTATCCCTAAAGGTGAAACAGTTCTGCATCCTAACGATTATGTTATTGCCTTAACTCTTCTTGAACACAAAAAACAATTGCTCAATTATTTTATCGGCGAAGTTTCTTAAACGTCGCTTCTTTAAGGGATTGGAAGTTTAGCGTTATGCTTCATCGTCTAAAAAATATTGTTTTAGGAATAAGTGTCGAGATCACTTTTGCATTGCTGGTGATTGCGATTGGTTATTTATTGGGGACGGCCATTTACTTTACGCATTAAAATATTTTATGCTTCTTCGCCCGCAGCCAAAAGATTTTCAGATCGTTGCGTATTATTTAGGAAAACTCCTGATTGGGTTTTCTATTTTTATGATATTTCCCATTGCTTTGTCTTTTGCGTTGGGAGAATTAGGGCCGTTGTGCGATTTAGTGATCGGATTTTTCTTTTGTTTGTCGATTGGATTGATTTTGCATATTCTTTGTTATACGCGCGTGGCTCCCAAATGGGCGCATGGATTGATTATTGTTTCGCTCTCGTGGTTGGCCTGCGCGTTTTTTGGTGCCGTCCCGCTTTTTATGAGCGGCCATTATGGATGTTTTTTGGATGCTTATTTTGATGCGATGTCCGGGCTTACAACGACGGGGCTGACACTGGCGCAAGATTTAAGTCATATGGCTTATGGGCATAATTTGTGGCGGCATTTATTGGCTTTTATCGGTGGGCAGGGGGTTGTGGTTGTCGTTTTGAGTTTTTTTGTCAATGGTGTGCCGGGAATGTTTCGTCTTTATGTTGGGGAAGCGCGCGATGAACGCGTGCTGCCGAATATTCGTCATACGGCGAGATTTATTTGGATCGTGAGCCTTACGTATCTGGTGTTAGGAAGCCTTGCCTTGACGGCGGCTATTGCTTATGACGGGATGCCTTTGGGCAATGCTTTGTATAATAGCGTGTGTATTTTTATGTCGGCGTTTGATACCGGCGGGTTTGGCCCGCATGATCAAAACATGATGTATTATCACAGCCCTGCATTTGAAATTGTTACTTTGGTTATTATGCTTTTGGGGGCAATCAACTTTCGTCTTCATTATGTTGTCTGGACGGGTCAGCGAAAAGAAATTTGGAAAAATTTTGAAGTCATCATTATGTTTAGTACGATCATGATGACATTTGTTTTGGTGGGCGTTGGTTTGGCTCAGACTAATGTTTATGGGAATCCTTTGGGGATGTTTCGCAAAGGTTTTTATCACCTGCTTTCTGCGCATACGGGAACGGGTTTTCAGACAATTTATCCGTCGGAGTTTGTACGCGACTGGGGAAGTTTGTCTTTGTTTGCGCTTATTGTGGCGATGGGTTTAGGCGGTTGTGTCAGTTCGACGACGGGCGGAATTAAAGCGATGCGGTTGGGCATTGTTTTTAAAGTTTTTACAAATGATGTGAAAAGCTATATTTCGCCTGCTGCTGCGGTATTTTTTGAAAAAATTCATCACATTAAAGATGTCATTCTGACCGACAAGCAAATGCGATCCGCGCTTTTGATAACCATTGCGTATATGTTGCTTTTTTTTGCTGGTTCTGCCATTGGGATGATGTATGGGTATCCGTTTATGGAGGCGATTTTTGAATCTGTTTCAGCGGCGGGAAACGTTGGTTTGTCGTGCGGGATTACGACTCCAATGATGCCTGCTGTTTTAAAAATAACGTACGTTTTGCAAATGTGGGTTGGCCGGTTGGAATTTATTTCAGTCTTTGCTTTGGCCGGATTTTTTTATGCGATGGTTAAAGGAAAATGAGCTTTAAAAAAGTTATTATTTTGATGTTGGTTTTATTTGCAGCAGCAGGTTCCGCCTTTGCTCTTGAGCGCATCGTCGATGATCGGAGTGTTTTTGAGGTCACGACCAAAGACCTAGTCGAAAGCTCGTCGATTTATGAAGGACGCACGGTGATATTGCAAGGTGAGGTGATTGGGGACATTCTGCCGCGCAAAACATTTGCGTGGATTAATCTTCGAGATCAGTTTAACGCAGTTGGCGTTTGGGTTCCTTTGGCGTTGACTAAAAATATTTCCCGTCATGGGAATTATCGTTATCGTGGCGACATTGTTGAGGTTAAGGGGATTTTTGATCATGCGGACCCGGAATTTGGTGGTGAGTTTTGTATTCGGGCAGCTGAAATAAAAGTTGTTGAAAAAGGTTTTTTGCTTTTCCATCCTTTGGGTCAAGTAAAGATAAATATTGCGTTTAGTATGCTTGGGCTTGTATTATGTTTGCTGGTTTTGCGGTTGGTCGTGCCTTTTAAAGATAAGGAAAGAAAAGAATCATGAAGTGGGATTTTGAAAAAATTACACAAGAAGCTTGTCAGGAAATTCTTGCCTGCGCAGATTTAAAAACGCTTGAAGAGGCCCGTATTAAGTTTTTGGGTCGCAAAGGATTTTTGACAGAAGTGTATGCCAGTTTGTCGTCTTTGCCCAGCGAAGAAAAACCTTTGATCGGCAAACTGGCCAATGATTTTCGAAACAAGATCACGCAGACTTTGGATGAAAAAAAGCTATCGCTTGAAAACGCCGGCTCATTTGAAAAAGCGCAAACGTTTGATGTGTCTTTGCCGGGCATTGCACCGGTCTTTGGGCGCGAGCATATTTTGTCGCAGATAATCGAGGAGATTTGTTCGACGTTTGAACATTTAGGATTCGTCGTGCAGGACGGCCCGGAAATCGAAAGTGAATTTAATAACTTTACAGCCCTTAATATTCCTGTTGATCATCCGTCGCGTGATTCTTTTGATACCTTTTATTTAGAAACGCTCGACCCCGATCAAAAGGGACGCCACCTTTTGCTTCGCAGCCAAACCTCGCCGGTGCAGATTCGCCTGATGAAACAGTTTAAGCCTCCGTTTGCTGTTGTTATTCCCGGAAAAGTTTATCGTCCCGACGCGGTTGACGCGAGCCACTCTTTTGTTTTTCATCAGATTGAAGGGTTGCTCGTTGATGAGGATATCAAATTTTCGGATTTGAAAGGACTTTTGAGCGCGTTTTGTCAGCGGTTGTTTGGCGAAAAGACAAGGATGCGTTTTCGGCCGCATTATTTTCCGTTTACCGAGCCGTCGGCGGAAGTCGATATTTCCTGCTATATTTGCGAGGGTAAAGGCTGTTCGGTTTGCGGCCGCAAGGGATGGCTTGAAATTATGGGCTGCGGGATGGTCAATCCTAAAGTTTTTGAAGCGGTCAAGTACCCACAAGGAAAATATACCGGATTGGCGTTTGGTATGGGCGTTGAGCGTATGGCGATGCTTAAGTATGGGATAAACGATATCCGTCTTTTTTTAGAAAACGATGTTCGGTTTTTAAAACAGTTTTAACCCGGATTTTTATGAAACTTTCTTTTAATTGGCTTAAAGATTTTGTTGCTCAGGGGCTTTCACCAGAAAAGCTTAGCCAGCGCTTGACGATGGCCGGGCACGAAGTTAAAAGTATTGACAGCGTCGGAGAGGATCAGGTTTTTGAAATTGAAATTACGCCTAATCGTCCGGACTGTTTGAACACTTTTGGTTTGGCGCGCGAGGTCAGTGCCATTGTCAATAAGCCGCTTAAATCTATAAAAAGCAAACCTGTCAAAATTCCTAAAACTTTGTGTGATATTTCCGTCGAGGACCAGAGCGGCTGTTTAAGATATGTCGGCGCGGTTGTTGAAAATATTTCCATTAAAGAGGCTTCGTCTGTTATCAAGCAAAGATTGCAGTCTATGGGTCTGCGGCCAATAAACAATGTTGTCGACATAACAAATTTTGGTCTTTTTGAAAACGGCCAGCCGCTGCATGCATTTGATTTTGATAAATTGATCGGCGGAAAAATTATTGTCCGACGGGCCAAGGTGGGAGAAAAAATTGTGACTTTAGACGGGGTTGAGCGCGAGCTTAACCCATCGATTTTGGTTATTGCCGATGTAGAAAGGCCAGTTGCGATTGCTGGCATTATGGGTGGGGCGGCGACTCAAGTTACTGCGCAAACAAAAAGAATTTTGCTTGAGAGCGCGTATTTTGATCCGGTTTTGATCCGTCGCGCGGGACGGGCCTTGGGGTTGACCAGCGACAGTGCGTATCGTTTTGAACGTGGCGTAGACTTTTGTGGTGTTGACCGCGGCGCAAAAACTGCCCTAAGCCGTATTTTGCAGTCAGCCGGCGGACGTGTGGTCAGTTATCGCGATCTTGTTTTTAAAAAAGCGGCTGTTGCAAAAAACTTTGTTATCGATGCAAAAGAAATGAGCAGATTTTTAGGGGCGGATATTCCGGCGTTGCAAATTAAAAGAATTTTGACGAAGCTGGAATTTAAAGTCAGCGGCAACAAAGATCGGTTAACCGTAAGCGCGCCGAGTTTTCGCAGTGACATTAAAGCTGCGATTGATCTTTCGGAAGAAGTCAGCCGCATTATTGGGTATGATCGTTTGCCGTCGAGTTTGCCCCAAATAAAGCCTTCAGCCATTGTCTCTTCGCCGCAATTTATTTTAAAACGCAAACTGCGGCGGATTTTGACCGGTCAAGGATTGGATGAGCTGATTAGTTATCCTTTAGTCAGCGCTGGCGTTATAAGCAAGACGAAACTTTCTGATTTGTCCGCAGTGCGTGTCAAAAATCCTTTGAGTTTGGATCAGGAAATTTTGCGCCCTTCGCTTTTGGTGAGTTTGCTTGCGGTAGTCGGACTTAATTTTAACCGCGGCCAAAAGAATTTGCGTTTGTTTGAAATTGGAAAAATCTATCCGTCCGACGGGGAACAGGAAGTTTTGGGAGTTGTTCTTTCTGGCCAGCGGTCCGCAACTTGGCAGACGAACAAAAAAGAGCCAGTCGATTTTTATGATCTTAAGGGCATTGTGTTTCGTATGCTGGAAGCTTTGGGGCTTGAATCTTTGAAAACGACTTTTCAAAAAACAGATATTTATAGTACAGAACAAAGCGCTGAGGTTTTTATTGGCAAAGAAGCCGTGGGGACATTTGGAAAAGTCAATAAGGACATTTTGCGCAGTTGGGAGATCAAGGCGGATGATGTTTATTTTGCGCAGTTGAGTTTGGAGGCGCTTTATAAGCTTAAACCGCAAAGCAAGCGTTTTGTGGCTTTGCCGGAATTCCCGTCGATAACCCGTGACGTGAGTTTGGCTGTCAGTCAAGAGATCAGCTTTGCGCAAGTAGAAACTTTGGTGCGCGAAATTGGCGAGGGCTATTTGGTTGCGATTAATTTTTTGGAGCAATATTTAGGCGAAAAGATTGCCGCTGGGAAAAAAGGCCTCGTTTTTTCTTTGACGTACCAATCTTTAGAAAAAACTTTGACCGAGAGCGAAATTGCTCCGATTCACGAAAAGATTCTGCAGCGCTTGCGCCAGGATTTGAGTGCAGCGATCCGTTAATCTCCGTTTGAAAAGAATTTTTAAAATTGTGGTATACTCCTTTTGTCCCTGCAGTGTTCGTTAGCGCCACGCAAAAAGAACCAATACTTATAAAAAGGGATCCTAAACTTCTGGTGGTCCGTGGATTATCGGAGTGGAGCCCACTTTGAGTGACTGGTTCACTCAAGCTAACGCGACGGCACAGGTGGGGACGTCTTCTTTTATCCCAAATTTTGCTTGGCCTCGCGGGGGCGAGGCAAATGCAAAGTCCGGGTTTATGAAAACAAAATTTTCCAACTTTGACCCTACGATGTTTTCCGAAATCCAAGAACAAGAAAATTTAAAAAGTTCGCCCTTAAGTGTTCGTATGCGTCCGCAAACGCTTAAAGAATACGTCGGGCAAACGCATATTCTAGGTGAAGGCAAGCTTTTGACCCGCGCAATTGAGGCCGACCGGTTAAGTTCTCTTGTTTTTTACGGGCCTCCCGGCTGTGGCAAAACGACACTCGCTTTGTGTATCAGCAAAGCGACATCGGCCGTTTTTGAAAAAATTAATGCTGTGACTTCCAACGTTGAGGAAATGCGCAAGATTTTGGCCGGCGCGCAAAATCGCCGTGCGACGTCGGGTCGGCGCACTATTCTTTTTATTGACGAAATTCATCGTTTCAACAAAGCCCAGCAGGATGTTCTGATGCCGGATTTGGAAGACGGCAGTATTATTCTTATTGGCGCCACAGTTTTTAATCCATTTTTTACTCTGGTCAGTCCTTTATTGTCGCGCTCGCTGGTATTTGAATTAAAAAGTCTTTTGCCCGACGAGATTGCGGCTCTTTTAAAACGCTGTATCATCGATCAAGAGCGCGGCTTAGGAAAAATAAATCTTAAGGTGGAAGAAAAGGCAATTAAATTTTTGTCAGAAATCTGTGACGGAGACGCCCGCAAAGCACTCAATGCGCTGGAAGTTGGCGTTTTGACGACCAAGCCAGATGCGGGTGGGATTGTTCATTTGACTTTGCAAGTCGCAGAGGAGTCGATACAAAAGAAACAGGTCAATTATGACCGCGATGGCGACGGGCATTATGATACGATTTCGGCATTTATCAAGTCGATGCGCGGTTCGGATCCGGATGCGACACTTTATTGGCTGGCCAAAATGATTTATGCCGGTGAGGATTTGCGTTTTATTGCACGGCGGATTTGTATTTGTGCCAGTGAAGATGTGGGGTTGGCAGATCCGCAGGCTTTGGTTTTAGCTAATGCGGCGATGCAAGTTTCGGAATTTGTCGGTTTGCCCGAGGCTCGCATTCCGCTTGCGCAAGCGGCGGTGTACGTTGCCTGCGCGCCAAAATCGAATGCGGCATATTTAGGCATCGACAAAGCTTTGGTCGACGTTAAGGAAAATAAGATTCGTGAAGTTCCAATTGCGCTTAAAGATGGATCTTATTCGGGTGCCAAAACTTTAGGCCGCGGGCAGGATTACAAATACGCCCACGATTATAAAGATCATTACGTCGAGCAAGATTATATGCCGCAAAAGGAGACCTATTATGTCCCTGGTGATTTAGGGTATGAAAAAAAGATAAAGGCGTGGCTGGAATATTTGAAAGCTAAGCCGGCCGATTAAAGGGGAAAGATTTGTAAAAGTTTATCGAAAGCCCCAATTGTTCACGGCCGTGAACAATTAGAAAGTCATGATTTTTGTGAAATAATAAATATTTCCGACGACAAAATATAAACGTGCCAAAAGAGCAGACATAACGCAATGCTTATTTGCGGGGAATTGGAATTTTGTAGTTATTTTTATCTCACTCCCTACATGCTGGATCAGATGGGGAGAAATTTAATGATGACACGCCCTCTTTTGTCATCCCCGCGAAGATTTTGTCATTCCCGCGAAAGCGGGAATCCACAAAATTGCGATTGAGAAAACGGACAAAGAATGCTAGTATGAGTCTCTTAAAATTC
>CAYNSM010000072.1:0-8129 GCA_964400065.1 uncultured Planctomycetales bacterium
CCTTTATACGTATGATCCTAAGGGAAATTTGATAAAGACACAGGATGCCAAAGGCAATATCACGACGATCAGCTACGACACCTTAGGCCGCAAAATTCAGATGACGGATCCCGACATGGGAACGTGGAAGTATGGTTACGACGTCGAGGGCAATTTGCTTTGGCAACAAGATGCCAAGGGAAAGAAAATTAATTTTACGTATGACCAGATTAATCGTCTTAAGAGCAAGACGGATTTGAGTGTCTTGACGGTCAATTACACTTACGACGATCTTAACGCTCAAAACACAAAAGGACGTTTGACCAAAGCTGCTTACGGCGGGGGCAATACGAGTTTTGGGTATGATTCGTTAGGTCGTGAACTGCAGTCGATTAAGGCTATTGGCGCGACGAATTTTTTTGTTAACCGCACGTATGATTCTGTCGATCGGCTTGTGACTTTACAGTATCCGACAAGCAGCAAAGTCGGGTATACCTACAATCAGTCCGGGCAAGTCAATTCTGTTTTTCAGGTTCTTCAAACGACAGTCATGCCGAATCCGGATGGGAGTGAAACGGTTTATATGGCCTCAGCCTTTAGTCAATATCGGTTAAACGACAATACATCGACAACAACCGTGACCGATAATGGGACGAGCAGGACGAATGTATCCGCTTTCGTTAATACGTCTGACTTAAGCAAGTCCGGAAAAGTTAATAGTGCGTTTAATTTTAACGGTAGCAGCAATTACGTTAACATGGACGCGTTGCTTAACAAAATTCGATATGACAATAAGGGCAGTTTTTCGATGTGGATCAAACCTGATGGAGGCAGTTCTCTATTGTCTTTTGCTGGGCCGGGCGGATATTTTTCGATCGGTTGGTATGAATTTAATCAATCGTTGTCGTTTGCTATCTCCGGCGCGGGAACGCCGATCGCGTGCACGACGCCAACGGATAGTGCGCTTGCGGGCAATTGGATTCATGTGGCACTTGTCCAAGATGGTGTGAACTTAAAGATTTATATTAACGGTGTCGAACAGCCGTTGTTTTATTGGAATGAGATGAATAAAGGGGCATGGTTTGGTTATAACCCGAGCGGTTTAAATTATGGGCGCATGGGCGCATACAACGCGACGACAAATCCGGCAAGTAACAGTGGTTTTTTTAAGGGAAGCATCGACGATGTGAGGTATTACTCGAACAAGGCGCTTGTTCCGCAGGAGGTTTGGGGTATTTATAATAATGGGTTGGGAACGGAGGCCGAAAACCCCGTTGTCAGCAACACACCTCCGCCTGAGGTGACAATGACCCGGTATATGAGCTCGTCTTTTACACAATATAAACTCAATGATAATGCCGCCAATACGATTATTCTTGATGAAACAGTCGGGTATAATGATGGTGTGGCAACACATAATACGAATATACTGTCTGCACCGGGGAAGATAAATTCGGCTTTGAGCTTGAATGGTGTCAACCAGATTGTTGACATAAGCAACCTTTGGGCGGACATTCGCAATGACAGTGTTGGTTCTTTTAGCTTGTGGGTTAAGCCTGAGGCAAACGGCATGTTGATAAGTTTTGCGGGGACGGGCGGATACTTTTCGTTTGGCTGGTATGAATATAACCAGTCTATATCGTTTCAACTTTCCGGGGCCGGAACAGCGCTTTTGGCCCAAACGCCTTATGCTAGTGCACCGATTGGCCAGTGGGTGCATGTGGCTATTGTACAAAATGGTGTGAGTTTAAAGATTTATCTTAACGGTGTTGTGCAGGATCTTCTTTATGATGCGCGAAATTTTGATGGCGCATGGTGCAATTATCCTTGGGCCGGTCCCTTAAATTTTGATCAAATGGGAGCGTTTAATCAGACGGACAATCCGGCAAATACAAATCGATATTTTAAAGGAAAAATAGATGATTTTCGTTATTACAAAAAACCTTTGAGCGTCGATGAAGTCAAGGCTTTATATAATAACGGGACAGGGACCGAAGAAGCGAATCCGGCCTTGAGCGCTGTTGCAGCACCCCTACCGCCTTTGGAGCCGTCGACGGTTCCGGCCAGCGCGGGGCAGGTTTATATTAAAAATGTTGATTACAATGCGACAGGCCAGATGACAAAAGTCGAGTACGGCAACGGGGTTGTGACAACGTACACGTATTCACCGACGATGCTACGGTTAACAAATACCAAAACCACTAACGCGCAGGGGGTCGTGTTACAGAATTTTAGCTATACCTACGATGGGGTTGGAAACATCAGTGCGATTGTCGACTCGGTTAACAGCGCCAGCCAGACGTTTAAGTACGATGCCTTAAACCGTTTGTCGCAGGCAACCGGTGTGGGCTATGGGACCAAGAATTACACGTACGACCAGATTGGAAATATTATTTCCAAAGACGGGGTAACGTATACGTACAGCAAAGTCGGTGCCGGTCCGCACGCGGTGACGTCTTTGTCAAACGGCACGACGATTACGTATGACGTTAACGGCAACATGAGTACCAAGTCCAAAGCCGGTGAGGTGTTCCAGTATTTTTATGACAGCGAAAACCGTTTGTCGCAAGTTAAGAAAAACACGACCCTGATTGCCACCTATCTTTACGACGGGGACGGTGGGCGCGTGCAAAAGACGTCGTATCTTGTGACGACGAATTCCGTGTCGGGAGCGTTTGGGGCTTTGACCGGGACACAGACGATCAGCACAACGCCGGTTGTCACAAAGTACGTTGGGGAAATGTACGAGCAGACGGACAATGTGGGCACGGCGTTTATCTTTTTGGGAAGTCAGCGTATTGCCGCAGTTGATACGGTTAGCGGCAGCCCGCTGTATTATCACGGCGATCATTTAGGCAGTACGAATGTGATCAGTGATAGTAATGGGGCAGTTTCGGAGTTGATTGAATATGATCCGTATGGTAAGATTTCGCGACACGATGGATCTTTGACAAACATTAACCGGCTGGCCAAACAGCAGTTTACGGGTAAGAAGCTCGACGATGAAACGGGTTTGATTTATTTCGGTGCCCGTTATTACGACCCATCACTCGGGCGCTTCATTACTCCGGATACGATTGTTCAAAATCCAAGTGATCCGCAGACGCTCAATCGTTATTCCTATTGCGGAAATAATCCGATCAACAGGATTGATCCTGACGGGCATAGTTTTTGGAAGAAGTTTTGGAAGACTGCATTGGCTGCTGCTGTCGGTGCAGTTGTTGGTGTATTTAGTGGGCAACCATGGTTGGGATTTGCAGCTTACAATGCACTTAACACGGGTTTAAATGGTGGGAACATTGGAGCTGCATTAATAGGAGCTGCTGTTGGATACATTGGTGGAGCAGTGATAGGAAATTATTTTGGTAATTTTTGGGGTACTATTGGTGGAGGAACTTTGGGTGGGGCTGCTGGCGCAGCGGCGGGTGGGGGAAATGTTGGTACAGGAGCACTTGCTGGTCTCGCTGGAAGTTGGGCCGGCTATGGAACAGGAGCAGTAACGGGTTTCGCTGGTTTAGGGACTATTGTTGGTGGAGGTGTTGGTTCGGTCGCGAGTGGTGGAGAGTTTGGTGATGGTGCTTTAGGTGGATTGGCTTACAATGTTGGATTTACGTTTGGAAGCACTGCTGCCTCTTGGAATTATCAACCGGCAGGAACTGCGGATATTCCAGAAGATTCACAAGTGTTTTTTGCTGGACCACGAATTGGAAAAGAAGGTGGTGGTTGGCTTGGTAAAGTGTATAGTATTGGAATGGCTGTCCTTGACCCAGGCCCGTTTAATCATACTGGGATTGGAGCTGGAAATGGACAAGTGGTAGATAGTCACCCGGATGCAGGCGATCTAAGTGGTCCAGGTGTTAGAACTGTTAAAAGTTTTGGCGGTTATTCAGCTAAAGACCGAATTACCACAATTCAGCATAAGTCTAGTTTGACGAGTGTAGCACGAAGTTTAGCAACAAATCTTCACGATCAACAAGGTGTTCGTTTTGGGGGGATGCCATTAACCGGTCAAACAGGCATGTTTTGTTCACAGTTCTCCGGGCAGGCGAGACAATCCGCCGGACAGACAGGAGTTTATGGTACAGGGCCTAACAGTCAATATTGGTTTTCTAAGTAGTAAAAATATGAGATTATATAAATTATTAACAATTATTTTAATTTTGATTTTTTTCCCATCGTTAAGTTATGGAGGTGTTACTAAAGTGAAAGATAAAAATATGGCATTCACTGGTAAGATTTCTCAAGAATTGCAGACGGAGTCTGACAAATTGAAGGCGAAATATAAGAACGAAATAATCTCAGAACAAGACGCCATAAAAATCGCCAAGGAGTATAGACAGCATAAGAAATATGAATTTATTTATGATCAAGAACGCCGAATTTCCACTGAACATCTCAAAAGCGAAAACTATGAATACCCTTATGAAATTGATTGGGAACATCCGAACATAAGGCTTGAGCAGAAAGCGTTAAAAAAAGATGGAAGCCTTTCTAGTGGTTTTGGAGAAAAAATATTGGTTTGGTCTGTATGGTTTTTGCCTTCTGAAGGAATTGATTCGGGCAAAGGAATTTTGCGAATAAGTGTCGATATTGATGCCAAAAAAGGGAAAGTTTTTACCAAATATAGCTTAGAGAAATTATAATCATGGATTTTTTTAATAAATACCGATTAAAATTTCGCAATCTAGGATTCTTGAATTATTTTTTATTTGGAACATTTGTCACTTTTTTTGTTGGTTGCGCTACGATTGAACCAAATTCGATATCAAAATATATGACTCAAGCTGAAGTAAAGAGCCAGTTCGGTAATCCTTTATATACCCGCACCGCAAAGCTTAAAGATGGTCGGCAAATTGAAGAATGGGAATATCTTAACAAAGGATTTACAAAAATTCGAACAGTGATGTTTTTTAACAGCGATGGAAAATTAATTTATTGGCAAGAATACCGACCTTGGGTTGAAAAGCCAAATTTTAATTTGCCAAAAGAAATTTATGAATAATTTTTTATTATTCATATAGTTTGTGTTGATGTTTAAAATGAGAAAAATCCATTCGCTATGGAACCCAAGCCAGACTGTGATTTATGCTCCGACCCAAACAAATTAAGTAAAATCTTAAATTCAATGTAAAATTATGGCTAAAAAACTATTTTTTGTAGTATTGACATTTTTTTTGTTGGCCAAAAATTGCTTGGGGGAGGCACGTATGCTATCTTCAGAAAAAAACTTAAAAGAGAACAGGACATATGTAGTAAAGAAGATCGATGCCGACGGAAGTATCCAGTTGTCAGAAGGGCATACGATTAAAATGCTGGGGGTTCGCATTAATAGGGAGAATGCAGGGACTTTTTTGCAGGACTTGTTGGTTGGCAAGAAAATTATTTGCGAGAAAGATTCGCTGGCGTCAGATGAGAACGCTTATTACATCTATGTTTGGGGGCAGAGCTCAAAATTTTGGCAAAAGCATTTCGAAAAGGATTCGCTTGAATTTTCAGGCTTTCTAAATGTCGCGGATGGTTTTGGTAGCCCCAAAAAAGGGCTCGCGTTATTTTTAAATGCAACTTTGATTAAAAGTGGTTGGGGTATTGTGGATGAGTCTATAGAATTTAAATTAAAGAATCAGTTTAAGAAAAAATCGGAACATCTATGAAAAAGCTACCTCCGCCAAAAGGCAAAGGTGGAACCCAAGCCAGACAGTAGATTCAGGTCTAATGCAACACTTTTAACTGGCAACCCAAGCCAGACGCTTTACATAAACCGTTAATTTGTAAACAGTAATAAAAGAAATCCTACCCCAATGAAACATCGGAAATATGCCAACATACGCTCGGATTCATCAATTGCAAAGCTCGTTGCTTTATCATGTTTACAGCCGAGGGCATCGTCGGGAGGAGATTTATCATAAGGCAGCCGATTATCAATGTTTTATTCGGATGCTTATTGATTATAAGAAGCGATTTTCATTTAAGGTTTATCATTGGGTACTGATGCCAAACCATTATCATTTGTTGATGGAGATTAACGAACCGGAAAATCTCTCGAAGTTAATGGCGGGCTTGAGTCGATCCTATACGCATTATTATCATAAAACATATAGGACGTGTGGTTATTTGTGGCAAGGTCGATATAAAATGCAGCCAGTGCAGAAGGAAAAATACTTGTTAGCTTGTGGTCGGTATATTGAGAGAAATCCGGTCAGAGCGAAAATCGTTCAAAAAGCGGCGGACTTTGGCTATAGTAGTGCAGCGTTTTATTGTCGAGGTATAATCGATGAAGTCACGGACCAAAATCCGTATTTTGAGGGATTTGGCGTTGGAGAAGATCGCCGCAGGAGTTATGAGAGTTTTCTTGCAAATTTTAACGCAGGAGAGGAAAAGCTTTTTAATGATTTGAAAGAGCCGCAAGGAGACCGGAAATTTGTTCGCCGGCTTGTTCGAGCAAAGGGACGATATGTTCCGCGGCGTCGGGGTCGGCCAATGACAAGAATTGTTTTGTAAATTCTAGTGATTGTTTATTTTATATAAAGCGTCTGTGCTAGTGTCGATGCGTTTGAGTGAGCGGCGTCGTTTCATAGCTCGTAATCGTTTTTTTTTAGTTCGATGGTTAAGTCGCCGATGATTCGTTTAAGTTTGGAGTTCTCATTTTCAAGACGCTGTTCTTTTTGGGACTGTTTTTTGACTTCAAAGGTCGTGTGGCATTCTTTAAGGAATAAGTCGCGCCATTTGTAATACTGGGTTTGAGCGATTTCATATTTGTTGCAAAGTTTTGAGATTTCAATTTGACCACTTAAGCCTTCAAGAATGATTTGAGCTTTTTGTTGGTTGGTCCATTGACGTTTTTTCATAAGAATTGGCTCCTTTTGTTGGAACTCAATTCTACACAATTTGGTCAATTTTGTTAACTGGGGTCAGTATAAATGCTTGGGAAAAACAATAATCTTGAGGGAAGATCATTTAAATGAAAATCAATAGTTTAATTGTTGTTTTTTCTTTATTCCTTTTGGGTTGTGCTGGTATAAATGATTTTTATGTCAGCAAATCTGTAGATGATGGAGGCATTTACGAAAATTGGCCCAACGGAGTAGTTAAACTTCAATTAGAAAATATTAGGGTTTATATAAAACCTGACAATGCTCAGTTATCTCGAGACGGTCTATTGGTATGGCCGTATGTACCGATAACCGGAACTAGTGCTCCCGTTAACGCAAAATATGTAAAGAGCGGTTTTTTAAATCATGAAGGGGGCAATTTTGACGAAAAAGGTGTTTATGTCGATAAACGTGTTTATGGTGATTATTTCTATGTAGAGTTCTGTCTGAGAGCCGAGGAAGAAAATATTGTTTTTAATCCGCTTGAAGTTTACTTACAGTTGGAAGATGGGGAAAGAGTCCAGGCTAGCAAATATATTAAGCCAGAAATGAAGGTGGGTGCACCCAATCCGAATTGGGGTGTAGAATCTCTCATTCAGGGCTCTCGCAAAGATAGCTATGACTGGGCGATGGAAAAATATGAGCGAAATAGCAGTCAATATTTCGATCTACCAAAAGGTAAATGGATTGGTTTTGCTATTCGTTTTGAGACTCTGACGCCAAGTCCAGGAACAGCATTTAATATTGAAATTAGGGGATTAAAACAATTAGAAGGTATTATTTCAATTCCGAAAGTTATATTTAAAGACAAGAAAATATATCGGGATGTACATCAGTGAAAAATAAATTAATTAGAAGTAAAAACGAGAAAATAGGGACACCGTGAGCTGACCCAGATTTGATGGACGGTTTAATTAAGTGACAGCTAAGACTTCTTTCATCTCAGGCGTTAAATAGTTTAAGGACTGATGAATTCTTTGTCTATTGTAAAAGATCTCAATATACTTAAATATTTCGGTTCTTGCCCTATCCGTCGATTCAAAGACACCTTCACAATCCAGTTCGTTCTTTAATGTACTAAAAAAACTGTAATGACCCTAGTTAAGCAAGAATTTTTTTGTGTAGATCGAGCTCTTTGTTAATCCAGTTTTTGTAAAACTCATTCGGTGTTGCAAACATCAGTGCCTGATGGGGGAAATCGGTGTTGTAATCGTTGATCCATGTTTTTGTAATGACCCTAGTTAAGCAAGAATTTTTTTGTGTAGATCGAGCTCTTTGTTA